>DLMX01000001.1:0-16694 GCA_002479405.1 Methylophilaceae bacterium UBA7525
TTCTTTTGGACAAGCAAAAGAAAGTACCTCGCCGGTCGGGCGAGACCGACAATCACAAATCCGTAATATCCACCTTGAGCGGCATATGATCACTTAACGCCAGCCACGTTTCCGGCTTGCCAATCTCCAAATGCGATGAAGCCAGCAAATCATCCGAAAGAAAAACGTAATCAATGTGATACGGCTTGGATAACTTACGATACATGTAGAAAGTAGGTTGCGTCTCTGCTCCCTGCAATTGCCTATTCTGATGATGGTACAAACTGTATATGCCGATTTCCTGCAACTCTCTGACAACGTCAGAATGATTCCACCAGCGATCCCACTCATCCCAACAGCTATTGCTGTTCAAATCCCCTACCACGAGGGTCTTTGACTTAGGCAACTTATCTTTATGCAGTTGTAGATACTTCCATAACTGGCCTATATAAGCAAAATTCGGCGAATTCGCCTGCTTTGTCCAGACCGCAAGCAAAGTTGTTTCATCGTTTATCAGGCAGGGAATGAAGGATTCCAGATTCTGACCGTCCCAAGCCAGATGCTTCAGACTGATGTGGTCTTTTGCAACCACAGCCAAGCCTTTGTTGTGATTGCTCCCAATCCAGAGGGAGTTTTGCGCCCATTCAGCGTAATGTGCATTTTTCGACAACGCTGGATTTTCACACTCTTGCAAAACAAAAACGTCAGCTGGAATTTCAGTGAGCGCCGACAACTTGTTTCTCAGCGCACCACCACAATTCCAACTGACGATTTTCATTTGAAGAATCGCAAGCGACTACAGTAGGACTTTCTCTATCCCACCATTATTCGCCTTCCTCACATACTCCTGCATCCAATCCTCACCCAGTATATGCTTCGCCATCTCAACCACGATGTAATCCGCCTGCACCCCTGTATCCTCGCCATAGCGAGCCAACCCTTGCAGACATGACGGGCAGGAAGTCAGTATCTTCACTTCCTGTTCCGGCGCGCCCGGTGTCAAACCGAGCTTCTCCATGCCCTTTTCCAGTTCTTCCTGCTTGCGCATCTTGACCTGGGTGGCGATATCCGGACGTGCGACGGCGAAAGAACCGGATTCGCCGCAGCAACGGTCGTTCAGCGCGACTTCGGTATTCATCAGCGCATTGGTAACCTTGAGCGGCGCATAGGTCTTCATCGGCGTGTGGCAGGGGTCGTGATACATGTACTTGACGCCTGTCACACCCTCGATCTTCAAGCCCTTTTCCATCAGGTATTCGTGGATGTCGAGCAGACGGCAGCCCGGGAATATCTTCTCGAATTCGTACTTCTGCAGCTGATCCATGCAGGTGCCGCAGGAGACGATGACGGTCTTGATATCCAGATAATTCAGCGTATTGGCGATGCGGTGGAACTGCACGCGGTTCTCCGCCGTGATCTGCTGGCCCTTGTCGTGATTGCCGGAGGCGGTCTGCGGATAACCGCAGCAGAGGTAGCCCGGCGGCAGCACGGTGACGGCGCCGACTTCATAGAGCATGGCCTGCGTCGCCAGACCGACGGTCGAGAACAGGCGCTCGGAACCGCAGCCCGGGAAGTAGAACACGGCATCCGAATCCTCATTGGTCTTTTGCGGATTGCGGATCACCGGCACCATGGTGTCATCCTCAATGCCCAGCAGCGCGCGTGAGGTCTTGGTCGGCATGGCTTTCGGCATCGGCCGGTTAAGGAAGTGGATGACCTGCGCCTTGATCTCGGGCTTGCCCAAGGTTGCCGGCGGCCGCTTCTTGAACGCGGTCAACAGGCCGAGTTTGTTGAATACCGCATGGGCCAGCCGCTGTGCGCGATAACCGAAACCGACCATGAACGCCCGCATCATCTTGATGGTGGCCGGGTCCTTCATGTTGAGATAGCTCATGGCCAGCGCAGTGCCGGGATTGAAGTGTTTCTTGCCCTGCTCGCGCAGGAAATTGCGCATGGCGATCGACACATCGCCGAAGTCGATATCGACCGGGCACGGCTTTTCGCAACGATGGCAGACCGTGCAGTGGTCGGCGACGTCGTTGAACTCGTCGAAATGCTTGAGCGAAATGCCGCGGCGCGTCTGCTCCTCGTACAGGAAGGCTTCGATCAAGAGCGAAGTACCGAGGATCTTGTTGCGCGGCGAATACAGCAAGTTGGCACGCGGCACATGCGTGGTGCAGACCGGCTTGCACTTGCCGCAACGCAGGCAGTCGCTGATGGAGTCGGCGATCTCGCCGATAGCCGACTGCTCCATGATGATGGATTCCTGCTCGAGCAGGCCGAACGACGGCGTATAGGCATTGTGCAGGCCGGAACCGGCCATCAACTTGCCCTTGTTGAAGCGGCCTTCCGGATCCACCTTGCGTTTATATTTGGCGAAGGTCTCGATGGTCTTGTCATCGAGGAACGCCATCTTGGTGATGCCGATACCATGCTCGCCGGAGATGACCCCATCCAGGCTCTGCGCCAGCTTCATGATGCGCTCGACAGCGTGGTGTGCGCTCTGCATCATCTCGTAGTCGTCGGAATTGACCGGGATATTGGTGTGCACGTTGCCGTCACCCGCATGCATGTGCAGTGCCACGAACACACGGCTCTTCAGTATCTGCTTGTGAATCTCGTCCATGCGCTCGAGTATTTTCATATACTCGCGGCCGGTAAATATGATGCCGAGCGGGCGCTTCAGCTCACGCTTCCAGGAGACACGCACCTGATGTTCCTGTACGGCGCGGAAGACGTTTTCCACAGCCAGGTCGGCATACTCCTCGCCCAGCACGGAAACCGGCGAATCGAGATGCTCAAGAATGTTCTTCCAGTGCGTACGCACCTTGACCAGATGCTCTAGCGACTGCTTGCGCTTGGCTTCCAGCAGCTCGGGGCTGGATTCGCCGTCCTCGTCCTTCAGCAGCGGTAAATCACCTTCGAGGAAGTTCTCCAGCGCCACCGCCATCTGCAGCTTGTTCTGAATGGAAAGCTCGATGTTGATGCGCTCGATGCCGTCCGAGTAATCGCCCAGACGCGGCAACGGAATCACCACGTCCTCGTTGATCTTGAAGGCGTTGGTGTGCTTGGCAATGGCAGCAGTACGCGCACGGTCGAGCCAGAATTTCTTGCGCGCCTCGGCGGAAACCGCGATGAAACCCTCACCGCCGCGAGCATTGGCCAGGCGCACGATATGCGATGCAGCTTCGCCGACGCCGTCTTCCTCATCGCTGGCGATATCGGCAATCAGCACCATCTTCGGCCGCTCGCTACGACTGGCCTTGGTCGCATAACCGACCGCCTTCAGATAGCGTTCATCCAGATGTTCCAGCCCTGCAAGCAAGGTATCCGGGTGTGCGTCAAGGTAGTCCTTGATCTCGACGATGGCCGGCACTGCCAGCGCCACATGGCCGAAAAACTCCAGACATACCGTGCGCACATGCTTGGGCATGCGGTGCAGGATGAAGGTCGCGGACGTGATCAAACCATCGCAACCTTCCTTCTGAATGCCAGGTAAACCGGACAGGAACTTGTCGGTAACGTCCTTGCCGAGGCCGACCTTGCGGAAACTCGGGCCGGGAATCTCGAGAATTTCCGGTTCGGATTGCAGGGTCTTGCCGTCAAGGTCGTAACGGCTGATCTTGAAGCGTGCCACCGGAATATCGTGAATCTTGCCCAGATTGTGATCGAGCCGCTCGACTTCCAGCCAGGTGGCGTCCGGCGTCACCATGCGCCATGAAGCGAGATTGTCCAGCGCCGTACCCCACAACACGGCCTTCTTGCCGCCGGCATTCATGGCCACGTTGCCGCCGATACAGGAGGCATCGGCCGAAGTGGGGTCGCAGGCAAATTCCAGACCGGCATCCGAAGCGGCTTCCATCGCGCGACGCGTCACCACGCCGGCACCACAACGGATGGTCGCCACCTGACGGCCGACGCCCGGTAACGTGACCATTTCCACACGGCCCAAGGTATCCAGTTTTTCCGTATTGACCACGGCCGACAGCTTGGTCAGCGGAACGGCACCGCCGGTGTAACCGGTACCGCCTCCGCGCGGGATAATGGTCAGACCAAGCTCGATCAGCGCCTTGACGATGGGCGCGACCTCTTCCTCAGTATCCGGATTGACGACGACAAAAGGATACTCCACGCGCCAGTCCGTGGCGTCGGTCACATGCGAAACACGGGCCAGACCATCGAACTGGATATTGTCCTTGCGGGTGATCCTGCCCAGCCGGGCCATGGTCTTCTTGCGCAGGTTCTCGGTATGACGGAAGTCATTCTCAAATTCGGCAACCGCCTTGCGTGCCGCAATCACCAGCTTCAGCACCTTGGCATTGCCGTTACTGCGCTCATCAATCGCCTTGATGCGATGATGCAAGGCATCGATCAGCGCCTTGCGGCGCTTCTTGTTGGCAAGCAGGTCGTCCTGCAGGTAGGGATTACGCGAAACCACCCAGAGATCCCCCAGCACCTCGAACAGCATGCGTGCAGAACGACCGGTCTTGCGCTCGTCGCGCAGTTCGTTCAGAACGTCCCAGATTTCTTCGCCAAGGAATCGAATGACGATTTCGCGGTCAGAATAAGAAGTGTAGTTGTAGGGAATTTCGCGTAAGCGGGAAGTCATATGCAGGGTATGCTGAATTAAAGTCAAATTATATCATGCGAAAACTCAAGCAATGAGCGGTTGGCAGTAGGGTTATTAAGGCGACAATCAGATGAATATGATGGCAAATCCGAGTGACGAATCCAAGTGACAAGTTCGATGAAAACCACCACAATTCCACAACCTTGAAGAAAGCATGAACTCAATCAGACCATGACATCGATTTTCAAACATATCCGCCGCTATCTGATCCCGGTAGCGCTCATCGCATTGCTGGGATTCTGGCTGCTGTCGGTCAACAGCAAGGATCAGGCGCCGGAAATCACATTCACAACGATTGCCGGGAAACAGATCAAACTATCCGAACTGCAGGGCAAGGTCGTGCTGGTCAATTTCTGGGCAACGGATTGCCCCGGTTGCATCAAGGAGATGCCGGATCTGATCAGGACTTACAACGACTACAAGGATAAAGGCTTTGAGCTGATCGCCGTCGCCATGTCCTATGACCCGCCAAACCATGTGCTGAACTATACCGAGAAGAACGCGCTGCCATTCCCGGTCGTGCATGACAGCTACGGCGAGATTGCGGCCAGCTTCAACGATGTACGCGTGACGCCGACGGCCTTCATTCTGGACAAACAGGGCAAGGTGATTCGCCGCATCATCGGCGAACTGGATTTCGCCGCCCTGCACACACTGCTCAACAACCAACTGGCCATTGGCTCCTGATCGCAGGAAACCGGAACCCCACATGCTCTGGATCAAGTCGCTGCATATCATCTTCGTCGTTTCCTGGTTCGCCGGGCTGTTCTATCTGCCGCGTCTCTTCGTCAACCACGCCATGGTCAAGGATCGCGCTACACAGGAACAACTGAAGCTCATGGAACGCAAGCTTTATCGCTTCATGACACCCTTGGGCGTACTTGCCCTCATCTTCGGCTTCTGGCTCTGGTTCGGTTATGGCTTCGCAGGCGGCTGGCTGCACCTGAAAACGGCGCTGGTTGCGATACTGGTCGCCTACCACCTCTACTGCGGCTGGCTGGTGCGGCAGTTCGCCGCCGACCGCAATCGCTACAGTCATGTGTTCTACCGCTGGTTCAATGAAATCCCGGTGCTCGTCCTGTTTGCCGTCGTACTGCTTGCGGTACTGAAGCCCTTTTAGAGATTCTGTCGATGAACGATACTCATAAACTGATCAGTCAGCTGCAGAGCTCAGGAAAAACCCCGGTTGATCAGCTCGACCATGTACTAGACACTCTGGGCCGGTTACCAGATGCAGAACTGCAACAAACAGAGCAGCAAATCATCCTGCAATACCTGACGCGGCTGGCAAAATCCTGGAAAATCCACCAACCTGATGCATTTGCCCGGCAACTGCTGTTCATGGTGACGGATGCAAAAAGGAAACAGCTTGTCCAGCCAGAAAGTCAGGCACTCCAGCATGTCCGGATTGCTGCTAGAGCATTGATCGCTGCGCAGCGCAAAAACCGCTTCAGCCGTAATAGTCATGTTTATGCAATGGCAGCCAGCGTCTTTCTGCTGTTTGGCGTCAGCAGCATGATGCTCAGCAATACACTGTTACCGTCCACATCAGGCGAAGCCAAGACCAGCCAGTTGCCAGAAGCACAAAAACCTCAAGTAATTTTATCCAGCGACAACCCCATGCGCCTCTCCAAAATGATTTCCAACCGTGAAAAAATGCGTGAAGGTCGTTGCCATTTCCCCGAAGCGCTCTTGATTGCTGAAAAGGAACAAGGCATTTACCTGCAGTATGTAGTGCACGGTGACATCACGAACGACATCAAAGTACAGGAAGTAGCCAACCGGTTGATGCAATCGGTACGCTGCGATTACACGCCGATGCTGATGAAGAACAGTGTCAGCTGAAACACCCAGCTTGGTCGAAGCCAATAAAAAAGGCGCCTCAGCGCCTTTTTCAATACTTTTCATGCCTTGGCAGCATTACTCGGCAACCTTCTTGAGGTTTTCAAGTCCGGACTTGAGAACCCCTTCAATTGCAGTCTTGGCTGCAGCGTCATCCTGACCGGGAGCGCCCGGGCTGGCAGGATCCTTGCGGAAGAACGCAGCACGCCATGTGACAACACTCTTGCCATCACCGGCAGATTCCACGCGAATATTGGCGCCATAGTCACGCACCGGCAACGTACCTTCGGTAATTTCATATTTCATCAGCATGCGTTCGGCATCGTAACCGGTCAGCGTCTCTTTGACACCACCACCATCCTTGAAGGTCAGTGTACGCTTCGCGCCGACTTCATCCGCCTTACCCTCATTAACCTCCGTCTTGGCAATGGCTGGATGCCAGCTCATATCGCCGTAATTGCCAACGATGCTCCAGACCTTGTCTGCCGGGGAATTGATCTCGACCGATTCTTTCAGGCGGATGGTTTCATCAATAGCGGCGGTGGCCATCATGGGCAGGACGGACAACAACATTGCTGCAAACAATCTATTCATCTAATACCTCTTTATGGTTGGATTAACAGAAATCCTGAAATTATCAGGCAGCAGTAATCTACATGAATCATCGCGTCCATAAAACCCTGAACACGTAAATGCCTTTTTTCCCTGTCGCATCAGCATTCAACATATCTATACCATCCTGTATATTTTTTGCTGCAGTTCCGCTACACTTTCTTCATGTCATTGCTTAAACAAAAAATCCTGCATGTCGCGTCCGATCTGTTCCATACGCGCGGCATCAACTCCACCGGCGTAGACACCATCGTCGCCGTCGCAGGCACGACCAAAATGACGCTGTACAAGCACTTCACCTCAAAAGAAATTCTGATTCTCGAAGTGTTGAGGAAAGGCCATCAGGACTTCCAGCTATGGCTCAGCGAGAAACTAAGCAATCACAGCAAGAAACCCACAGAAAAACTGCGGAAGCTTTTTGACTTCATGGAAGAATGGGTCAACTCTCCTGACTACCAGGGCATGGCCTTTCTCAAGGCCTCCGCAGAGTTTCCAGAAGAATCCAATGCCATCCATCGCCTCTCGGCCGAGCAGTCAGAGGCGTTTCGCGCCTATCTGTCGCTACTGGCAAAAGATGCCGGTGTCGCCGACCATGAGGGTCTTTCGCTGCAGCTTTCCCTGCTGATAGAGGGCGCCATGCAGGCGGAACATATGCGCCGAGGCTCCGGCAGCATCAAATACGCCAAGAAGGCGGCAAAGATCCTGATCGACGACGCGCTGAAGTCCTGATTTATGGCCGTTTTACTTGCTTCCGGCAAGATGGCTACGGATAATGCCGTTTTACTTTTGCAATTATCGCCACATGAACACTCTTATCTGCGGCTCCCTCGCCTTTGACACCATCATGGTGTTCCAGGACCAATTCAAGAACCACCTGCTTCCGGAAAAACTGCACATACTGAACGTCTGCTTCTTCGTGCCGGAAATGCGACGCGAATTCGGTGGCACGGCCGGTAATATCGCCTACAACCTGCGCCTACTCAATGGCAAACCGCTGATCATGGCAACAGCCGGCAACGATTTTTCAACCTACACGCAATGGCTGGCGCAGAACGACATCACCGACCTTCATATCAAGGTGATTGATGACAGCTACACGGCACAGGCCTTCATCACCACAGACCTCGACGACAACCAGATCACCGCCTTCCACCCGGGCGCCATGCAACAGTCACATCTCAACAGCGTCAAGGACGCCAGGGATGTTTCACTGGCTATCATCGCGCCGGATGGACGCGACGGCATGTTCCAGCATGCCCGCGAATGCGTGGAGGCTGGCATTCCATTCCTGTTCGATCCGGGCCAGGGACTGCCGATGTTCTCGGGTGATGAACTGCTGGATTTCATCGAAAAAGCGGACTACCTCGCCGTCAACGACTATGAAGCGCAACTATTGCAGGAAAAGACCCATCTAACGCTTGAAGCGTTGGCCGCAAAAGTGAAGGCGCTGATCGTCACCCAAGGCGCCAAGGGCTCAACTATCCATGCTGAAGGTCAACGTATCGATGTGCCATGCGTTGTTGCAGATGCACTGGTCGATCCGACCGGTTGCGGCGACGCTTACCGTGCCGGCCTTCTGTACGGGATATCGAAAGGCTGGGATTGGTTACAAAGCGGCAAACTGGCTGCCGTCATGGGCGCCATCAAGATCGCCAGCCGCGGTGGCCAGAACCATCAGCCCAGCCGCCAGGAAATCGAGGCCAAGTACGAAAAGGCCTTTAACGAAAAGATCAACCTGGGTTAAGTATTTTCCTAACTTGCAGGAGTTAAACCATGAAAATCAGTCGCTTACTCGTTCTTCTGATACTGTCAGTCTTTCTCGCTGCCTGTGCCAGCTCACAATCCGGCAGCGTTTACAGCCGTGATGAAGCACGCAAGACACAGACCATACGCATGGGCGTCGTCGAAAGCGTTCGCACGGTCAGAATCGAGGGCACCAAATCGCCGGTCGGCACAGTGGCCGGCGGCGCAGTCGGCGGCATCGCCGGCAGTTCAGTCGGGCATGGTCGTGGTTCGGCAGCTGCAGCTGTAGTCGGCGCCGTGGTCGGCGGTCTGGCTGGTGCCGCGGCTGAAGAAGGCCTGACCAGAAAAGACGGCCTGGAGATCACGGTCAAACTGGATAACGGCAGCATGGTCGCCGTTGTACAAGAGGCCGATGAACAGTTCCATCCGGGCGAACGGGTGCGCCTGGTTGAATCCGGCGGCACAACCCGGGTAACGCATTAAAGTTTCAAACTCTCCAGCACGGTGACTGCTCCGCTAGCAGTCACCGAAGCTTCAACTTGTTGTAACCGTCCTGTCACCAACAATTCGTAAAGTCTTCCTCGTCTAAATCCAGTCAAGGAAGATCAAATGCTAGAACAGCGTATTTCGCTCGACTTGGCCCAGGAGCCAAGTCACCTCAGCTTCAGCTTTGCCCGCAACCCTTCAGAAGTCGCAGAGGCGCAGCGCTTGCGTTACAAGGTATTTGCCGAAGAAATGGGGGCACGCCTGACCAGCCGCGATGGTTACGATCGCGATGGCTTCGATGCCTTCTGCGATCACCTGCTTATCCGCGAAAGCAACAGCAACGAAGTGGTCGGCACATACCGCATACTCAGCCCGGCCATGGCGAATGAAGCCGGCGGTTACTATTCTTCAGGTGAATTCGACCTCAGTCGTCTGGCGCATCTGTTTGACCGCACTGTGGAAGTCGGCCGCGCCTGTGTACATCCGGATTACCGGCATGGCGGCACCATCACCCTGCTCTGGGCCGGCCTCGCCAAATACATGCAGATGAACCGTTATGAATACATGATAGGCTGCGGCAGCGTCGGCATGACAGATGGCGGACACATGGCAGCCAGTCTCTACCGGCGGCTACAGGACAACCATCTGTCACCAGTAGAATACCGTGTATTCCCACGTTGCCCGCTGCCTCTTGACAGCCTCGATTCCTCTGCGGATGTGCCCTGCCCGCCTCTAATCAAAGGCTACCTGCGACTCGGCGCCTATATCTGCGGCGAACCGGCATGGGATCCTGATTTCAATACCGCCGACATGCTGATTATGTTACCTTTATCACGACTCAACAGGCGTTATGCCAGCCATTTCATGAAATAACCTTGCAGAAAAAACACGCCTCCATACCCACCCAACTGTTCCGCACAAGCCGTATGGCGTTGCACACGCTATACGGCGTTTTTGTTGCAGGTATCATTCTACCCAGACTCGATCCACAACAGCGTAGCCGGGCAATCAGCCGCTGGTCCGCTTCACTGCTGAACCTGCTTAACATCAGGGTGGTCGCTGAAGGCGTTGTACCGCAGCAAGCACTGCACAACACCATGTTTGTCGCCAATCATATCTCCTGGGTGGATATTCACGCGCTGAACAGCATTCACAGCGCCAGGTTCATTGCCAAGTCCGAGATCAGGCAATGGCCGGTATTCGGCTTCTTTGCCACACGAGTGAATACCTTGTTCATTGACCGGGAAAAACGCCACGAAGCCGGCAAGATTGTCGACACCACCAGAAAAGCGCTGCAGGCTGGCGATTGCGTCTGCTTTTTCCCCGAAGGCACGACCACTGACGGCACCGAGATCAAGCCGTTCAAGAGCAGCCTGCTACAGGCTGCGATAGAAGCCAATTCCGAAGTACGTCCGTTCAGCATTCACTATCCCGATGCGAAGAATGGGATCAATACGGAAATGTCCTACTGGGGAGAAATGAGCCTGATCGAATCGATGCGCAACGTCATCCGGCAAAGGCAGGCAACGGTGGTGCTGAGATTTGCCGAGCCGATCATTGCAGCCGATTACGACCGCAGAAACCTGACATTGATGACCAGGGAGATCATCATCGGCAATTCAAATCTGCAACGGTGAGTCTTCCACGGCGCATGGCACCTGATAGATGGCCCGGTCTTCCAGTCGCATGGCGGTCAATTTGCCACCCCACAGGCAACCTGTATCCAGGGCATAAAGATCAGGCCGTTGCTGCAGGCCTAGCGCCGACCAATGGCCGAACACGATCGTCGTGTCGGCAGACTTCCTGTACGGCACATCGAACCATGGCAAATAGCCGGCCGGGATATTCGACACCGTGCCTGAGAATCCAAGATTCATCTCACCCGCTGGCGTGCAGGTACGGATACGTGTCATGACGTTGGTGATCAGCCGCAGTCTATCCATGCCCTGTAGCGACTCATGCCAATGCAGCGGCTGATTACCGTACATGCGGGCAAGATAATCGCGATAGCCGTCACTTCTTAACGCCGATTCCACTTCACCCGCCAAACGCAGGGCATCCTCTGCACTCCATTGTGGCAACAGACCGGCATGCACCATCAGAAAACCTTGTGCCTGATGCACAAGTGGCTGATGTCGCAGCCAGGTCAATAGCCGGTCTGCATCGACCGCATCCAGCAATGGCTGCAGCGTATCGCTCTTGTGCTGCGACACGAAACCTTCGGCGACTGCAAGCGTGTGCAAATCATGATTGCCCAGCACCATGACCAAGACATCCTGATGTTCATAGACCCAGCGCAGCATCTCCAGCGAGGCAGAGCCACGATTTATGATGTCGCCGACCAGCCAAAGACGATCTGATTGAGGCCGAAACCCGATTAGCTTCAACAGATTCTGAAATGAATGAAAGCAACCCTGAATGTCGCCGATTGCATAGGTTGCCATGACTTACTTGAAAATTGCTGCAACCGGCCAGGACGACCGGCTGCGGATATCAAACAAAAAGTTAGAAACTTGCGCCACTCTGGTTAGCCATGTAGACCACTGTCTGCGCCACTTCGTCATCGCTGAGAGAAGGGTTACCGCCCTTGGCCGGCATCATGCGAATACCCTGAATGGCGTGTTGAATCAGCGTGTCCTTGCCTTGTGCAATACGCGATGCCCAGGCACTCTTATCACCCGGCTTGGGGGCGCCCATCAGACCGGAATCATGACACATGGCACAGACAGCTTTGTAAGTCTGTGCCCCACCATTAACCGCAGCTGCAACCGGCTCAGCGGGAGCGGCTTCAACAACCGCTGCCGGAGCTTCCACCACCTCCTCAACTTCAGCGGCAGGTGCTGCTGCAACCGGCGTTTCCGCTTCAGCCGTCTTGAATTTGGCACCGGCCTCATTGGCCATGTAAACCACGGCATTCGCCACTTCCGCATCACTCAGATTCGCATTGCCGCCTTTTGCCGGCATCATGCGGATACCTTCGATCGCATGCTTGACCAGTGTTTCATAGCCCTGTGCAATGCGAGGCGACCAGGCACCCTTGTCGCCGAACATCGGCGCACCCATCGCACCGCTGCCGTGACATGCCAGACAATTCTGCTGATAAACTACATCGCCGGACAATGTCACCTTGACTGCATCTACAGCCACCACATCCACCTCTGCAACTGGAGCAATGCGTTCCTCAGCCTTGGCCTGTGCGATTTCCGGCGCTTCATCCGGGATATGGTTATCGTTGATACCCATCACTAATTTAACAATCAGAAAAATCACCAGAAGCGGTGCCAACAGGCCGCCAACTGTAGCTAGCACAACCTGGGAAACCGTAGTTTTGGGAAAATCGTGGTGCTGGTCACTCATGATAAAAATGCCTAAACGTTTGCGAAACCCTGATTATACTGATAAGGCCGAATAGACAAAAGGACAAGCTGGCAGGCGTTTGCTATAATTCGCCGCTGCTTCAGTTTCTTATGCGCCCGTAGCTCAGTTGGATAGAGTGTCGGTTTCCGAAGCCGAAGGTCGTGGGTTCGACTCCCGCCGGGCGCGCCAAAATCAATGAAGGCTGATATTCTCCAATATCAGCCTTCCCATGACGATCACCCACATCCATTACAGCGGTTGCATGAATGCTGTTTCCTTAGTCTGTTAGGTTATTTATAATTTCCTGAAAAATTTCTTCTTATGTGTGAGGCCATTCACGGCCTCACCTGTTTCGTGTTTACACTATCCAGTTAGCTGTCACTTTTACCGGCAATAGCCTCCCCCAGTTGCTGATTGGTAAATGCGCGTCCACCTATACCCCACAGGCCGTCAACCGCATACACCATGTTGACGTAAACACGCTCACGCAAAACCATTCCGTTGGAGGCTTTCAGGGCAATTTCCGTCACCTCCCTAACAAACGATTGTTTTTGTTCTTGCGAAGTGAGTGCGAACGACGGTGCTTTTAACTCGATGATGGCAATGTTGTCCGGCTTGCCGCCGGCAAACGTTCGCCCTTGCGGAACGACAGTAATTTCCCCAATCACGTTAGGCGTCATGAATTTGTTTCCGATGAGGTCATGATGTTTCAGAAACGATTTAGTGACAGCCTCGAACATCTCCTTCTCAGCGCTTTCAGTAAATATTCCCTCGGTTGCGATAATTTGAATCGGCATTGTTATATCTCCTATTTAAAAGTACCTGCATTGTTGACGGCAGTTAAATAACGACCGTTATGTGAATTTAAGATAACGGTCGTTATGTTGTCAAGTGTAACGAACGTTATTCATTGATATAATTGTGCCGATTGGGATTGGAGTGGATATGGCCAGGTACAAAGTTGATCAAAAAGAACAGACGCGCGATCGCATTATTGCTGCCGCAGGGCGCTGTTTTCGAAAAGGCGGCTATACCGGCATTGGAGTTGATGGATTGGCAAAGGAAGCTGGTGTTACATCAGGTGCCTTCTACGGCCACTTTGATTCAAAACGGGCCGCATTCTCAGCCGCCATTGCCTCTGGTCTCAGCGAAGTGAGTGCGGCCATAACCGGGCTGCAGCAGCAGTACGGAAACAAATGGTGGCAGGCATTCGCAACTTTTTACATGAACCAGAAGCGCACCTGCGACCTGGCCGAAAGCTGCGCGCTACAAAGCTTGACACCTGAGATAGGACGTTCTGACGATGAGTTGCGTACTCAATTTCAAACCGAGTTGCTCAAGATCGCGAATCTAGCAAGTGGCGTCAAGGAGCCAAGTGGCAGCAAGGAACAAAGCGCAATGGATAAAACATGGGTCAGTCTTGCCATGCTGACGGGAGGCGTCACACTGGCACGTGCAGTTGAGGATGAAAAACTCGCAAAAGAAATCGCAGAGGCAATTCAAACCGCTGTAATTGCAATGCATAAGCCTGAGTAATCCTGCACATATCCGTAATTAAAAAAACTAGTATTTCGAGTGCCACATATCGTCAAGTTTAATGAACGGATGTGAATTATTTTCACCTTTTCACTTCAATCAATTTTCAAAAACATACTGGTTTAAAAATCTGTTATAAAGTAAAGGCCTAAATGGGGTTAGAATGAGCCAGCCCCGTTTCCAGACCACATTTTTTCCATAAGCGCCTTGCCATCTACCACTCAGCTGATCCGGCTTATATTGTGAAGTTCTCCGGACAAGGTTAATCTTGTCCGGCAGCGCAATTTTAACCATTCCCAACAAGGATGCAGCTTGCTATCGACATGCAGAATTGAGTGATGCGGCACCCATATTTGTACCAAGCCTCCGGGCTGCTTCTTTTAGTGATTCTGGTGACATACTTGAATCATGAATACGCCAGTCATCTCGGACTTGCCGGCGTGGTGTCCGGTTTTCTCATACTGGTCGTCCTCACAACCTATTACCTCAGATTTCCTTTCGGCCTGATTGCAGCCGCATGTGCTTTTCTGATTATCAATTTTTTCTTCGTAGAACCCTTATATACATGGGAGGTGGCAGAACTCGCATCATGGGCCGCACTGGTGGGATTTCTGATTACATCAATTGTTATCAGCACGCTGATCAGAAAACTTCGACAAGAAAGTGAAATATCCGACTTGGCGCGCAAGCGGGCAGAATTTTCCAAGACCCTGGCTGAAGAAATAGCCGCCTCCCATTCAATCGATTCTCTATTTGCAACCAGCTGCGAATTAATTCACAAGGCCTTCAACAAACCCGTGGCCATTGCACAAACAAAAGAAAACGCTTATTCCATCCTCCATCAGGCAGGAAAAATGCGTAGTCCGGTGAGCCAAAATGCCATCACTTGGGCTGCCAACAACGGAAAGATGGCTGGTCCCGGAACCGATAACTGGCCGGAAATTGAAAACTGGATCATTCCATTCGAGCGTTTACCGAGCAAATCTCCGGTGCTGTTGATTGGCGGTGCCGACGCCGAGAGCGAGAATCTGGCTCAGGACTTCCGCGCCATTACGGACCAGCTATCGACCGCCTACCATAGACTGTGCAACATGGAACGCGCCAGACAAGCCGAATTGCGGGCACATGAGGAATCGATTCACAACACCTTGCTCGCTTCGATTTCGCATGACATGCGCACTCCGCTGACAGGCATCATCGGCGCCACAGGCACTTTACTGAGCCAATGGAATTCCACCATCCCGCCTGAAGCGAAAGAACTGCTCGAATCCATTCTTTCAGAAGCGGAGCATCTTGCCGGTTCCACCGAGAATGTCCTTTCACTCGTGCATCTCGAGGCCAATGAAGCCAAACCGATCGAACTCGATTGGCAGTCGCCGGAGGAGATCGTTGGCATCCTGATGATGCGTTATCGGGCACGAGGACTGGAACATCGAGTCAAACCCGAGATTCTCGACAATTCAAGCCTGATCAGGGGAAACGCCACATTACTGACGCAGGCGCTCATGAATTTGATCGAAAATGCCCTTGCGGTGCAACCGGAGAGTTCTCCGGTGATTGTGCGAGTGCACAGCGAAGACGGACGCCTGAATATCAGCATATTGGACGAAGGGCCGGGTTTCCCGGAAGAGTTCCATACAGAAAGTATCGGCAAATTCGCTAGCTACCGAGATAAACGGAAACGTGGTTTTGGCTTGGGTCTGGCGATTGCCTCAGTTGTCGCGCGTAAACATCATGCCGAGTTACGGATAGACGCACGCAAGCCTGTCGGCTCATGCGTCAGTTTGTGCTTCCCCGCTGATATGGCGAAAGTTCCAGAATGAACACCAGGAATCGAGCCCTGATTGTTGAGGACGACAAGGCAATTAGTCAGTTCCTCGCTTCCAGCCTGATGGGCCTCGGTCTGGATACGGCCATTGCACACAATATCGAACAGGCACTGCAATCTCTCAAGACGAAAAAAACTCAGCTCATGATCCTGGATCTTGAACTGCCGGATGGTGACGGCAAGGAACTGCTGAGACAGGTTCGCGAATATTCCGATATCCCCATCATCGTACTGTCGGCAAGGCAGTCAGAACAGGAAAAGGTTGCCTGTTTCAATCTTGGTGCGGACGATTACCTGGCCAAACCATTCGGCATTCAGGAGTTGCTTGCCCGAGTCCAGGTTGCTCTGCGACACGCGACAATGATGACACTGCGTGATCATGTCTATTCACTCGAAGGGCTGGTGGTTGATCTGGCGAGCAACCTGGTCACACTACATGAAGAACCACTGCACTTGACCCCGCTCGAGTTCAAACTGCTGACCACACTTGCCGGAATGCCGGGCAAGATCTTCACACATCGTCAACTGTTGATGACCGTTTGGGGAGAAGAGTATGGCGATGAAACCCATTATCTGCGTATCCACATGGGAAGACTGAGAGCCAAGATCGAGAAAAACCCCGCCTCACCGAGATTCATACTGACCGAGGCTGGAATCGGTTACCGTCTTGCAGCCAATTAG
>DLMX01000001.1:16847-37197 GCA_002479405.1 Methylophilaceae bacterium UBA7525
CGAAACATGGCATCAGAGAACACCAGAAACAGCTCACTGGCAGCACTGTCACTTGGCGCAATCGGCGTGGTATACGGAGATATCGGCACAAGCCCCCTTTATACGATCAAGGAGATTTTCGGGGAGCATACCGGCATCCTGCTGACGACACCGAATATTCTGGGTGCCATCTCCTCTGTTTTCTGGGCGCTCATGCTGGTCGTCACACTCAAATATGTCATCCTCGTTCTCAGAGCCGACAATCGCGGCGAGGGCGGCATCATGGCACTGGCCGCCCTGGCGATATCATCCGCAGCGGGGAACAAAAAAAGAAAAGGAACCTTGCTCCTGATCGGCGCCATCGGAGCTGCGCTTTTCTATGGCGATAGCATCATTACGCCTGCCATCTCGGTTCTGTCAGCAGTCGAAGGGCTGCAAATCGCGGCGCCTTCGCTGGCCGAATACGTCATCCCCATCTCCATGGGCATCCTGATTGCGCTGTTCTCGCTGCAGAGTTTCGGCACAAGCACGGTGGGAAAACTTTTTGGCCCGATCATCATGATCTGGTTTGCTGTCCTGGGCATCATCGGCATCTCGCATATCATCCAGAATCCCGCCATTCTGGCAGCGTTGAATCCTGTATATGCTTTCGATTTTCTGATAGCCCGGGGAGCAGGCGTGATGCTTGCATTCGGCACCATTGTGTTGGCAGTGACTGGAGCCGAAGCGCTCTACGCGGATATGGGACATTTCGGCAAACCTGCGATTCGTTTGGCTTGGTCGGTGCTCGTGCTGCCCGGTCTTGCGCTGAATTATTTTGGCCAAGGGGCGCTATTGCTTGCCAACCCGGCTGCCGTTGAAAATCCGTTCTATCTTTCCTTCCCGGAACCATTGATGATTCCGGTCGTAATACTGGCCACCATCGCCACCATCATTGCCTCCCAGGCAGTCATCTCCGGAGCTTTTTCGATTACGCAACAGGCCATGCAACTCGGTTTGCTCCCCAGGATGCGGATTATCCATACCTCGCCCAATGAGGCCGGGCAGATATATCTGCCTTTCATCAACTGGTTGCTCATGGCTTCCGTCCTGATCGCCATTCTTACTTTCGGTAGTTCATCGGGCCTGGCCTCGGCCTATGGCATAGCGGTTACCGGCACGATGCTGATCACTTCCATCCTCACGTTCTATGTCATCCGATATAAATGGCATTACCCGTTATGGCTTTCGGTTTCTGCCACGGGCTTCTTTATCCTGATCGACCTCGTATTGTTCGTCTCATGCTCCATCAAGTTCATCAGTGGCGGCTGGTTCCCGGTGGCACTCGGGGCCGTGTTGCTCATCATGATGTGGACATGGAAACAAGGACGCGAATTGCTGATGGAGAGGATGCGAGCCGACGAACCCAGGCTGGACGAGTTCGTGAAGCTTATTTCAACCCAGGATTTGCCCAAAGTGCCACGCACAGCTGTGTTTATGGTCTCCGATGCGCAAATGGCGCCACAAGCACTGTTACACAACCTGAAGCACAACCATGTCATTCACCAATGCAATCTGGTTGTAACCGTGGTGTTTGAGGATATTCCCTGGGTCAAACCGGAAGATCGATTGGTCACCAGCAAGGTCGGCGAAGGATTCTGGCAGATCATCATCCATTACGGATTCATGGATAGGCCGAACATACCGCGGGAGTTGGCGAATTGTGCCATCAGTGAAGTCGAGATCGATCCATTTACCACATCCTATTTCGTCAGCCGAGAAACCATAGTGCCTTCAAGCAAGGGAGTCATGCCCAAGTGGCGTGACGCAATGTTCTCAACGATGTCCAGAAATGCCGGCAGTGTTGTTAATTATTTCAGGATTCCGAGCAACAGCGTCATTGAGCTTGGTTCCAGAATAAACCTTTGAGCGCAGGAATATGTTAATCACATCGAATGGTCATCATGAATGAATTGCATATTTCAGAGGCAGAGTTGAGCTATCTGCGACTGATCGACAGAGGGCATTTGGAACACGGTTTTTTGAAGCCGCAACCTGTAATTCACCTGATCTCAAAAGGGATGATCGAAGAGGTTACTAGCATGGTTTTCCCATTGATTGCACCAAGAACAATCTACAGGATAACTCCCTTGGGAAAACAGACCCTTGCTGCAATCGGAAATCCGGGGCCTTAATTTTCCGGAACCGGCAGAAAATGCCAGGACTGGCATTGCACGTACAAAAAAGCCCTGAAAAATTTCAGGGCTTTTCGTTTCAATAACAGGCGGCTTCAGTACAGACTTCTTTAGACAAATCACAAGATGGTCGGGGTGAGAGGATTCGAACCTCCGGCCTCCGCGTCCCGAACGCGGCGCTCTACCAGGCTAAGCTACACCCCGATGCAGCGCCTATTATAGCGTCCCGGCAGCTTTACGAAAACCGATTACAGCGCAAAATACCAGTAATGGTCGATCAGCAGAGCTGCAAATAGCAAGCTTAAATAGAGAATGGAATAACGAAACATGCTGCGCGACAAGTCGTCCGAATAGCTGCGATACAGTTTGATGGCATAAACCATGAATACCGTGTTGAGCAGCAGTGACGCGGCCAGGTAAATCAGGCCGCTCATACCGTAACCGTAGGGCATCAGTGCAACACCGAACAGAATCAGGGTATACAGCAGTATGTGCAGTCGCGTGAATTCCTCGCCGTGCGTAACCGGCAGCATGGGCATGCCGACCTTTTCGTATTCCTTGCGACGGTAGAGCGCTAGCGCCCAAAAGTGCGGCGGGGTCCAGGCAAAGATGATGAGAAACAGGATCAGCGCTTCCGGGCCGACTACATTGTTGACCGCAGCCCAGCCCAGAATCGGTGGCATGGCGCCGGAAGCGCCGCCAATGACGATATTGAGCGGCGTCGCCGGTTTGAGGAATATCGTATAGATCACCGCATAGCCGAGAAAAGTGGCGAGTGTCAGCCACATGGTCAGCGGATTGACGAGGAAATAGAGAATCGCCAGACCAGCACCGCCCAACAGCGAAGCAAAGACCACGGTTTGCATGGAAGTCACTTGGCCGGTCGGCAATGGCCGACCGCGCGTACGTGCCATTCTGGCATCGATCTTCTGCTCGATCAGGCAATTGAACGCAGCTGCGGCACCGGATGCCATGCCGATACCCAACGTCGCCGCCAGCAGCAATCCTAGCGGCACCATATTGGGCGTAGCCAGGAACATGCCGATCATGGCGGTAAAGACGATCAGTGCCGTCACACGCGGTTTGCACAAGGGAAAGAATTTGAGAAATTCATGGCTGACATGGCCTGTGAATTTTTGCAGTCTTGCTATGGTGATAGTCGTCATAACGCCTCCCTATTTTGGCAATTCCGTGATTTTTGAATTCAACACCATGACCGTCATGACCAGCAACGCTGCGCCCAGATTATGGGCAACTGCCAGTACCAGAGGCAGGTGCAGCAGCAGATTGGCGATGCCTAGCCCGATCTGGACAAAAAGCAGCAATAACAACAGCACGCCGATCTTGCGCATATGCTCCAGACGCATCAGGCACCAGGCCAGCAGGCCGAAATAAATCAGCACCACCATCGCACCAATGCGATGCGTCCACTGGATGGCGGTCAATGCCGGCAACTCCAGCGGCGTACCGTCTATCGATTCACCCAGCTCGCGTATCCAGTGAAAAGCGTTGGGAAAATCCATGTGCGGCAGCCAGTCACCATGACAGGTCGGGAAATCGGTACAGGCCAGTGCCGCATAATTGGTACTGGTCCAGCCGCCCAGCAATATCTGCGCAAACAACACGATAACGCCGGCCCTGATCCACAAGCGCAAACCACCGGAGCGCACGAAACGCCTTGAAACCACACCCCAATGCCGGTGCGTGATCCAAGTCAGCAGTGCCAGCGTCGCCATACCACCGAGAAGGTGTGCAGTAACGACCGCGGGTTTGAGCAGCATGGTCACCGTCCACATGCCAAGCATGGCCTGAAAACTCACCAGTACCAGCAGCATGGTCGGTGTCCAGGCTGAAACCTGTATCAGCTTGCTCGCACGCCAGCCAAGCACACAAAGTGTCAGTATCAACAGCCCCAGGCTACCTGCCAGGTATCGATGCAGCATCTCCTTCCATGCCTTGCCGTGATCGAAGTCGCTATCGGGGAAGGCCATTTGCGCATTTTTTATAGCAGCCTCACTCTCCGGCACGGTCATGGTGCCGAAACATCCGGGCCAGTCAGGACAGCCGAGACCGGCGTCCGAAAGCCTGACATAGGCACCGAGCGACACCACGCAAACCGCCAGCAAAGTGCTGACCAGTGCGACATGTCTGAACCAGGCTGCGGCGGTTCCCATTAGCGTTTCCCATCCATCATCGTGCTCACCATCCTCACCTAGCCTGCCCACGCATAAGCCAGCAGCCGGTTGAGATCCTTGCGGATATCATTGGCAGCAATCGCAAGGGGATAGCTCATCATCAGGTTGCCGAGCGGGTCGACGAAATAGACGCGTTGCGCAGAACCGGCAGTTGCATCGGGCAGATCGAACTGCTGCATCAGTTCAGCTTGTTGATCAGCAGCCTGATTCAGCACGACCATATCCGGATACTTGTCCTTGAGGACGCTGACATCCTGTTGCGTGGTCAACAGGACACGCTGTACCCGTGGAATATGTTTTGCCAGCGAGGCATGAATCTGCCGCATGTCATGCAGTCTGGCAGCACATGGTTCATCGCAATGTTCGGCGATATACACCATGCTCCATTTATCCCTGAACAAGTCATCCGAAACAGCATTGGTTTCGCTATCCGCAAGTCCTGCTGGCAAAACGACCGGCTTGACCGGTGACACCATGTGACCTCGGCTAACGCCGGACGGATGCCAGTCGAGCTTGTGCATCAAGGTAACCAGCAAAAGCGGTGCAGCAAAGAAGATGAACAGCAGCAAGAGCACCCAGCGCCCTTGCGGCTTCCTCGGGTGATTGGCGCTGTTTAACAAAGGATTATCTGTTTGCATCTTGCTCATGCACTTGTCGCCTGAAAGCAGTAAATATCCATATCATCAAAGTCGCTGCTGCAAATCCAAACCACTGGAGGGCATAGCCCGTATGCGTCGTGATACGCTCATCCGGCCGGGGCCAATCACGCAGATAACCGCCAGCCTCGCTCTGCGCATCAAGCCTGATTACCAACGGCAACACCTCGAAATCGACAGCCTGCCGGTAACGCGGCATGTCCATGTTCTGCCAGACGGCTTGCCAACTTGCACCGGTCTCCTTGGTTCCCTGCTCCAGACTGTAGAACTTGTCTGATGGCAGCCAGAGCGAACCGGTAATCTCCTGCTCGCCTGCGGGCGTTTCTATCCCCGGCAGCATGCTTCTATCCGCATCGGCCAGTATCCAGCCGCGATTAACCAGCACATACTTCGCAGAAGTGCCGATCTGCAAGGGTGTAATCACGTGGTAGCCGGCTCGCCCCTGCGCCACCTGGTTATCCAGCAGTATCTGGTATTCAGGCCGGTAGGTTCCCGCCACCTTGACCTTGCGGTAGCGCCAGCTTTGCGCATCCTCGAATACCAGCGGCATCGCTACCGGCTCCGCCAGCAGCGCCTCGTCGTACATGTCCTGCAACATCCGCTTCTGTTCGGCCTTGTGGTATTGCCAAAACCCGAACTTGATGAACAGCGGGATGCAAATCAGCATGGCAACCGTTCCGACAAGTGTTGGCCGAAAACGGTAATCGGCTAATCGAAATTGCAAATAACTCATGTGCGCCGCATAATCATTCGCTACTTAACGGGAAACTTCTCATGCTCATCAAACTCGCTATCGTTTTCGTTCTGATCCTGATCGTCGGCAGCCTGTTTTCGGCGCTTTTCTTTCTGGCAAAAGACAAGGGTGCCAGTGAGAGAACCGCCAAGGCACTTACTGTCCGCGTCACGCTCTCCATCCTACTATTCCTTGGCCTCATGCTCGCTTATGCTACCGGCCTGATCGGCCATTCCTGATTCAAAATATTTTCAGAAAAAAGGGCGATGCGCTCGCATCGCCCCCTTCTCAAGCTCCCCAGCTTATAACCAGTAAACAAAAACAAACAGACCGAGCCAGACCACATCGACAAAGTGCCAGTACCAGGCCACGCCTTCAAAACCGAAGTGTCGTTCGGGCGTAAAGTGGCCTTTCATGCAACGCAACAGGATCACGATCAGCATGACGGTACCCAATGTCACATGGAAGCCGTGGAAACCGGTCAGCATGAAGAAGGTGCTGCCATAGACGCCGGCACCCAAGGTCAGGCCGAGTTCGCTGTAGGCATGGTAATACTCATAGGCCTGGCACAAGAGGAAAGCAATACCGAGTGCCACGGTGAGAAACATGCCGAGCACCAGTTGCTTGCGATTGTTCTTGACCAGACCCCAGTGCGCCCAGGTGATGGTAGCGCCGGATGTCAACAGGATCAGTGTATTGATGGCCGGCAGGCCCCAGGCGCCCATCGGGCTGAAGTTGGGGTTCGGCGCATAGCTTTCCAGCGTGCCGGCTGAGCGAATCACCTCACCGCCCGGCCCGAGGGATGGCCAGGCCGCTGTAAAATCCTTGTACATGGTGAAATCAGGATCGAAATTCGCCAGTTCAGGCACGGAAATCACCCGCGTATAGAACAGCGCGCCAAAGAAAGCCGCGAAAAAGGCAACTTCCGAGCAGATGAAGACGATCATGCCCCAGCGGAAGGATTTGTCCTCCCAGTGCTTGTAGGCACCACTCTCGCTTTCCGAAATAACCTTGCCCATCCAGCGGAAAGTCATCAGGATGATCAGCGCGGCACCGGCCAGCATGCCCCATTTGCCAGCTTCGTAGCTGTTCATGCTGAAAATGAAACCGGCGGCCAGCGCGAATATTCCCAAGGACATGAATACCGGGTAGAGCGTCGGGTTGGGGACAAAATAATGATTCTCAGAATGTGTAGCCATGCATTAGCTCCCGTACTTTATTTGTCTGATTTTTATATTTGCGCAACCTAGAAAGCTGCGCGTTCTCCCTGCTCGGCCTTTTTCACTGCACTGAAAAAGGCATAAGACAGCGTAATCGCTTCCACTTTTTCCGGCAGATCCGGGCTGACATAGAAGCGCAAAGGCATCAGCCTGGTTTCTCCCGGCTGCAGTTCCTGCCGGACAAAACAGAAACACTCGATCTTCTTCAGATAGTTATTGGCCGAACCCGGGCTGACACTGGGCACGGCCTGGCCGGCCACGACCTGATTGGTCATGTTCCTGGCTTCAAACAACACGGTTTCGATCTTCCCCGGCTGCACCATGATGCTGTTCTGTTGCGGATGAAAATTCCACGACAATCCAGGCATCACACTGCTGGTAAACTCGATCTTGACCCAGCGGTTCTCATCAACCACCGCTGCTGATTGCGCTGCCGTATTCTGCGTTTTGCCGTTCAATCCGGTCACGGTGCAAAACACATCATAGAGCGGCACCAACGAGACCGCGAAGAGGATGGAGCCGCCAACCAGCCAGAGCAACTTCAGCCCCAGACGGCGATTGGCTTCCTGCCTTTCCTCTATGCGTGTCAATGCTGCCATATCATGTAGTACATCGATCCCAGATAGACGATCAACGCCAGCAATCCGAAGAACAACCCCAACTTGATGCTGCGACTACGTCTGTCCTTGTTCTGATCTTTCATATTGCTTTCTTTATGTCGTATGACGTGGTTCGCAAAATTGCGAACCACGTCCATGATTTACTTGATGACGGGTTGCACGGTAAAACTGTGATACGGCGGTGGCGACGGCAGCGTCCACTCCAGTCCATCCGAACCTTCCCATACCTTGTCCGTTGCTTTCTTGCCGCCTCGCGCACAACTGACAATGTTGTAGATGAACAACAGCTGAGACAGACCCAGCACCAACGCCGCCACCGTCGAAACCGCATTGAAATCGGCGAACTGCAGCGCGTAATCCGGGATGCGGCGCGGCATGCCGGCCAGACCCAGGAAGAACTGCGGGATAAAGGTCAGGTTGAACGAGATCGCGGTCAGCCAGAAATGCAGCTTGCCAAGATTCTCGTTATACATGTGCCCCGTCATCTTCGGCAGCCAGTAGTAAACGCCCGCCATGATGCCCATGATGCCGCCGGCAAACAGGGTGTAATGGAAGTGCGCAACGACGAAGTAGGTATGGTGATATTGCGCATCCGCCGCCACATCCGCCAGTACCAGACCGGTCAGGCCGCCGATGCCGAACAGGATGATCCAGCCGACGGCGAACAACATGGGCGTCTCAAACGTCATGGAACCGCGCCACATGGTAGCGATCCAGCAGAAGAACAGTACGGCCAGCGGCACGGAAATCGCCATGGTGCTGAACATGAAATAGATCAGCGCCGGCACCGGCATACCCACCGTGAAGAAATGGTGCGCCCAGACAACGACGGAAAGCACGCCGATACCCCAGAACGAATAGACCTGAGCCTTGTAGCCATACATCGGTTTGCGGGCGAATGTCTGCAGTATCTGCGGCATGAAACCCCAGACCGGCAACAGCAAAATATAGACCTCTGGATGCCCGAAGAACCAGAACAGATGCTGGAACAGAATGGGGTCACCGCCGCCGGCCGCATTGAAGAAGTGCGTACCGAAATGTCGGTCGGTCAGCAGCATGGTCACCGCACCGGCCAGCACCGGAATCGTGGCAATCAGCAGAAAGGCTGTAATCAACCAGCCCCAGGCGAACATCGGCATCTTCATCAAGGTCATGCCAGGAGCGCGCATGTTGAAGATGGTGACAATGACGTTGATGGAACCCATGACCGAGGAAATGCCCAGAATGTGCACGGCAAAGATGGCGAAATCGACACCGATACCGCCCTGCACCGAGAGCGGCGCATAGAACGTCCAGCCGGTCGCAATCGCCCCGTCACCGATGCCGAACAATGCCAGCGTAAACGGCAACGTCAGCAGAATGGCCGCTGGCGGCAACAGCCAGAAACCCCAGTTGTTAAGCCGCGGCAACGCCATATCGGGCGCCCCGAGCTGAAGCGGCAGCATCCAGTTGGCAAACCCGGTTGCTGCCGGCATCAAGGCCGCAAAGATCATCACCAGCGCATGCACGCCGATCAACTGATTGTAGAAATCGGGCTGCATCAACTGCATGCCCGGCTGGAACAGTTCCACTCGTACTGCCAGGATCATCAAACCGCCCACCATGAACATGATGAGCGAGAAGATCAGGTACATGGTCCCGATGTCCTTATGATTGGTCGTCGTCAGCCAACGCATGATGCCGGTCGGGTGGTCATGGTGCTCGTCATGGCCCGCAGTGCTTGCATAACTCATTACTCTCTCCTTAACCCCAAAACTTTATTCGGTTTTTAACGTAATGCCTTGACCTGTGCCGGCTGCAAGACATCGCCGACAGCGTTACCCAACGCATTGCGTTCGTAGGTCACTACAGCGGCAATGTCGATGTCGTTCAGCGTGCCTTTCCAGCCGGGCATGATGTTCTTGCCGTTCCAGACACGGTCAAGATGACTGTCAACCAGCAGCTTGCCATCAGCATCGAAGTTGGGACCTGCCACGATCGCACTGCCGGTCAAGGGCGGAAAGGCCGGCGGCATCCCCTGACCATTTGCCTGGTGACAAACGGCGCAGTTTTTCTCATATACCCCCTTGCCATGTGCAACCAGTTCTTCCTTGGTCCACTCCTTGTCGGCGCCTGCTGTCGCAGCCTCCATCTCGCCTTTCTTGGCAACGACCCAAGCCTTGAATTCATCCTCCGGCACGGCATCAACCACGATAGGCATGAAACCATGACCCTTGCCGCAGAGTTCCTTGCACTGGCCACGATAAGTTCCGGGCTTCTCGACCTGGATCCAGGTCTCGCGCAGGAACCCGGGGATCGCATCACGGGCGGAACCGAAGGCCGGCACCCACCATGTGTGGATGACGTCATTCGCCGTAATCAGGATACGTACCTTCTTGTCGACCGGCACGACGAAATGATTGTCCACCTCCAGCAAATAGTTCTCGCCTTTTTCCTCCTTGTTGTAGATCTGCTCCTGCGGCGTCGTCAGGTTGCTGACGAACTTGATGCCCTCGGCCTCGCCGTCCATGTATTCGTACTGCCAGCGCCATTGCGAACCAGTGATCTTCACCACCATCTCCGCGCCCTGTTTGGTGTCTTCCATCAACTGGATACTGTGCACCGCGGGGATACCCATGAGGATGAAGTCGATATAGAGTAGGATTGCGAATGGCACCAGCGTCCAAGCGATCTGCGACCTGGTGGTCGGCCCGGTGAAAGTGGCTGCCTGATAGCCGCGACTCTTGCGGTGCTTGAAGATGGAATAGATCATGATGGCCAGCACCACGATGAACATCACAAAAATCACCAGCATGAACTGATTGTGAATCTGAAAAATATCCCTTGCGACAGGTGTGACCGGCTCCGGCAAATTCCACTTGGCCTCCTGCGCAATTGCTGCGAATGAATTGAGCCCCAGGATGAGCAACAAGCCCGTTTTTCTTATCAACTGCATCACCATACCCACTCCCAAATCAGGTTTTAAGTAATAACACCGACACGTTTTTTTAGTTGTTCAGCCAACAGCAGCCGTTGGTCGTCATTCATCAAATGACGACCAAATTCCACTTCCTTACCATGCGACCGAAGAAACAGCGAATGGTCGCCACAGGGCAGTTCCCTGACGAGAACACCTGCCCAGTAACGGTTAAAAACTGTCCGGCTATCGTATTTATAGTCGTGTTTTTCTATTGTGAGACTGTCACCTTCGATCGTGATGCTTTCGTAATCCCCTGCATGACAGTGGATGTAATAAAAAGCATAGGCAATCGCGAGAACTTCCAGACCGGCGAACGGCAGAACCAGCCATGCGCCTGCAAAAGAAAAACCAAGACCGACGAGTAGAGAGAATGCAGCAGTAATAGCGACGACAACCATCATGCCCCTTGGCGACAAGGCGCAATGCGGTCGTACGATGACTTTGTAATCTGTAACTGGTACTGCCACTGCCGTCCTCCTCCACTGTAACCACCTCTTGAAGGGCGGTTTTTATAAGGAACTGCAACAACAAATAAACCGAATACAACGAATTACAAACTGAATAACAAAGTGCGACATTTCGTCACACTTTGTTACGTTTTGGAAATTAACACAATCGTCGGGCTTGCACAAGCAAGTTGCTTGCACTGCCAAACCATCCGGAACCAAACGAAAATCATCATTAAACGCGTGGGGCCGAAGAAACAAAAGTAATTGCGGATCGGGACTGAATACGATTTCGCTCAGGGTTTCTGTTCCCCGAACCATTGCCGCCAGAAAGACCTGAGGCACGGCTCAAAAAAGAAGATGTCAGGCGCACCCTGACTACTGAAAGATGCTAAAAGATAAAGCCGGCTATTGCTTTATAATGCTGGTGCCGGGAGGGGGACTCGAACCCCCACACCTCGCGGCGGCGGATTTTGAGTCCGCTGCGTCTACCAATTCCGCCATCCCGGCATGGGAGGCAGCATTATACAAGCAGTCAGGACTATGCGCACTACCGATTTCGATTTTTATCTCCCGGAAGAACTCATCGCCCAGTTCCCCGCCGCCGAACGCAGCGCCAGCAGGCTACTCAGGCTGGATGGAAAAACCGGCCGGCTCAACGATGACTGGTTTCGCAATCTGCCGGAGTTTCTCGGGCCTGACGATCTGTTGATCCTCAACGACACCCGCGTCATCAAGGCCAGACTTACCGGCGAAAAAGCCAGCGGAGGCAAGATCGAGGTCATGATCGAACGTGTCATCGACAACCAGCATCTGCTGGCACAGATTCGCGCCTCGCGTTCACCCAAGCCCGGCAGTCTGCTGAAAATCGCCGATGCCTTCGATGCAAAAGTCATCGAGCGGCAGGACGACCTCTTTCTGCTGGAGATATTGGATTCGACACCTGCCATAGAACTGATCGACCGGCATGGCAGCCTGCCGCTACCGCCCTACATCAGCCACGAGGCTGACAAACATGACGAAGAACGCTACCAGACCGTGTTCGCACGCGAACTGGGCGCAGTAGCAGCACCGACCGCCGGCCTGCACTTCGATGACGCCATGATGGAAAGGCTGAAAACGTCCGGCATTGCCATCGCCTACGTCACCTTGCATGTCGGTGCCGGCACCTTCCAGCCGGTGCGGGTAGACAATATCCACGAACACAAGATGCACAGCGAGCTCTACTCAGTGCCGCAGGCGACGGTAGACGCCATCCACCTTACCCAGTCCAGAGGCGGCAAGGTCACTGCCGTCGGCACAACCGTGTTGCGTGCGCTGGAAAGCGCAGCGCGCAATGGCGAATTGCAGTGCGGCTCGGGCGAAACCGATATCTTCATCACACCCGGTTACCGCTTCCAGGTGGTGGAACGATTGCTGACCAATTTCCATTTACCGAAGAGCACGCTGCTGATGCTGGTCTCAGCCTTTGCCGGCACCGGCCATATCATGCAGGCTTATCAGCATGCCATCGAAGCCAGATACCGCTTTTTCAGTTATGGTGATGCCATGCTGATCGAACGCGCGTGATGCCGGCATGAACTCTTTGCCCGCTGATACACTCCACACCCATACCAATACTGCATTCACATACCAAGGTTAACGCCATGTCACTTTTAAAAAGCGCTATCGTCATTGCTGCCACTTCCGGCTTCACATTGCTTTCACCACTGACACAAGCTGAAGTGCTTGCCGAAGCCATCCCCGAGGTCAAGATCCCGCTGGCAAAAAAACCGACCTCACGGCCGATGACAGTGGCCTATGTGCCCTATCTCAAACAGTATTTCATTGCCGATGGCGGCCTGGCCGCCCCGCCGGGCGACCCTATGGGCAGCATGTCGCGATCCGAAGTACATATCTATGATGACAACGGAAAATATCTCACCTCGGCCACACCCGGACTGGATAACCGTTCCATTTACTACAACACCAACACCCACCAGCTGGAATCAATCACCTACAACATCTCCAGCGAAGCGGGCTTCGGCCCCAACACCGGTATTTTCAACCTGCTGCTGAACGAGGACGGCACACTGAAAAACGATGCCAAGGAGATCACAGGCCACAACCCTGCCTTCGGCAGCCCCGCCACCATCCCCAGCTACGATGCCGACCGCAACCTCTATTATGCAAAACAGGATCGCAGCAATCTGGTGCGCGTAGTGGAATCGCCAAAGCGCGAAGTAGCGAGCGAAATCAAACTTGATCTGGATGCCGCGGGCGCCAGATTCGATGAGATCAGCCACTATTTTGTGGCCTATACCGGCATCAGGGGAGAAGAACTGGCAGTGCTGGATATCGACCACAAGGCCGTGCTGCTATTCAACCTGGATGGCAAATTCATCGCCAGAAGCACACTGCCATCAACGCTGAAACTGCGCTCGCAGAATCATATCAACGGCACCGGCTACAGCAACGGCCTGTTCTTTGTTTATGCAGAGAACGAAGGGGAATTTGGCACCTATTACGGATTCAAAATCCAGAAATAACAAACCGTAGAAATTGAAAAAGGCGATGCATGCATCGCCTTTTTTATTGCCGCAAACGGTCTAATTGCCGGCGAGTTTCTTGCCGACCATTTCAGAGACCAGACCCAGGATTGCGCCGACCACCATGGAAACCGGGATCATCACATCGGCCATGTCAACGACTCCGCCATCACCTGCCGCACCGGCAACATCCACCCCGACCCAGGTCGCGGCGCCCAGGAAAGCGCCAGGAATAAAGGACAGCAAGGAGATTTTGGATTGCACGCAGAAAATGAAGGCCGCCACACCAAAGACCAGTGACAATGTCAGAACATCGCCCCCCATCATCGCCGTGACATACAGCGCAACTGCAGCCCAGAAATTGCCCGCAAGATTTGAAGCAATTGATTTTTGCAGACCATCCATCCCGCCACCGGCTGCATAAAATGTGGCCCATGCGACAATACCGGCCCAGACGATGAGCCCCAGATCGGGCATGCTGACAGAGACATACACCCAGGCGGCAATGAGCACACCAATACTGATACCTAACGCGACGACTAAATCCATTGTGATTCCTCCCTAAAGAATGGTTATCGAACTGCATTAAAGTCAACAGTAGCGGGTCGATGCAGGAAGGCTGGTAGATCTTGATGTCTTGCTCAGGCATACCACATCAAGTCCGCTGAACAGATACTAGTCGGAATATTCAGGAATGTAAAACATTTGCACCAGAAAAGTGCGTGGAATCAAATGCCGAGTGTGGGAGAAGGCTCGTAATGCCAGTGTTTGCGCCATGCACCAAGCACAAGGTTGGGATATTGCGGCTTGCCCAGGCTACCGTTATAGCGGCCCAACGCACGATAAAGATCACCTTTTTCGATATCGATGTAGTGCCGCAGGATGGTACAACCGTAACGCAGATTGAGTCTGAGGTGGAACAGGTTGTGGTCCGGTGTACCGATGGCGCGCACCCAGAATGGCATGACCTGCATGAAGCCGCGAGCACCAACCGAGGAGACGGCATATTTCTTAAAGCCACTTTCAACCTGAATCAGGCCCAACACCATCTGCGGGTCCAGCCCGGCACGTGAAGCCTCGTAATGCACAGTGCGCAAAAAGTCCTCGCGCATCTGCTGGTCCGGCATGCGCTTCTGCAAACGTTTGGACATCTCGTTGAGCCAGTGCAGGCCTTCCGACTCCGTCGCAAAGACCAGCCGCGGTGCAGCGCTGTCACTGATCGATTTCTGCATCTGCGCCTTGACGCTGTTGGACAAAGGCTCTTCGCGCTGATTACCCGCCTGGGCAGTCAGCGATGTCAGCAACAGCAGTATGGTCAGCCAGTATTTCAAGCGTTCAAACCCAGTTGTCGTTTGATCAATTCAACCACTTGATTGAGGGGAACATTGCTTGCCTCCGCATCGGTCCGTGCCTGGTATTCTACCTCCTGCATCTTCAAACCGCGATCCCCGATGACGACGCGGTGCGGAATGCCAATCAGCTCCAGATCGGCGAACATGACACCGGGCCGTTCGCCACGGTCGTCAAGCAGTACATCGACGCCAGCCGCCTTGAGCTGTTCATACAGATCGAAGGCTGCGGCTTTCACCGCCTCGCTACGATCCATGCCGATCGGGGCAATTGCCACCTCGAACGGCGCCATGGCAGCCGGGAAGATGATGCCGCGTTCGTCGTTGCCCTGCTCGATGGCGGCGCCGACGATGCGCGACACGCCGATACCGTAGCAGCCCATCTCCATGACCTTGGTCTCGCCGTTCTCATCGAGATAGGTGGCTTCCATCGCCGCCGCATACTTGGTGCGCAACTGGAAGATGTGGCCGACCTCGATACCGCGGCACAAGGACAATGTGCCTTTGCCGTCGGGCGAAGCGTCACCCGCCACCACGTTACGGATATCGGCCACGAGCGCCGGTTCCGACAGATCGCGACCGAAGTTGACACCGGCCAGGTGATATTTGGGCTTGTTGGCGCCGCAAACGAAATCGCTCATGACAGCCACACTGCGGTCGGCGATGACGCGCACACCGTCATTGACACCGACCGGCCCGATGAAGCCGGGCGGACAGTTCAGATTGGCGCGTATCTCTTCGTCCGTCGCGAAACGGAAATCGGCCAGGCCTTCCAGTTTGGCGACCTTGATCTCATTCAGGCTGTGGTCACCGCGCAGCAGCAGCAAATGGAATTGTCCGCCGGCCATCAACGCAATTGCCTTGACCGTGCGCTGCAAGGGAATGGCGAGCAGTGCGGCGACATCCTCACAGGTAGTCTGTTTCGGTGTTTCCACCTCACGCATGGTTTCCTGTGCCGGCTGGCGGGTGGCAGTCGGAGCCAGGGCCTCGGCCAGTTCGACGTTGGCGGCGAAATCGGAATGCTCGCAGTAAGCCAGCGCGTCCTCACCCGAATCGGCCAAGACGTGAAATTCGTGCGAACCTTCGCCGCCGATGGCGCCGGTATCAGCACGCACGGCGCGGAACTCCAGGCCGAGGCGGTTGAAGACATTGCTGTAGGTCTGGTACATCTGCGCGTAAGTCTGCTCCAGCGACTCGAAGCTGGTATGGAAGGAATAAGCGTCCTTCATGACAAATTCGCGCGCGCGCATGACGCCGAAACGCGGGCGGATCTCGTCACGGAACTTGGTCTGTATCTGGTAGAAATTCAGCGGCAATTGCTTGTAGGAACGTATCTCCTTGCGCGCAATGTCGGTGATGACTTCCTCGTGCGTCGGGCCAAAGCAGAAATCGCGCTCGTGTCTGTCCTTGATCTTCAGCATCTGCGGACCGAACACCGCCCAGCGGCCGGTTTCCTCCCACAGCTCCTTCGGCTGTACGGCCGGCATCAGCAGTTCGAGCGCGCCTGCCCTGTTCATCTCCTCGCGCACGATAGTCTCGACCTTGCGCAACACGCGCAGACCCAGCGGCATCCAGCTGTAGAGCCCGGACCCCAGACGCTTGATGAGGCCGGCACGCAGCATGAGTTTATGGCTGACGAGTTCGGCTTCGTTCGGCGCTTCTTTTTGGGTGGCGATGAAAAATTTGGATGCACGCATGGAAATTCTTTGCTGGTGTTGAGTCAAGGAGCGGATTTTACAGGGAAAGTCGCCCGAAGTCAGTCCGGACTGTTGCAAACCTGCAGGCTCAGCGCGCGCCGCTGTCGTCCGGCTTCCAGCCGGTTTTCCAGATCTCGAACGGAATGATGACAGCGGGATGACCATTGTCATAAAACCAGGCATCGACCGCATAACGCTGGCCGCTTTCGATCTCCCGGATGACCGCAGTCGTATGCGGCCAGCCGTTGAAGAAGAAACCGCGTCGAGCGATATCCATGATCTCGTGATGATGCAACAAACCGTGCTGCTGCATGAGCTTCAGATAATTGGTAGTGTTGATCGCCTCATCGTTGCAGTCCATCTGCCCGGCATGGGCACTGTTGCCGAAGGTACCGCCACGGTCGACATCAGTACCGGTCCTGGCGCCGACCACGCGTTCTAAACCGGCCAGCATTTCCGCGATGCAGATACGCTCGGCTTCGGCGTGCATTGGCATCGGTTGGCAGACGTGCTGCAGCTGCCGCCATTCCTCCTGTGCTATGCCAGTCGTCGTCACCCGCGCGCAACCGCCGCCGTGACAGATGGCAATCCGGGAAAGGTCCGGTGTCTGCTGCAATACCCGGTTCATGACCTCGACATCGGCATGGGCAGGCAAGGACGTCATGCAGATGGACACCAATGACAGGCTAAATAAGTATCGGCTGATTCGGCAATTCGTTTTCATTATTCTGATTTGCGGGGAAATGCTGCAGCAGCAATTGCGAAATTTGCTCCACCCCATGCAGCAGACCTGCTTCAAACCGGCCCTCGGCAAACTGCTGTTCCATGTCGTGGCAAATCTGCGTCCAGATTTCTGCCGGCACACGCTGGTTGATGCCGCGGTCGGCGACGATCTCGACATCATGGTCGGCCATCAGCAGATAGATCAACACGCCATTGTTCTGCTCGGTATCCCATACGCGCATGCCGGAAAACACTTCCAGCGCCCGCGTCCGCGGCGACAGGCCGGTCAGTACGTGATATGGATGCAGGCCAGCTTCGACGACGAAGCATATCTGCCCGGAATGCGAGCGTTCACTATGCTCAACCGCCCTTTCGATATTGGACATGGCGCTGGCACTAAAATGACGCCGCACCAGCCACGGACCACTGAAAAAGTGCAGGAAGAAACGCTTGATGCTACCGCTCATATCCCGTCCCTCACCATCTGCCGGACGCGCCGCCGCCACCGAAACCGCCGCCTCCGCCGGAGAATCCCCCTCCTCCGCCGAAACCGCCGCCACCCATACCGCCTCGCGCTCCACCCATACCGCCGCCGCCCATACCGCCGCCGCCCATGCCACCGCTCAACGTCATGACAAAGGCCAGAATTCCGAGTATCAGGGCAAACAACAGGCCGCCTCCCAGCACCCAAACCAGGATGCCGACCAAGCCACCACTGATGCTGCCACCGAGAAAGCGCCCGAAAATGGCACGCAGAATGCCGCCGACGGCAATCGCACCGAACAGCAGCAAGGGCAGCATATCGCCAATCGAGGATGCCGGTTCTTGCTTGGCCGGAGGCGGCAATGGTTCACCGCTCACCAGCGCAACCAGCTGTGTCAAGGCAGCATCCAGCCCGCCGTAGAAATCGCCCTGACGGAAATACGGCGTCATGATCTCGGCGATGACGCGCTTGGCGATCGCATCCGGAATCACGCCCTCCAGACCATAACCGACTTCGATGCGCATGGTCCGGTCGTCCATCGCCAGCAGAATCAGCAAACCGTCATCGACACCCTTGCGGCCCAGTTGCCAGCTTTCCGCCACACGGATGGAATACTGCTCAATGGTTTCCGGCTGCGTGGTCGGCACGATCAGCACGGCGATCTGGCTGCCTTTCTCCTGCTCCAGTGCGGCAAGCCGCGATTCCAGCGCCGCCTGCTGTTCCGGTTGCAACACGCCGACCTGATCGGTGACGCGCGCCGTCAGCGGCGGCACCGCAACTTGCGCCGCACTTGCGAGCGGCAAAAACAGGAAACAGACAGCCAGTAGCAGGCGTCGCATATTTAGTCGAATTTAACTGCAGGCGGCTGGGAAATGGCCTGCTCGTTTTCCACGGTAAAATTGGGCCTGGTCTTCATGCCGAACACCATGGCTGTCAGATTACTGGGGAATGAACGTACCGTGACGTTGTATTCCTGCACGGCCTGAATGTAGCGGTTGCGGGCGACAGTGATGCGGTTCTCGGTGCCTTCCAGTTGCGCCTGCAGGTCACGGAACAAGCCGTCAGCCTTCAGTTGCGGGTAGTTCTCGGCAACCACCAGCAGTCGCGAGATGGCCGATGTCAGCTCGCCCTGCGCGGCCTGGAAGCGGGCAAAAGCCTGTTCATCATTGAGCAATTCAGGTGTCGCCTGGATGCCGCCGACACGGGCGCGGGCATTGGTGACGTTCTCCAATACCTCTTGCTCGTGCGCGGCATAACCCTTGACCACATTGACCAGATTCGGCACCAGATCTGCGCGGCGCTGGTACTGGTTGAGCACTTCGGACCATGCGGCATTGATCTGTTCATCGGTTGCCTGCAATTTATTGTAGCCGCAGCCGGACAGACTCAACGCTGCCAGCATCAGTAATGCAGTGAACACTTTACGCATGATGAAACCTCCTCAATAAAGACAAATCCGGTATACCGGAAAGATGATGCTGCACTACCTGTGTTTCAAGTCCATGTTTCCAGACCCTATTTTAAAACGCGTGCATGAAACCCGAGTATCAGGCCCGTGTATCAAGCTTGAGTAGCGGCCTGCAGCTCCTGCATGGTACGGCGTGCATAACAAAGATCTTCCCAAGCCTTGGCCTTGTCGGTGAGATTACGCAACAGATAGGCCGGATGGTAAGTCACGATGACCGGAACACCGTTGTAGCTGTGCAATCTGCCGCGCAGTTCAGCCACCGTAGCATCGGTTTGCAGCAGCGTCTGGGCGGCTACCCGGCCCAGCGCAAGAATGAGCTTGGGTTGCATCAGAGCCACCTGCCGCTCAAGAAATGGCTCGCATTGCGTGACCTCACCGCGATGAGGGTCACGGTTCTCCGGCGGACGACATTTCATGATGTTGGCGATATAAGTATTGTGACCGCGCTTCAGTTTGATGGCGGCAAGCATGTTGTCCAGCAGCTTGCCGGCCTGACCGACGAAAGGCTCTCCCTTGCGATCCTCCTCCACGCCTGGCGCCTCGCCGACGAACAACCATTCTGCATGCGGGTCACCCACGCCGAACACAGTCTGGCTACGCGTTGCAGAAAGCTCACAGGCGACACAGCCTTGCACGCAGTCCTGCAAGGCCTGCCAATCCAGGTGCCGGATTTGCTCCAGCCGGTTTTCAGCAAAGACTGCCGGTTCGGCTTTTACTTCGGCTGGCACTTCAACCGCTTCTGGTACCGGCGCTACAGGAACTTCATCAGCGTTTTGCGGCATCAGCGGTTCCGGCTGCTGCGTTTGCGCCTTGGCATCAACTGCCTGCGCCTTGGCCGCTGAGGCCTCACGCAGTTTCCAGACCGGCAACAGTTCCAGCTCACGCAGCATATCATCACGATTCAAGCTCATGCTGTCATCCCGATCATAGCGCGGCTCCCATCAGCATGGCATCTTCGCGCCCGTTCTCGGCTGGATAGTAGCGCGGGCGGATGGCCATTTCATTGAAGCCTTTTTTCTCGTAGAGGCTGATCGCCACCTTATTGGAAACACGCACTTCCAGAAACATGTTAAGCGCGCCGTGCTCACGCGCCTTGTCCATGATGAATGTCAGCAGCAT
>DLMX01000001.1:37436-58848 GCA_002479405.1 Methylophilaceae bacterium UBA7525
GTCGGCTCGATGCGCATGACCGCATCGAGGTCTTCCATCTGCATGGGCCTTAATTGCACATCGGGTTTCAGCACGGCATTCACAGTTTCTGTCCGGCTTCACGCTCATGCGTCTTCAATGCGACACGGTTACGAATATAGACCGGCGCCGCTTCTGCTGCCGGCAAGCCTTGCCCTGCCTTCAGCAGCGGTTCAGCCAGCGCCAGCATGGCGCGCGCTTGCGGATACTGCTCCGGCATGGTCTCGCTGATCTGCGCACCGTAGCAGCCATGCAACTCCTCACTGTAGGCAGCCCAGCCGTTACCGACGCCTACCCAGTCGCGACCTTCGATCGCCGGCAGCTGGGTCGGTTTGTAAAGCCCAGGCTGCATGACGGTATGCCATCCGGCACCGGCCCGCACGTAGACCGCATGATAGACCTCGCCCATGCGCGCATCGAGGCAGGCGACTACACGTGAGTGGCCACTTGCTTCTGCCAGCGCCATCAAGGTACTGACACCCAGCACCGGCAGACCGGCACCGAACGCCAACCCCTGCGCCACGCCGCAGGCAATACGCAGACCAGTGAATGAACCAGGGCCGGCACCATACACGATGGCCTGCAAATCCTGCATGTCGATCTGCGCTTCATCCAGCAGTTCGCGCACGGTCGGCAGAATCTGCTGCGAATGGCTTTGCCCCGCATGGGAATGGCGTGCAAAAACTCGCCCCTCGTATTGGAGTGCGAGGGAGAGAAATTCGGTAGAAGTATCGAGTGCGAGGATATTCATCAAAACAGCTTAATGGATCAAGCCGCTATTTTGCCATACCGATGCAGATACAAGTATTCGACTTGTACTCTTGAACAGTACAAGCCTGGATTGTCAGGTACGCCTGAAAGCAATCACGTGATCGATCTCCAGGCGGATACCGATCTTCTCGCCCAGCTTGTGATTATGGTGCGATGGCACCAGCGAAAGCACCTGCTGGCCGGATTCAAGTTTCAACGTATACAAAATATCAGCGCCCTGAAACGCCTTGTGCATGATGGTTGCCTGCAATTTGCTCGCATCATCATGCACGATGTCATCCGGCCGCAACAGGATATCGACAGTCTGACCAACCCTGACAGTATCCGGTAATTCACCATACAAACCGCCAAGATCCGTCATCACCCGGCCGCGTTCCACGACTTCACCGCTCAATAGCACGCCCTTGCCGACAAAATCGGCAACAAAGCGGCTGTTAGGCTTGTGATACAGGTTATAGGCAGTATCCCACTGCTGAATCATGCCCTGATGCATGACACCGATCTCGTCCGCCATGGCGAACGCCTCGTGCTGGTCGTGCGTCACCAGAATCGCCGTGGCGTTCTGGCTTTTCAGCACTTCGCGGATTTCCTGCGACAGACGTTCGCGCAGGTCGCTATCCAGATTGGAAAACGGCTCGTCCAGCAGCAGCAAATCGGGACTGGGCGCCAGCGCACGTGCCACGGCGACACGCTGCTGCTGGCCACCGGATAGCTCGTGCGGATATTTCTTTGCGGCCTCTGCCAGCCCCACCACTTCCAGCAGCTCCATCACGCGCGGACCGCGCAATGATTTTTCTATCTGGTGCAGGCCGAAGGCAACGTTCTCGAACACCGTCAGATGCGGAAACAGGGCGTAGTCCTGAAACACCATGCCGACGCGACGTTTTTCCGTCGGCAAGCTGAAATCCGGTGTGGCCACGGGCGTGCCGCTGAGCCGGATCTCACCTGCGCTCAGCCGCTCGAAACCGGCAATCAGTCGCAGCACCGTAGTCTTGCCACAACCGGACGGCCCCAGCAGGCAGCCGATCTGCCCCTTCGCCAGTTGCAGCGAAAGATCCTGCACCACGCGCAAATCGCCATAGGACTGGCTGATATTCCTGAGTTCGAGCAAAGCGTTATTATTCATTCAAATTACCGTGACGGCTTAAAAAGATGATCGGCAGCAACCCCACCAGCACCAGCGTCACCGCTGGCAATGCCGCGCGTTCCCACTCGCCTTCCGAGGTCATTTCAAAGATGCGCACCGCCAGCGTATCCCAGCCGAACGGGCGTGTCATCAGGGTGATCGGCATTTCCTTCATTACGTCGACAAACACCAGAATCAGCGCCGTCACCATACCACCGCGCAGTATCGGCGCATGCACCCGGCGCAGCATGGTCAGACTGCCGACACCGAGCGTGCGCGAAACATCGTCCAGACTGAGCGGCAGACGCTGCATGGCGCTGTCCACCGGATTGAAACCGACCGCCATGAAACGCGCCATATAAGCCACCAGCATGATCAGCAGGCTACCCTGCAACAGCATACCGGCCTCAATCTGCATGATCGGCTGCAACAACTGCAGCAAGGTACGGTCAAGCCAGGCGATGGCAACGAAGACGCCGACTGCCAGCACGGTGCCGGGCAGAGCATAACCGATGGTCGCAATGCGCACGCAAGTGCGGGTCAGGCTGTCGTTATTGCGTCTTGCGGCATAGGAAAGCAGCAGCGCGCCAACCGCCGTGATGACGGCAGCTATACCGGCCAGCATCAAGGTATGCTGCAGAAAGCCCAGATAGCGGCTGTCGAAATCCTCGGCGAACACATTGGCTGCCCATATCAGCAACTGCACCAGCGGCACGATGAAGGCAACGCTGACCACGATCACTGCGAACAAGGTCGCAGCCCAGGCCGCTACGCCTTTGAGCTGGATACGCCCGGTCTCCTGATGACGACCGGCCTGGGTATAGCGCATGCGGGAACGTGAAACCTGCTCCAGTATCAGCAGTACAAAGACAATGATGACCAGCAGAGAAGCCAGCTGCGAAGCGGCGTCCAGCGAGAACATGCCGAACCAGGTCTTGTAGATGGCAGTAGTAAAAGTGTCGTAGTTGAAGACTGAAACCGTACCGAAATCCGCCAACGTTTCCATCAGCGCCAGCATCAGGCCGCCAACGATCCAGGGGCGCGCCATGGGTAGCGCCACACGAAAAAAGCCGCTGGTGCGGGAATGCCCCAGTGCCTGTGCCGCTTCCAGTGCGCGCTTGCCCTGCGTGGCAAAGGCATTGCGCGCCAGCAGATAGACATAGGGATAAAGCGCCAGGCTCATGACCAGAATCACGCCACCGGTGGAGCGGATGCGCGGGAACCAATCGCTGCTGCCAAAGGCTTCGCGCAGCCAGCCTTGCAGCGGGCCGGTGAAATCCAGCAGGCCGATGAAAACAAAGGCCGTGACATAGGCGGGAATAGCAATCGGTAGCAACAGCGCCCAGCTCAGGATGCGCCGTCCGGGAAACTGGCAGACCGCTGTCAGCCAGCCCAGGCTGACGCCGAGCAACAGCGTGCTGGCGCCGACCCCGAGCACCAGCCACAAGGTATTGAGCAGCAAATCGCCCAGCACATGCTGGTAAAGATGCTGCCAGACCTCCTTCTCCGGATGGAAGAAGGAGGAGATGACCACCAGTACTGGAATCAATACCAGCGTGGCAAAGACGAGGGCAACAAGACGCCAGCGATCCCGGAAGATCGCTGGCAAACTCGTGAGAAAAGCGCTCAGTTTCGGCGCTTTTCTTATGTAATCGAGTTTAACTGTCTCCATTCAACTCATTTATAACGGGCTCTATCCATCAGTCTGACCGCCGTTGCCTGCAGTTCGCCTGCCTTGGCCACATTGATCAGATTGTGTTTGAACTCGCCCCAACCGGCCACTACCGGATCCGGCTTGTAAGCAGGGTTGGCAGGGTATTCCATGTTGAGGTCGGCAAACATGCGCTGACCGTTTTCCGAGGAGAACCATTCGAGCAACTGCACTGCGCCCTTTTCGTTCTTGCTGTGCTTGACCACACCGGCACCGGATACATTGACGTGCACGCCGCTGTTTTTCTGGTTGGGCCAGAACAGTGCCAATGGCAGGTCCGGTTTTTTCTCGATCAGCCGGCCGTAATAATAGGTATTGACGATGCCGACATCACATTGACCAACGGCAATCGCCTCCATCAGCTTGGTGTCGTCCGGGAACACATCGGTCGCCAGATTATTTACCCAGCCGTTGACGATCTTCTCGGTCTCCGCTTCGCCCTTTTCCGCGATCATCATCGCCACCAGCGACTGGTTATAGACCTTCTTCGAGGTACGCAGGCACAGTTTGCCCTTCCACTTCGGGCTGGCCAGATCTTCATAGGTGGAAAGATCGGCAGGCTCCAGTTTCTTCGTGTTGTAGACGATGGTACGGGCGCGGATGGAAAGACCGAACCACTGGTTATCCGGATCTTTCAGGTGGGCAGGGATATTGGCATCCAGCACTTTGGACTGCACCGGCTTCAACAGGCCGGCATTCGCCGCCTGCCAGAGATTGCCGGCATCCACAGTCAGCAACAGGTCGGCAGGGGTGTTCTTCCCTTCAGCACGCAGGCGTTCCATCAACGGGCCTTCCTTGTCGGTGATGAACTTGACCGGCACACCGGTCTCCTTGGTGAAAGCATCGAACATCGGCTTGATCAGCTGCTCGGCGCGCGCTGAATAGACAACGACCTCATCTGCAGCATGCGCAGCGGAGATAGTGAACACACTCAAGAGCAGGGCGGAAAGAATGCGAGAGAACATGGGGAATCCTGAACAAAGGTTTATGGATAAGTTGTGATTCATCTTATCAAGAATAATTCTTATTCGCAAGAAAAGAATGTCGTCACATCGGCAACATTACGCGTCCGCCTGAACGGTGGCAAACTCTGCCAAACCCTTCTGCCATAAGGCTTGCTGATCAGGCGCGGATCGCAGATCACCAGCACGCCGCGGTCAGTCTCGTCACGAATCAAACGGCCGGCACCCTGCTTCAGGGTGATGACTGCATATGGCAGCTGATATTCCATGAAGGCATTCTTGCCCTCGTTGTTCATCTTGTCGATACGCGCAGCCAGCACCGGATCGTCCGGCGGCGCGAACGGCAGCTTGTCGATGATGACGGCGGACAATGCCTCACCGCGCACATCGACCCCCTCCCAGAAGCTCTGCGAACCTACCAGCACGGCATTGCCCAGCTTGCGGAAGCGTTCCAGCAACTCGGTGCGCGAGCTTTCACCCTGTATCAGCAGCGGATATTCCATGCCATTGCTGGAAAACGCATCCTTCAAAAGCGCATGCACTTCTCGCATGGCGCGCAAGCTGGTACACAGCACGAAGGCCCGCCCGCGGCTGGCCTGAATCACCGGCAGCGCGGCAGCGGCCACTGCGGCGGTATAAGCACCGCTGTTCGGCTCCGGCATGTCCTGCGGCACATAGAGCAAGGCCTGCTGATCATAATCAAAAGGGCTGCTCCAGTAGCCGGTGCTGGCCTGTTCCAACCCCATCTGCGCCAGGTAATGGCTGAAATCGTTGCGCACCGCCAGCGTGGCGGAGGTGAAAATCCACGAACGCGGCTGCGCGTTAAGCTGCTTACCGAAACCTTCCGCCACCGAAAGCGGCGTTGCATGCAACTGCACGGATTGCGTGAACACCTCAACCCAGCGTACCAGGTTGGCATCTTCTGCCGTGCGCCAACGCTGCAACTGCACGATCAAGGCCAAGCTGCGCTCATAACAATTCTCCAGCGCCGGGTCGCGCTCGGCCTGGGTTTCCAGCACACCGCTCAGCGCCTTCAGTTTTTCCTGCACGGTATCGTAAGCACTATCGAAATTCTTCAGCGCCAGCGCCTTCTGCACCGGCATGCGCGCGCCCTCGTAGGCGAAGATCAGGCGGAAGTCCCGCACCGCCTTTTCCAGCGCTGCCGTCGCTTCCGGCAAGGCCAGGCAATCCTTGGCCGTGGTGATGAACTCGGCATGCGCATCGCGCGCCAGCTCCATGAGCTGACTGGTCGAGACATCTTCGCCGAAAAACAGGCCCGCCACCTCCGGCAACTGGTGTGCCTCGTCGAAGATCACCGTATTGGCGGAAGGCAACAGCTCGGCCACGCCCTCGTCGCGCAGCATCACATCGGCAAAGAACAGATGATGGTTGACCACCACCACGTCCGCGGCCAGCGCCCGCTTGCGCGCCTCCATCACAAAACAATCCTTGTAATAACCGCATTCCTGCCCCATGCAATTGTCGCGGGTGGAAGTCACCGAAGGCCATACCGTCGCACTCTCGGGCACGTCTGTCAGCTCCGCCTTGTCCCCCGTACCGCTGTTCTCGGCAAACGCGCGGATCTTCTGCACATAATTCGCATCCTCGCGCGAGACAAAACGCCCCTCGTTCACCGCCCGCTCCAGATGAAAATGACAGACGTAATTGGCCCGCCCCTTCAACATCGAAACCGTCACCGGCACCTTCAACGCATCGCGCACGGCCGGCAAGTCACGGTTGAACAACTGGTCCTGCAGCGTCTTGGTGCCGGTGGAAATAATCACCTTGCCGCCGGAAAGCAGCGCCGGCACCAGATAGGCGAAGGTCTTGCCGGTACCGGTACCGGCCTCTGCCACCAATTGACCGCCCTGCTTGATCGCCTCTGCGATGGCCTGCGCCATCTCCAGCTGCTGCTGGCGCAAACGGTAACCGGGAATGGTCTCGGCGAGAGGCCCTTGCGAGGAAAAGACGTGTTCAAGATCAGCCATAGGCTGAATTATAGAGGGTTGCTCGTTAATTCATCTGCGAATATTGCTATCGCAACCAAAGTCACTCCAAGGAATGGTGCGCGAATTCGTTTATGAATCCTATTTTAATTATCACGTTTGCTGGACTTGTGTCTGAGCCGACAATAAAAAACCCGGTCATCGCTGACCGGGTCGATACATTGCCCGCATGAGGCCTATACCCCAGAACAATACTTAGTTGCCTGCGTTCCAGACGTGCGAGCGGGCGACCCACTTGCCGTTGGCATCCTTCTCGAAAACACTGGTGGTGATGCCGCCATACGCTGGCTTGACGCCATCTTTCTCTGGGGCATTGGCGCCCCACTTCGCGACCTGGTACAAGGTCTTGCCGTCGCCGCCGGCGGTGACGATTTCCAGCGTGTGGTTATGCAAGCCGGCTTCGAAGAAACCCTTGAACAGGTTCTCGATCTCGGCGCGGCCGTTCAGCACTTGGCCGTTACCTGGCGACAGCACCGCATTTTCGGCATAGAGGCTGGCGAGCGCTACAACGTCTGCACTGTTGAAAGCCTGATTCCAGTTCTTGTTCAGCGTTTCAATCGTCGCCTTGGCATCTGCACCCCCAGCGAGTGCGTTGCCGGAAGCCATCATGCCAAGTGTCATGGCAGCGATAATGGTTTTGATCAGAGATTGCATAAGGTTCCTTTCCTACGATCAGGTGATTAATACAGTAAAGATTCAAACTCAAGCGTCGGTTCGCTCGTCCTGGAACGCCATTCCCAATTTGGAAGGGCCGGTTTTACAGGCAACCAGTACATGACCAGCAAACTGCACATCAAGTTTCCATTTAGTAAGGTAGATTATAGTAAGGTAACTAACTAATAGCAAGGCATGATTTTCTGTGTCCTGCCTTTGTTGTTTTTAATAGGAAAACCATTCGGAACCTCCGCGGTGCAGAGCCCCCCCCCTGCACCGCGCAAAAAGACAGTCGCAGTCGTGCCACCTGTTCATTGCGTCGATGCGCTATCATCTAGCCTGTTACCCAATCCGTTCAGGGCACACTGCTGGCATGACCCAATCGCGCACCAATATACTGATCGCCGCTTCCATTGTGTTGCTCGCCATCCTGGCAGCTTCCGGCATCCGGCCCCACGACCGCCCGACCTGGCTACTGGAAGTGCTACCTGTCATCATCGCCCTGCCCATCCTCTGGTTCAGTTATCGGCGATTCCCGCTCACCACGCTGCTCTATGCCTGCATCTTTTCTCATGCCCTGGTGCTGATATTGGGCGGCACCTATACCTATGCACGCGTACCGTTTGGTTTTGAACTGGCGCAAATGTTCGACCTTGAACGCAACCCTTACGACAAGATCGGTCACTTTTTCCAGGGCTTTGTGCCGGCCCTCGTCGCGCGCGAAATATTGATACGCGGCGATTTTGTACGCGGACGCAAGATGCTGATATTCATCATATTAAGCATCGTGCTGGCAGTGAGTGCGAGCTATGAACTGATTGAATGGCTGGCCGCGCTGATATTCGGCGATGGTTCGATAGACTTTCTCGGCACCCAGGGCGACCCTTGGGATGCGCAGTCGGACATGCTGTACGCATTGATTGGCGGAATACTGGCCCTGCTGCTGTTTTCGCGCATGCAGGACCGGCAAATCCGGCGGCTGCAAGAATAATGTCATCTGAATACCTTATCCTATGCCCATTAAAAAAACTTCCCGCAGCAAACAGCCCATCCGCGCCATGCCGGTTTTCTGGCTCTGGCTCGTCTGGTTTGCTTCGGGGCTCATTTATTTGAAGTCTCACGGCCTGTCGCTCGCTATGCTCATTGAAAATGCATCCCGGCTGGAATCCGGTTTATGGGCAACCTGGCTGGTGATCGATATTGCCTTGCTGGCTTATGCGATCAAGCTGTTTTATTCGAAATTTACCCCGGATTGATGAAAGTTTTCTTCCGACCTGATCACAAAGGAACACCGCCATGCGCGTTGCCGTATTCAGCAGCAAATCCTACGACCGGCAGTTTCTTGAAGCCGCTAATGGCGGCAAGCACCAACTTATGTACCTGGAGCCAAGGCTGGACGCCTCGACAGCTATTGCTGCAGATGGAGCGCTCGCAGTTTGTGCATTCGTCAATGATCATCTGGATGCCGATGTGCTTGCGCTGTTGGCGAGGCAAGGGGTGAAACTGGTGGCACTGCGCTGCGCCGGTTTCAACAATGTCGACCTGGCCGCGGCCCGGGATCTCGGCATCGAAATCGCACGTGTGCCGGAATATTCGCCCTACTCGGTGGCGGAACACGCAGTTGCCATGATGCTGACGCTGAACCGCAAGATACACCGCGCCAGCGCCCGCGTGCGCGAAGGCAATTTTGCGCTGGAAGGGCTGCTCGGTTTCGACTTTCACGGCAAGACCGTGGGCGTGGTCGGCACCGGCAAGATCGGCCTCTGCTTCATCCGCATCATGGCCGGATTCGGCTGCAAGGTACTGGCCTTTGACCCCTACCCCAATCCGGAATGCGTGGCTGCCGGTGCGCAGTATGTCGAGCTGGCTGAGCTGTTACGGCAGAGCGATATCATCAGCCTGCATTGTCCGCTGACGCCGCAGACCCAACATCTGATCAACGAACAGGCGATCGCGGCCATGAAGCGCGGCGTCATGCTGATCAACATCAGCCGCGGGGGTATCATCGATACGCGCGCGGTGATCCGCGGCCTCAAATCCGGCATCATCGGCAGTCTGGGGCTGGATGTTTATGAGGAAGAGGACAACCTGTTCTTCCGCGATCTTTCCAATTCGGTGATTCACGACGATGTCTTCGCGCGCCTGCTGACTTTCCCCAATGTCGTCGTCACCGGCCACCAGGCTTTTTTCACGCAGGAGGCGCTGACCGAGATCGCCAGAATCACGATAGAGAACATTTCCAGCTTTGAGCAAAACGGCAGGGCCGCGCATCCGGTCTCGGTCGAACGGATTGCCTGATCAGGGCAGCGAAAGACCGATCAGCACCAGTCGGGGTTCGGCAGGTCGTGGAACACCTGCTTGAGGCCATCGGACCAGCCCTGCCGGACCGAGGCATAGTAGGCATCCTGCTCGGTGATGCGCTGTTTGCAATCGGCATGGAAGCTGTCGTTGCGATAAAGCATCAGGTCGATAGGCGCGGCGACCGAAATATTGCTGCGAATGGTGGAGTCGAATGAGATCAGCACACATTTCACGACGTCCATCAGGTCGCTGTCATGGCGCACGACGCGGTCAATGATCGGCTTGCCATACTTGGTTTCGCCGATCTGGAAATATGGCGTCTCCCGGCATGGCTCGATAAAGTTGCCGGCCGCATAGACATTGAACAATCTCGGTTCTTCGCCCTTGATCTGGCCTCCGATCAATATGCTGGCGTTGAACTCGGCGTTGTGATTCTTCAAATGCTCGGCATCGCGTTCATAAGCCAGCCGCATTTCGTTGCCCACCAGTTCCGCCGCCTCGAACAGGCTGCTGATCGTGTACAGATTCTTCTCTTCGCCGGACTTTACCGCTTCGCGCAGGCGATTGACCACTGATTGCGTCACCCCAAGATTGCCGGCTGTCAGCATGACGATGGCGCGCTCGCCGCGTTGCTCGAAAACATGCATCTTGGGAAATACGGCGACTTGGTCAACCCCGGCATTAGTGCGGGTATCGGAGGCAAAAACCAGTCCCTGATCGAGCAGAAGGGCAACACAATAAGTCATATGCGTTAAGTTCGTTGTGAAATTGAAAGCGGCTTCATGATACCAGCGGCAAGCCTGTATGCGCAGCCTGAAACCAATGCGATAAACGCAGATCCATAATGACCGGCGATCACTGCTGCTGTGCCTGCTGCTGTCCGGCCTGATTGACCAGCACACTGACCCCCATGCTTTCCGTCCCGCCTCCCGCGCGTACTCCGCTCACCGGGCAGGCATCCCGGTAATCCAGCCCGGTAGCCAGCCGCACGTGGACACCGTTGGTGCGGCAGCCATTCGACACATCGAAACTGCGCCAGCCGCCATCACGCCTGTGCACATCCGCCCAGGCATGACTTTCCATCAAGCTGCCATCCTGCGTGAACAGATACCCGCTGACATAGCGGGCAGGCAAACCAAGATAGCGGCAGCAGGCGATGAAAATATGCGCATGATCCTGGCAGACGCCGGCCCCCAGCCTGAAAGCCGTAGCGGCGTCGGTATTGACTGCAGTATTGCCGCGCGCATAGGGCACACGTTTGACGATAGCGTGCATCAGGTCGTCCAGCCATGTATCGGCAGCATCTTCCGCATACCGTGCAAATTTATCGGCGAACTTCTGCAGTTTCGCATCCATGCCGGTCAGTTCCGTTCTTCTCAGGTAGACCTCGAGCGGCAAGCGCTGCTGCCCTGCTTCGCAAGGCAACCCGGTTTCCACTTCGCCGCCAGCGACAATGCAGATTTCATCATGCGGGTTGTCCAGCACTAGCGTATGGGTCGCATTGCCATGCGCATCCTGAAAGCGATGCAAATGGCCATTGACCCGGATTTCCCAATGCCGCACGCGCTGGCCGAAACCATCGGCCGGCGTCAGGCGCAGCTGCTGGATGGTGTAGTTGACCAGGTCGGAATAACGGTAGTGGGTGCGGTGTTCGATATTCAGTTGCATAAGTCAGATGACAGGAGCATTAAGGAAACTGCGTTGTATCTCCATGCCCAGATTATTGTTGCTGGTGACAAAGTCTTCGAGGAACTCATGCAATCCATCCTGGAAAATCTCCTCCATGCGGCCGAAGTGCAGGCGCGCATGCATCTCGCCGGCAATGCGCCTGGATTCACTGCTGCGGCGCCCGGAAAGTTGTTCCAGAATCGGCGTGATCTCGTCAAAACAGGCATGCAGCGAGCGCGGCATGTCATCACGCAGCACCAGCAATTCGGCCACGCGCCAAGGTTCGATGGTATCGCTGAATATCTTCTGATAGGCCTGGAATGCCGAAACCGAACGCAGCACGGCGCTCCATTCGTAATAATCGACAGCGCCGCCGATTTCCTCTTCGCCCGGCAGCAGCAGATGGTATTTCACATCCAGCAGGCGTGCGGTGTTGTCCGCCCGTTCGATAAAGGTACCCAGCCGCACGAAGCGGAAGGCATCGTCGCGCAGCATGGTGCCGAAACTGACGCCGCGGAACAGGTGCGAACGCGACTTTACCCAGTCGCAGAATTCACTCAGGCCGGACTCGCTGATATCGGCAGCCTGAAACTGACCGAACTCCAGCCACAGCGTATTGATGTTCTCCCAGGTTTCCGCCGAAAGCGCGACCCGCACCGCGCGTGCGTTTTCCCGCGCACTGCGCAAGGCGCTGAAGATACTGGAAGGATTGTTCTGGTCCATGGCCAGATAATGAATCACGTTGGCGGCGGTATATTCGTCATGGCTGGCTTCAAAATCGTCAACATTGCCGGCAATCTGCAAGGCCGGTTCCCACAGCGCGGCTTCACTTTGGGCGGCATTCGGCACCAGCGACATGTTGTAGGTGACATCCAGCACACGCGCCATATTCTCGGCGCGCTCGATATAGCGCGCCATCCAGTAGAGATGATCGGCTGTACGGCTAAGCATTTTCCAGTACCCAGGTATCCTTGGTGCCGCCGCCCTGCGAGGAATTGACCACCAGCGAACCTTCTTTCAGCGCCACACGACAGAGCGCGCCCGGCACCAGCGTCACCGTCTTGCCGGAAAGCACGAAAGGCCGCAGATCGACATGGCGCGGCGCGATACCCTGCTCCACCAGCGTGGGGCAGGTGGATAATGCCAGTGTCGGCTGCGCAATATAGTTGTCCGGCGCGGAAAGGATGCGCAGACGGAACTCCTCGATTTCCTTTTTTGTAGCAGCCGGGCCAACCAGCATGCCGTAGCCGCCCGAGCCCTGCACTTCCTTCACCACCAGTTCAGCCAAGTGTTCCAGCACATACTTCAGGTCATCCGGTTTGCTCAGTTCATAGGTCGGCACATTGGAGAGTATCGGCTCCTCGCCCAGATAGAAACGGATCATGTCCGGCACATGAATGTAGGTGGCCTTGTCGTCCGCCACACCAGTACCGACCGCGTTGGCCAACGTGACCCCGCCATTGCGATAAACCGAAAGCAGCCCCGGCACACCAAGCATGGAGTCCGGCTTGAACACCAGAGGATCGAGATAATCATCATCGAGACGGCGGTAGATGACATCCACCCGCTTCGGGCCTTCAGTCGTCCGCATGTACACCGCATTGTTGCGCACGAAGAGATCCTGCCCTTCGACCAGCTCCACACCCATCTGCTGGGCGAGGAAGGCATGCTCGAAATAGGCGCTGTTGTAGGCGCCGGGCGTCAACAGTACGACGACCGGATCCTGTACGCCGTGCGGCGCCACTACGCGCAGATTGTTCATCAGCACCTGCGGATAATGCTCCATGGGCGCCACCGAATAGCGGCGGAACAGCTCAGGAAACAGGCGCATCATCATCTTGCGATTTTCCAGCATGTAGGAAACGCCGGAAGGCGTGCGCAGATTGTCTTCCAGCACATAAAACTGCGATTCGCCGGTACGCACCAGGTCGACACCGGCGATATGCGCGTAGACACCGCCCGGCACGTCGACACCATACATTTCAGGACGATACTGCGCATTGGCAAGAATGCCGGCGGGCACAATACCTGCCTTGATGATCTCCTGCTTGTGATAGATGTCATCCAGGAACAAGTTCAGTGCCTTGACCCGCTGTATGGCCCCGCTGGATAACATTTGCCACTCGGCAGAACCGAGTAAACGCGGAATCACGTCGAATGGAATCAGGCGTTCATTGCCGGAAGTTTCGCCATAGACGTTGAAAGTGATGCCAACCCGGCGGAACAGCACCTCGGCTTCCTGCCGCTTCCGCTCCAGTTGCTGCAGCGGAAAACTCTTCAACCATGCGGCGTAGACGCGATAGATTTCACGCACCGCATCATCCTGCGGTTGCATTTCATCGAAAGGAATTCTGCTGGCCATGTCCATGTAATGGATAACGCAAACAGCATGCCAGCACAGACTGCAAACTATCTAATTGATTTTAAACAGAATGCGATATAAAGAAAGAGACGCCGCACTGAAATCGGGCACCGGCAAAAACGCCGACGCCCTGAATTGGGGCTGATTAACGATCAATCGCGTCCCGCGCGCCAGACCGAGATCATGAGCAAGATGCCGATAACGAAGGCAAGAAAGAACCCGGCAAAACCAAAGGCAGGCAAACCGAAAATGGTCGGGCCGCCTTCCACCGTCATGACGATGGAAGAACCGACAATCAGCGCCGCAGTGATCATCGCCATAGTCAGGCGATTGGTACTGTGATCGAGCTGATGGCCGAAGTGGTCGAGCCGCTGCAGATCGAGATTCAGCTTGAGGCGGCCGCGCGCAGCCTCACGCAACACCTGCGATACATCACCGGGCAGGCCGGTGACAGCATTGATCAAATGCCCAAGGCCGCGCTTGCCGCGCTTCAGCAGATTGGCAGGCATATAGCGATCGACGATGACCTTCTTCACGAATGGAGTCAGATGATTCACGATCTGGAAATCCGGATCCAGCTGGCGGCCCAGACCCTCCAGTGTAATCAAGGCCTTGAACAGCATCGTGAGATCCGGCGGCACGGTCAGCTGATTCTCGCGCATGATGCTGGTGAGGTCATTGAGCAATGAACTGAACCGAACATGCTTGAGCGGTGCATTGTCATAACTGCTGATGAATTCCTCGATATCCGAACCGAGCTTGGTCTCGTCAATCGAAGAATTTTCCGCCCAGATCATCAGGATGTCGCGCAAGGTGTCGATATCACGCGAAACCAGGGCGGCCAGCAAATCGGCGATCTCGTCGCGACGATCCATGCTGATACGCCCCACCATGCCGCAATCGATAATCGCCAGCCGGTTATCCGGCAGATAGAAAACATTGCCGGGATGCGGGTCGGCATGAAAGAAGCCATCGATAAGTACCATCTTCAACACGGCGTTGGCGCCACGCTCGCCCAGCAGTTTCAGATCCAGCCCGCGGTAGGTGGCGGAAGCAAGGTCGTTGCCGGGGATGCCGTCGATATAGCTCATGACCAGCAGGCTTTCGCTGGTGTAATCCCAGTAGATCTTGGCGAACTCGACATATTCATCATCGGCGAAATTGCGGGAAAAACGCTCGGTATTGCGGCCTTCAAGCGCAAAGTCCAGCTCACGCTCGAGCGATTTGGAGAATTGAGCGATAATCTCGCCCGGACGAAAACGCTTAATCGCCTCGAACTCCGACTCAACCAGACGTCCAAGATGCGACAGCAACCGCAGATCGGCCTCGATACGTTCGCGCACATTGGGCCGGCGGATCTTCAACACCACTGGCGTGCCGTCCTGCAGCTTGGCCAGATGCACCTGGGCAATGGAGGCGCCGGCAACCGGTTCCTTCTGCAAGTCCTTGAAAACATCAAAGGGCGACTTCCCTAATGCCTGTTCCAGCTCCGGCAGCAGCTGCTCGAACGGCACCGCCGGCACTTTGTCTTGCAGTTTGGCAAACTCCGCTATCCAGTTCGGCGGAAAGATATCGGGCCGGGTGGCCAGCACCTGCCCCAGTTTGACAAAAGTCGGCCCGAGTTCCTGTATCGCCAGACGTGCACGGACTTCCATCGGCAACTACAATATTTCCTGGGAAACATCCGAATTGAGCCAGTTGCCTGCTCGGCCGATCAGGCTTCTCTTGCCCAGCTTTCTGGCGATATCGCCCCAGCCGTAACGCATCAAGGTGCCGGCTATGGTACGGATTCGCCGGAAATCGCGCATCACAGAAAAAGTTTGACGGATCATGTTGTTTTTAGCATTCGTTCCAAGTTGACGAAACCGGATTTGAGGAATCAGGACGATTTGGCACGGATGGCCACGGCTTTCCGCTCCAATCGCTCGGCCAACCTGAACAGCTTTCTGCTGGCTGCCAAGCCCACCTGCGCGCCTATTTCCCGCATTGAACTTCGCACGACACTTTTCGAATTCGTCGCCGACTGAAAAATGCGCTCGCGCAAACCCCGGGTAATCAACTTGAACCGTTGCCGTGAGGCCATGCAAGACTGATCTGCATATTCCGCATAGGTTTCCGCTTCAAGGCGACTCTCCGGCCGGGATGCAGGTGCTCTCCGGCAGTTATCCAGATTACCCGCACTTGTCTGCAGTTGATACACGCCCGCAGGCTTACGATCTGTCATGGCCTCATCCCTTCGATCAACTCACTCAGGCTGCATTCGCGCTCTACTCCAGATAGAGATTCTACACTATCAATTTTCACTGGCATTTGAAACCCTGCCGTCCACATATTGCGCAAGACCCGGCACTTTACAAACACCGGCATTCACTTCTAGAATCCAGCCATGCGAACTTTCCAACTATGGTTCACGGTTCTGCTTTTACTGACAGCCTATCCGGTCTGGGCCAAAGGCCTGCTCGACGACATCCATTCCGCCGGGCGCGAGACACCAAAGGAAATCCAGCCACACAGACAGAGCACGATGCAGGAAGTACTGCTCAACGCGGTCAGCCTGAAGGGCGTCCACTATAGATACGGCGGCACTTCGCCGGAAACCGGTTTTGACTGCAGCGGCTTTGTCCGCTATGTGTTCAGGGAAGCTGCCAACATCTCATTGCCACACAATGCGCGCGCCATCAGCCAGATTGGCAACATGATTGCACCCGATCAATTGCAGCCGGGTGATCTTGTGTTCTACAACACCATGAAAAGCGCCTTCTCGCATGTCGGCATCTATCTGGGCAACAATCGCTTCATTCATGCGCCAAGTTCGGGCGGGGGGATTCGCGTCGTGGATATGGATGACGCCTACTGGTCAAAACGGTTTGATGGCGCGCGCCGCATCATGGATATCTATTGAGGATAACATCGTGCCGGGCGGATGCAGAGAACCCTGGTGCCGCCGGGAATATTTATCAGGAGCGGAAAATTTCCGCTCCTGATTTTTTGTTTAAGAGGGCACTGATTAACTGTTGAATTTCGCTACATCGCCGGGCTTGCGCAACATCTTGTCAACTTCACCCAGGTGCAATTCTTCCGTGTAGATCATTTCACGCGCATATTCCTCAAGCATCACGGAATTACCTTCCACCAGTTTCAGCAATTTCCTGTAGGCATTCAGTGCAGCCGTTTCATGTTCAAGCGATTCGCGCAGAATATCGCCGATATCATGATTATGCGTTTCCAGCAGAGGCCCGATCGCAAGCGACGGATGGCCGCCAAGATGCGTGATCAACTCACCTGCCTTGTTGGCATGATCGAGCGATTCCGTCGCCTGACCACGCAGCCAGGAAACAATAGGGATTCTGTTATAGCCATAAATCATGAGTGAATAATGGGTGTAGCGCACTACCCCGGCCAGTTCCATTTCCAATATCGTATTCAGGGCTTTGATTATCGGGCTGCTGCTTTCTGCATCTGCTTTTTTGTCTTTAGCCATGGGTTCTCCTTTTCCGGTTAATGACATTATCAGGACATGTTCACACTAGTGTAATCCACATATTCCTGTGAGTGTGGGATTACGAATAGTTCATATTTTCTGCGGCACGCAGGGATATCCCCAATCCTGACTCCTCAATGAATTGCCACATTCTGACGATCGAACAAACGGCCCTGAACGCAATCGACCCCAAGCCGCTTTGCCCACTCGAACTGCTGGCAATCGGAAACGCCAGACATATTAGTTTGCACGCCGATCCTTCTCGCCGCGCTGACCAGCCAATCCACTGTTGCCTCTGCGGCGGATACATTCAGGCGCTGCAGCTCCATACCATTGAATTTGATGATGCTGGCATCCAGAAACGCACTCAGGGAAAACATTCCCCAACGCACTCCCGCATCTTCCATTGCGACCGCGATTCCATTCTGCTGCAACAACTCCATGACACGCTGGGAACGGTACCCATCGGCAGTATGATGGTTTTCGACAAGGTAGATGACCAGTTCCCGTTCCGACCAGGAATGCAATTTGAACAAGTCAATGAATGGATTATTGATGCTTTGGTCAGCCTCCATAAAGCTGTCGATATCCAGGTCCAGCATCAACCAGCTGGCAGAATGCCGTCTGAACGGGAAGCGATCGATTTGCAACTTCTTCATCTGCAATTCGGTATAGAAAAGCAGCAATGGGTTGCTGATGCAAGTGCGCAAACATCAGGTTGGTATCCAGAGGACGCATATCCCTGGTCCAGAATCCAGGGCGTGTTCACACTAAATTCGCGTTTGCGACGGGGGCGGTTTGGGATGCCATCCACGAAGCAAGACGCGCTGAATTGCAGGCCACTTCAAGCGGCTTGCGACAAAGGAGGGCGCCCAAACCGCCCCCGTCCCCGTGATAACAAAAAACAAAAGCAGGGGTTGTTTCAGGAAAGCGCGTCTGCAGCGTTGCGAAGCTTGTCAATGCAATAACCATTCACTGCGCTCCGCGCCTTGCATCCATCGCTTTCCTGACACAACGCATACGTGAATTTAGTGTGAACACGCCCTAGCTGCAGCCTGATAGCCTGCCACGTCTCCCGCCTGCACTGAAACGATGGACTGATACTCCACACCAAAATTCTGCCCCATCAAGACATCCAGCATCTCCACGGGCGACAGGCCTTGAGGAGAAACAAGCTCTTCCATGCTTATTGCAGATAATTCTGCATGACTGAACGCATTCATTTCAGATACCTCACAAGTGACCATCAATAACAAATTATGAATGAGAATAATTATCAATAAAAGAGGTGATGCGGACTATTTACACACTATGAGGTTTTATCGCTGTGTCCCAGTGACCGCTCAGGGTCTATCCTGTCTCTTACCAATTGCTTGATTTCCCTGACCTCGGGAAAACGTTGCGCCTCCTTGCGGGAAAAAATCAGCTCATTATTCAACCGTATCTCGAACACGCCGCCACTACCCGGAACCAGGCTGACCCGCTCCAGATCATGTTCAAACGTGGTTAACAATTCCTGCGCCATCCATGCGGAACGCATAAGCCAGCGACATTGCGTACAATACTCGATCTCAAGCTGATGCCCTGACATGAACTACCCTTTCGAATTTCTATCTGACAAACGATTGTATGCTGCCGGAAACTCACCCTTCCGGCAAAACACTCACAAGAGACTATGCAAGACACCTTTAAATAGCGGAAAATAAAACCTATTCACGACTGATGTGTCTACGTGACATATTACTCCATCAAGGGAAAGCACTAATGCGCACTAAATTCGAAAAATTCGGCTTGATCGCTATCGGCGCCGTACTGGGTCTGATGCTCAGCCTCAATTATTCCGCCCTGGCGGAAAAGGCCACCGCACCGCAATTACCCCTTGACGACCTGCGCGCTTTTGCCGAAGTGTTCGGCAAGATCAAGAATGATTATGTCGATAGCGTAGAAGACAAGAAACTGATCAGCGAAGCCATCAACGGTATGCTGACCGGGCTGGACCCGCATTCCAGCTATCTTGATGCTGATGCCTTCAAGGACTTGCAGGCCGGCACCCAGGGCGAGTTCGGCGGTCTGGGTATCGAAGTCGGCATGGAAGACGGCTTCGTCAAGGTCGTCTCCCCGATTGAAGACACCCCGGCCCATCGCGCCGGCATCAAGAGCGGCGACCTCATCATCAAGCTGGATGAGACCCAGGTCAAGGGCATGACCTTGAATGACGCTGTCAAACGCATGCGCGGCAAACCCGACACCCCCATCGTGCTGACCATCCTGCGCAAGGGTGTAGCCAAACCGATGGAGATCAAGGTCGTCCGTGCCATCATCAAGACCAAAAGTGTCAAACCGAAGCTGGTTGAACCGGGCTACGCCTTCGTGCGCGTTACCCAGTTCCAGGAGCACACGGGAGAAGATCTGGCCAAGGCATTAAAAGCCCTGAGCGAGGAGAACAAGGCACCACTCAAAGGCCTGGTGCTGGATATGCGCAACAATCCGGGCGGCCTGCTGAATGGCGCGGTAGGTGTTTCCGCCGCCTTCCTGCCGAAGGGTGACCTGGTCGTCTATACGGAAGGTCGCGCCGAAGACGCCAAAATGCGCCTGACCGCCAATCCGGATCATTATGTACGCGGTGGCGCCAGAGCCGACTATCTGCGCGACCTGCCGGCAGAATTCAAGACTGTGCCCATGGTCGTGCTGGTCAATGGTGGTTCGGCTTCCGCTTCGGAAATCGTCGCCGGCGCACTGCAGGATCACAAACGTGCCGTGGTCATGGGTACCCAGACTTTCGGCAAGGGTTCGGTACAAACCATCCTGCCGATGAACAACGGCACTGCAATCAAGCTGACGACCGCGCGTTACTACACACCGGAAGGACGTTCGATCCAGGCCAAGGGCATCGAACCTGATGTCGTTGTCGAGGAAGCGCAGATCAATACGGCGAATCTCGGCAACGGTTTGCGCGAAGCCGACTTGACCCGTCATCTGGCCAATCCGAATGGCGAAGAAGAGACGCCGAGCAGAAAACCGGAAACCAACACCGACCCGGCAAAGGTGACTCCGGCCCCTGCGGACGGCGAAGTCACTCCGCCGGCAGAGTTCGGCTCCGAGAACGATTACCAGCTCAAGCAGGCACTCAATCTGCTGAAGGGCTTGCAGATTCTCAGCAAGAAATAATTCCGGCTTTTATCAAACAGGCCGCCGCTAGTATTAACGGCGGCTTTTTTGCGGAAAAAATTCATGACTTGTGCAACAATGCGGCCATTCCGGGTGATACAGACCAACCAGGGCATGTCACACTGACATGCCACGTAAAGTGCAATTAATTGGAGAGAACCCATGCTGGACAGATTAATTGTTGAATTTGACAAGGGACTGCGCACGTTGATGGCAGAAGCCCACAGCGGGCGGCCGCATCCTGACCGGGATATCGCGGAGCAGCCTCTCACCGAAAGCGAAAAAAAACATGCCGCAGCCCTCATGCGCGTGAACCACTGTGGCGAGGTATGCGCACAGGCGCTCTACAGCGGGCAATCGCTCACAGCCCGCAACGTAGATACGGTCAAGGCATTACAACAGGCAGCGCGCGAAGAAACCGAACATCTGGCCTGGTGCGAAAAACGGATCAAGGAACTGGGTGGCCGCACCAGCCTGCTCAACCCACTACTCTATGGCAGTTCATTCCTGCTGGGCGCAGCGGCCGGCACCATAGGAGACCGCCTGAATCTCGGATTCCTGGCAGAAACCGAACGTCAGGTTGGCGAGCACCTGGAAAGCCATCTGCAAAAACTGCCACCCAAGGATGACAAAAGCCGTGCAATTATCGAGCAGATGCAGATTGATGAAGCAGAGCACGCTGAAACCGCCATGCAACATGGTGGTGTTGAATTGCCAAAACCGGTCAAGGTAGCCATGCAGGCAGCTGCAAAAACCATGACCGGTTCAACTTATTATTTATAACTATTAATCACTCGAGACACTGCAATGAAGAGATTTACCGACATCCTGCCGACACTGGAAAGTGCAGAACATATTCAGACCATCACCCTGTTCAATCCGGACGGCAGCAAAGCCGGCAAGATCGAGAACAAACCGGGCAGCGCCGGCTCGGTAAGAGTCTACCACCACCTATGGAAAAAGCATGGCGCCATCGACGTGGCAGCGGCCAAGGAAGGTTTGAAGATTTATGCCGAACACACTGAGGATGCGGAGAACAATCCGGAAAAGCACCCGAACATCGACCGACTGCTGGAAGTGATATCGACTCAACGCACGCTGCGTGTGGAAATCACTGAAAAATCCTCCTGACCGGTCGGTCGGTCAGAGCCAGTCTTCTAGGGAGGCGCTGATTAAATGAGTGA
>DLMX01000034.1:0-140 GCA_002479405.1 Methylophilaceae bacterium UBA7525
CATCACCTTGAGAACATCAAGGCCGGCTCGGGCGGCGAAATCCAGCTGACGGATGCCATTTCCGGGCTGATCGGCGAAGAGCAGGTGCTGGCTCACCGCTTCAATGGCGTACGGTATGACTGCGGCTCCAAATCCGGCTA
>DLMX01000034.1:389-1207 GCA_002479405.1 Methylophilaceae bacterium UBA7525
ACCTGAGGAAACCCCATGTTGTTGACTGACAAACTGCACGGGCCAGCTCACTTTGTCCGCCTGATCTGCGCCGGTTCTGTTTTTCTGGCGTCTTCTGGCCTTGCGCTGGCAGACGAGGGCGACACCATCAATTTCGCGGTCGGTGCAGATGTACGTTATGAAGATAATCTGTTCCGGTTTGAAGATGGCGTCGATACCGATAGCCTGCCGGGCCGTCCGCATAAATCCGATACCATTTACGCGCTGAATGCCGGCATCAAGATCGACAAGCCCTATGCCCAGCAGCGTTTCAAGCTGGATGTGATGGCGACGCAAAACAAGTTTCAAAAAAACAGTTTTCTCGATTACACCGGCGTGGATTACACGGCCGCCTGGTTCTGGCATCTGACGCCGCGGGTCAGCGGTATCGTGCTGCTGGATCAGCAGCAGAGCCTGGTCGATTTCGGCGATTACCGCACGTTCGATGAGCGCAACATCCAGACCAGCCAGTTCAGGATGGTCACGATAGACGGCGACCTCGGCGCCGGCTGGCATGCCATCGGCGGCGTCTCTGAAGTGCGTGCTCGCAACAGCCAGACCTTTGATGAAGTGGGTGATTACGAACAGGTCGGCATCGAACTGGGCGGCAAGTATGCGTCACGGGCAGACAACTGGATCTCGCTGGTCAGGCGTGAATCGAAAGGCAAATACCAGGGCCGAGAGCTGGACCCGCTGGCGCAGCTGGACGAAGGGTTTGACCAGAGTGAAACGGAAGCCAAGCTCTACTGGAAGCCGACCGGAAAATCCACGATAGATGCCAAACTCGGTTACCTGGACCG
>DLMX01000034.1:1417-8932 GCA_002479405.1 Methylophilaceae bacterium UBA7525
AACCTGTTCAGCTTTCAGGGCGCGACCAACAGCTATTATGTCGCCGACACGCTGTCGATCAGCCCGGTCTGGAAAGTCACGGCCAAAAGCAAGCTATGGCTGCGTTACGATCTTAGCGAACGTGACTACCGCGGCCCCATCGTCGCCACGGCCAGAACACGCGATGACCTGATGCAAAGCCTTGTATTCGCCGGCGAATGGCGGCCAACCCGGACCGTCACCGTTGGTGCGACCTTGCAGCGGGATTTACGCTCGTCCAATATTGACCGCTTCGATTACGACGCCGATTCGGTCAATCTCTATGCACAGCTGTTGTTCTGAGCCTTAACTGCAAGAGCTTTCTCATTTTCATCGTGGACGAGGCGGATCATCTGCCCCTGTTTTTTTACCGCCAGATACCTTAAAAAAACGCCACTACATCCCTCGCCCCCATGTCTTGCAGGCGCCATGCTTGCCATGGAAAAGAATAAAGTGTTTAATCCAATCGACATAAGCTTGCCCAGTTCGCAAACTGTAGTGACTCAGGCGCAACTTATCGCACACCATATCCAGCAACTTTGGGGCTTTTTCTGTGGTGCCGATATCTGAAAAACTAGGGTGCGTAACGAAATTTAAAAATAATGAAAACAATCAGTTGCAAGATAATTTCCGGATTATGCGTCCCAGAGGTGCCTTAACGGCATTTTTTAGGGTGTCTACTTTACGTTAAGCTGTTTATGGACATACCCCAGAATCTTCATCTAGGCGAATCACCAACAGATTTCTGGGTTTGGGTTAATCCATCTAGCTGGCACGTTAGACACCAAATCGCATTTACGGGCTGCTTCATTTCAGCCGGCAGTATCGACCGAGGTGAAAGCAATCTGCCGTTTATTCCAAATCCTAAATTTAAAGGCGATGTCTCACCATTTTCGATTGGTGTAACTCACCATTACACCGCTGAATACAACTTTGAGATTAATAGAGAACAATACTTCATCGAGTACCCAAGCCGATTGAATGCTATTTATCTTCTCCGGTCAGAGGCAGAAGCCATGGAATATAAAGAGCGGCATATGGGGCATGTGGGAGGTCGCGTTCTGAAGAAAGTGCATTCAGTTGGAGCGTACGCATATTCAGAGCACGATTCGAGTTGGGTTGATTTCCTCCGCGTCAACCACAGTTGCGACGATCAAACTATTCATGCAGTAACCCAAGCCTACTGGCGTGGTATCAATGTCTCAGACTGTTCCTTGAGTTCAATGGGGAAGCCTTGGACCAAATCACCAATCATTGAGGTTCTTTACTTGGGCTGCATCAATTTTTATGACCGCACACTCCCCGTTGAAGGCGCAGCCTAAACTCCCCATCGAGAGAGGGTGCTTTTCGCGGCTTCGCCGCTGCGGCGGCACCCCACGTTAAACGTTATGCGCCCGCAGCCCCAAGCCCGTATAAAACTTGATATTTACTTTCTCTCCGCTATACTGGGCACACAAATGTGTTACCAATGTGCGTCCAATGTCAAAATCAGCTAACTACCGAATCAGGGTCGAGCCAGACCTGCATCAGGAATTCTTGGATGCCTGCAAGTCCGAAGATAGGCCAGCTGCACAGGTGATCAGAGAATTCATGAAGGGTTACGTCAACAAGCACAGAGCTGCTCAGCAGGCTGATCTCTTCGTTGCGGAGCAACCCAAAAATTACAAGCGTGAGAGGAAATTACATGAGTAAATCAAGCAAAAGGACTGCTATCCGTCACCGCCCCGCGATGATTGATCTGTTTGCTGGCGCTGGTGGTCTCTCGGAAGGGTTGCAAGAGTCCGGTTTTAAGTCTTTATATGCCAACGAAATTCAAGCTAGATATGCTGAAACATTTTCGATCAATCATCCCGATACCCTTGTAGATCAGCGAGATATACGGAAAGTTGATGCTCAACAGATTAGAAGCAGGCTTGGGCTCAAGAGAGGTGAGCTAGATATTCTTGCCGGCGGACCGCCATGTCAAGGCTTTTCTATTAATGCGCCGGTACGTTCAAAGAAAGATGAGAGAAACCATCTGTTCAAAGAATTTCTTCGGTTTGTTGATGAGTTCTACCCTAGTGCCGTACTAATTGAGAATGTTCCAGGGTTGGTGTCTTTTGAAGGAGGTGGGACTCTGGATGCAATTCTTACTGCACTCCAGAAGCATGGGTACACGGCTGATGTAAGGATACTTTATGCCCCACATTATGGGGTTCCTCAAACACGTTGGCGGACTATCGTCATTGGTTTGAGGGATGGAGGCAATGTACAAGAAGCATTTCCTGAGCCTATTTGCCATGCACCGCTAAGAGTGAATTTCACTTCACGGTTCGCTGGGCGCAATATTGTGTCTTTGCCACGAGCGGCTATATTGCCTTCATTTACATCTGTGAAAGACGCTATTGATGACCTGCCAGTGTTAATGAATGGCGAAATAGGTCAAGATTTGAAATCGTATAGGGTTGCACCTCAAAACGAATTTCAGAGAATTATGCGTGCTGGCTCCGAAGGTGTCGTTAACCATCAAGCGGCTCGCTTAAGCAAAATTAACTTACAGCGTTTAATTCATATACCTGCGGGCGGTAATTGGACGGATATTCCGTTTGATCTATTGCCAAAAGGGATGCAAAGAGCCCACCGTTCAGATCATACAAAACGTTATGGGAGAGTTGATCCAGAGGGGCTTGCTTCAACAATTCTTACCAAGTGTGATCCTCATTGGGGGGCATACTTCCATTACAATCAAGATAGGGCCTTTACCGTTCGAGAAGCTGCAAGAATTCAAACATTCCCAGATACTTTTTGGTTTGCTGGCTCACGTGTCGAGCAGTATGAACAAGTAGGGAATGCAGTGCCCCCGTTGCTTGCGGCAGCAATAGGTAGAAGTATCTTGAATATACTTGGCCAAGAAACCAAAGAACTTACGAGAGCAATCTAATGGCAGGCACGATATGGGAATTCTTTGGTTACAGAACCGATGATTTATCTGATGCAGCGCAGAACGCAGCCGAAACAAAAAATTGCCCAATAATTGGCGAGACCTGTGAAAAGAGCTTCAACGATGGGGTTACTTCCGGGGTTTGCTCTCTAAAGCCAATGACATCCGATCCTGTTATTTGTTGCCCAATCCGAATGTATGCAGACGAGTATAGGATATTACAGGATGTTTCGGTTAAGGCGTTTGGCGATGGATTTCAACTTGTTCCCGGTCGTGAAGCGCTGAAAGTTGCCATTGCCAAAAACGAACCATGTGTTGCTGTCTTTGGTAAGCGATGGGGTGGAGAGCTACGGTTGCCTCAGAAGTCTGGTCGAGGCGGCTACTTTGTAGATTGGGTGCTTGCGAAACTTGATGCCACTGGCGAGTTGGAAGAGTTCGTGGCTGTTGAGGTTCAAACAATAGACACGACCGGAACATACCGAAACGGATATGAGGCCTTGATTAATGATCGAACTACGATCAAGACTACGGCAGGGCTAAATTGGGAAAATGTGTCGAAACGAATACTGCCTCAGTTGATATATAAAGGCCAAGTTCTACAGCGCGAAAGCTTATGCAAAAAGGGACTGTTCTTTGTATGCCCGCATCCTGTATACGAACGAATCATGAATAGATTGGGCGGGCCGGACGGATTGATTCGCTATTCTCTTCAGCCTGCGTCAATTACTTTTCTCGTCTATGATCATGATTGTGGCAAGCCGAAAGTAGATGGTCAGCTTGTTCCGCTAAAGCAAACAGTTTCGCACTCTACGACTGTGTACAAATTACAGGAAGCATTTAATAACGTCACTCTCCCGGAAGAGAATGTTTATAAAGCTGCGATCCTTAAAGCCTTGGGAAAAGAATAGCCAAAATTCCAAACGATCAATGGGGTCGGACTCCATTGATCGCGTGGTTTGAAGGAGGCAGCCGGATAGTAAACAATAGGGCGTAAACAAAACAGGAAACAATAGGGGACGGACCACGTTTTTTTGGACTCAGCATGTCTAAACTTCATAATTAATCATGGTCTGAGCTAACCTCATTTATCGCATTAGACCGTCAAACGGGTGTGGTGACTTCATCCGGGAACGGTTTAGACTCTATTTCCCATCACGATCGAGGGTCATCATGACGAAGATCGCAAAGAACACGATTTGTCTTTGGTTTGAACGCGATGCCGAGGCGGCGGCGCGGTTCTATGCCAAGACTTTTCCCGATTCGTTCGTCGGCGCGGTGCACCGCGCACCGGGCGATTTTCCGTCGGGCAGGCAAGGGGATGTGTTGACGGTGGAGTTCACCGTGTTGGGCATTCCCTGCCTGGGGCTTAATGGCGGGCCTGCGTTCAAGCAGAGTGAAGCGTTCTCGTTCCAGGTTGCCACCGAAGATCAGGCCGAGACCGATCGTTATTGGAATGCGATCGTTGGCAACGGCGGCCAGGAGAGCGACTGCGGATGGTGCAAGGACAAGTGGGTGTCTCCTGGCAAATTACGCCAATCGCGCTGACCAAGGCTTATACCAGCCCGGATCGCGCCGCCGCCAAACGCGCCTTCGATGCAATGATGACAATGAGAAAAATCGATATCGCCGTGATCGAGGCGGCGGTTCGTGGCTAGAGGCTGGCGGCTAACAACAACATGCAGCGCAGTCGCTGCGCACCGCCGCTGATGCAGAGCGTTAGCCACAAGGATTCGTATGTTCCAACCAAGGCAGATTGAAAGTGAACCATCTTGGCTAGACGAAGACGGTATCAAGATTTACACGATTTCTGCGGTAAACAAGCCTATAAATCGCGCTGCATTTATGCCACGGCTTGCCGAAGTCAAACAAACAAAATCAGTGCATTGGCCAACGACACCGGCATTTGTCATATTTCACGAGGGTGCGTCGTGCCAGTACCTCGTTCTCGCGTGGTGGGGTAACGACAACGAGTTATTCACGTCAGTCTCGGTCAACACGTCATCCGGCTGGGTCGAAGACCCTGCGCAATATTCGTTCTGTCTTTGGGACCTCGAAGTGTTTTGGTGCGAGCGCAATTACTTTATAGAGTCCATTTATTGCTCCAGCCCCGATATCGGAGCTTATCGCAATCGGCGAGTGGGTTGTGGCTAACAAGGCGTTGCAGTGGATGCCCCACACTCTGCAGTGTTTTTGTGCAATGTGCTTCGCACATTTTGCCGCGCAAAATCTTTTAGGTTCTGGTCACAACTGAACTGGGCGTTAGGCAAAAATATCAAAACCGGGTAGCACTGGAATCAGGCGGCGCTGATCAGACTGCACCCTGAAAATCATTTTGCCGCCATGCTTCATACAGTACGGCTGTGACCGAATTCGAGAGGTTGAGGCTGCGGCTTTCGGGCAGCATGGGTAATCTCAGCCTGTGGCTGGCGTCGAATTCGGCACGGATTTCTTCCGGCAGGCCGCGTGTCTCGGGGCCGAAAACGAACACATCCTCGGCTTGAAACTGATGCGCTGTATGCCGCGTGCTGCCCTTGGTCGTCAGCGCGAACATGCGTTTGCCGGCCAGCGCCTGCTTGCACGCTTGCCAGTTCTCATGCACCTGCATGCTGGCGTATTCGTGGTAATCCAGCCCGGCGCGTTTCAGCTGTGCGTCTTCCAGGCTGAAGCCTAGCGGTTTGACCAGGTGCAGATGCGCGCCGGTGTTGGCGCAGAGCCGGATGATGTTGCCGGTGTTGGGCGGGATTTCGGGTTCGAACAATACGATGTGGAACATTAGGCATTCACTGTGCGTGCGATAACCCAGCATTCTACATGGGATGCGCCGGCAGCTTTCACGGTAGCGGCCAGTTCATGCAGGCTGGCGCCGGTGGTCATGACATCGTCCAGCAGGATGACGCGCTGGCCAGCCAGCGATATGGCGCAATGAAAAGCGCCGCGCATGTTCTTGATGCGTGCCTTGTGCGGCAGGCTGGCTTGCGGCGGAGAGAATTTGATGCGGCTGCAGGAGCCGGTGTCCAGTTCGATTTGCAGGTTTTTTGCCAGCAGCCGGGCGATCTCCAGCGACTGGTTGAATCCTCTTTCTGCCAGGCGTTTCGGATGCAGCGGCATGGGAATGATGCGATTGAACGGTGACAGGTCCTTGAAGCTGTCCTGCATCAGCGCGCTGAAGGTCTTGGCGATGTGCAGGTTTTGTTGATATTTGTACTTTTGCAGCAGGGCATCCAGCGGGTAGGCATAGCGGAACAGTGCGCGCGTGGTGTCGAAGGCTGGAGCGGAATTGAGGCAGTGGCCGCAGATATGGTTGTCAGGAGAGGGCAGGGCGCATTGCGGACATGCGCCATCCTGATGCCAGGGCAGGTCGTTCAGGCATTGCGGGCAAAGTGCCAATTCACCGCCGTTGCTATCGGCACAGAGCATGCAATTCTGCGGAAATAACAATTGATTAAAAATTAATCTATAGTCAATCAATATTGGTATTTACTCTTAACAAGTTATAATTGCGCAAAACCGGAGAATGCCATGTCTACCAAAATTTGCACTGCCAAGCAGCAAATGCGAGCTGCGCAGACCTTTACTTTCTTTTCGATCATTGCCGTACTGCTGTTGCCGGCCATCATTCCGATGCTATTGTGGATCGCGGCTTCGATCTTTGTTTACGCAGCGGCGGCGCATCACCCCAATCCCAAGGTCTGCGACTTTCTCAAGTATTCCGGCTATCGTTTTTATGGCGTGGTGGGCGCCCTGGTGGTGATACTCAATTTTAGCCCACAAATGTCGAAAGCGCTTGGCGGCTGGCTACCGCTGTCGCTGACAATTTGGGCGGCATGCATTCTCGTCGTGGTGCCGCTGGGCATACGTGATTTGCTGCGCGCAAAGAACGAGCCGTGGCAGGACCTCGAATATGAATCAGACGAACATTAAGGAACCGCAATGAGCATGATTGAATCCGTCGTAGATGCCAGTACCATCAAGAAGAACACCCCGGCTCCGCAGGCACCGCAGCGTTGGACTGTGGCGCAGATTGTGGATCTGTTCGAACTGCCGTTCAGTGATCTGATCCACCGCGCGCAGACCGTGCATCGTGAAAATTTCGACCCCAATGCGGTGCAGGTCAGCACGCTGCTCTCGATCAAGACCGGCGGCTGCTCCGAGGATTGCGGCTACTGCCCGCAGGCGGCGCGCTATCACACCGATGTCGAGAACGAGGACCTGCTGCAACTGGATGAAGTGCTGGCAGCGGCCAGGGCGGCCAAGGAAAGCGGAGCCAGCCGTTTCTGCATGGGCGCTGCCTGGCGCGGCCCCAAGCAACGCGACCTGGAACCTGTGCTGAAGATGGTGCAAGAGGTCAAGGCCATGGGTCTGGAGACCTGTGCGACATTGGGCATGCTGAAGGAAGGCCAGGCCGAGCAGTTGAAAGAGGCCGGCCTCGATTATTACAACCACAATCTGGATACCGCGCCCGAGTTCTACGGCGACGTGATCACCACGCGCACTTACCAGGATCGTCTGGAAACGCTGGAACGCGTGCGTGATGCCGATATCAATGTCTGTTGCGGCGGCATCATCGGCATGGGCGA
>DLMX01000034.1:9113-9491 GCA_002479405.1 Methylophilaceae bacterium UBA7525
CAGCTGGCGAATATGGATCGTCCGCCGGAAAGCGTGCCGATCAACATGCTGACGCAGGTCGAAGGTACGCCGCTGCATGGCACCGACGAACTGGACCCGATCGAATTCGTGCGTACTATCGCCGCAGCGCGCATCACCATGCCGAAGAGTTATGTGCGCCTCTCAGCCGGACGCCAGAGCATGCATGAGGGTATACAGGCCTTGTGTTTTATCGCCGGTGCCAATTCCATTTTCTACGGTGAAAAGCTGCTGACCACCGGCAATCCTGAAGCGGAAGCGGACAAGCAACTGTTTGCCAAGCTTGGCCTGCATCCGGCCTGATTTTCAGGTTGCGGAAGGCATCGTTAATCAGGGCTTGTCATCGTGACTGCACAATTG
>DLMX01000034.1:9660-9866 GCA_002479405.1 Methylophilaceae bacterium UBA7525
TTGCCGAATTGCAGGCTGAACTGGATGAGCGCGCGCGGCAGGGCCTCCTGCGCCGGCGCCGTTTGCTGCAAAGCCCGCAAGGCGCCAATATCAAAGCCGATGGCGATGAAGTGCTGTCGTTCTGCAGCAATGATTATCTCGGCCTGGCCAATCACCCCGACCTGATCGCCGCCATGCAGCAAGCGACTGCCGCGGCCGGTGTCGGC
>DLMX01000010.1 GCA_002479405.1 Methylophilaceae bacterium UBA7525
GAGCTCAACGGCTTCATCCACATGCATGAAGATACGCCGGAATTCGTCGCCCGCTATATCGTGCGCGAAGCCCGTACCTATCTCGACAGCCTGGCGCCGCCGTTCTTCCGTGCGCTGGTGCATTACGCGGCCGACGGTTCCTATTCCTGGCACTGCCCCGGCCACTCCGGCGGGGTTGCCTTCCTGAAATCACCTGTCGGCCAGATGTTCCACCAGTTCTTCGGCGAAAACATGCTGCGTGCCGACGTCTGCAACGCCGTCGATGAACTGGGCCAGCTACTCGACCATACCGGCCCGGTCGCAGCAAGCGAACGCAACGCTGCACGCATCTTCAATTGCGACCACCTGTATTTCGTCACCAACGGCACCTCGACTTCCAACAAGATCGTCTGGAACTCGACGGTCGCACCGGACGACATCGTCGTCGTTGACCGTAACTGCCACAAGTCGGTCCTGCATTCCATCATCATGACCGGCGCGATTCCGGTCTTCCTGATGCCGACCCGCAACCACTTCGGCATCATCGGCCCGATCCCGAAAGAGGAATTCTCTTGGGAAAACATCCAGAGAAAGATCGCTGCCAACCCGTTCGCTACCGACAAGAACGCCAAGCCGCGTGTGCTGACCATCACGCAATCGACCTATGACGGCGTGCTGTATAACGTCGAAGAAATCAAGGAAATGCTGGATGGCAAGATCGACACCCTGCATTTCGACGAAGCCTGGCTGCCGCATGCGACTTTCCACGACTTCTATGGCGACTATCATGCGATTGGCGCCGACCGTCCGCGCTGCAAGAGTTCCATGGTGTTCTCGACGCAATCCACGCACAAGCTGCTAGCCGGCCTTTCCCAAGCCTCGCAGATTCTGGTACAGGATGCCGAGGAAAACCGTCTGGACCGGGATGTCTTCAACGAAGCCTACCTGATGCACACTTCCACCAGCCCGCAGTATTCCATCATCGCCAGCTGCGACGTGGCAGCCGCCATGATGGAAGCGCCTGGAGGCACCGCACTGGTCGAGGAATCCCTGCGTGAAGCGCTGGATTTCCGTCGCGCCATGCGCAAAGTGGACGAGGCATGGGGTGCCGACTGGTGGTTCAAGGTCTGGGGACCGAATGACCTGTCTGAAGAAGGCCTGGAAGAGCGTGAAGCCTGGATGCTGAAAGCCAACGAACGCTGGCACGGGTTCGGCAACCTGGCCGAAGGTTTCAACATGCTGGACCCGATCAAGGCCACCATCATTACTCCAGGGCTGGATGTTGACGGCTCATTCTCCGAGGAATTCGGCATACCAGCCGCCATCGTCACCAAATATCTGGCTGAACACGGGGTCATCGTCGAGAAGACCGGTCTCTATTCCTTCTTCATCATGTTCACCATCGGCATCACCAAGGGCCGCTGGAACACCATGGTAGCCGCCCTGCAACAGTTCAAGGACGACTACGACAAGAATCAGCCATGCTGGAAGGTACTACCTGAATTCGTCGCCAAGCATCCGCGCTACGAGCGCGTCGGCCTGCGCGATCTCAGCACGCAGATTCATGAAGTCTACAAGGCCAATGACGTCGCCCGCCTGACAACGGAAATGTATCTCTCGGACATGATACCTGCCATGAAACCGACCGACGCCTTTGCCCGCATGGCTCACCGCAGGATTGACCGGGTACCTATTGACGACCTTGAAGGCCGCATCACGGCGGTACTGCTGACCCCTTATCCTCCTGGCATTCCGTTACTGATTCCAGGTGAGCAGTTCAACAGGAAGATTGTGAATTACCTGAAATTCGCCCGCGACTTCAACGAACGTTTCCCCGGTTTCGAAACCGATGTGCACGGTCTGGTCAAAGGTAACGTCGATGGCAAGTCCATGTATTACGTGGATTGCGTTACGCAGGCCTAGACGCGGGAATTTTTTAATTAATTTCTTGTGTAGGTCACGTAACTGAAGCGCAGGCCGTTTGCCGAGATGTGTGATTCACGGGAAATTTCCTGCCACTGTTCAATGTCAAATTCCGGCATGAATGCATCGCCTTCATACTCGGCATGGATTTCCGTCAGATAGAGTTTATCCGCCAAGTCGAAGCCCTCTGCGTAGAGCTCCGCACCACCGATCAGAAAAGCCTCAGGATCATCGCCGCATTTTGCAACAGCCTCTTGCAGTGAGTGCGTGATAACTGCGCCGGGCACCGCATAATCCCTGTTACGCGTGACGATGACCGTTGTCCGGTCCGGCAGCAGCCGATTCAGTGACTCATAGGTTTTTCTGCCCATGATGATATGATGACCCGTAGTTAATGCGCGAAAGCGTTTCAGGTCTTCCGGCAAGTGCCAGGGCAGCGTATTGTTGATGCCGATGATGCCGTTGCTGGCGACGGCCACAATGAGTGAGAGGGAAGTCATGCCTCGATTATACTTTCTGTTCTTACAGACCGCTGCGATGATTTCACTGTGATGATCTTCAAATAGCGAAGCTGCAAATTGCGTATCCGTTATCCGAATTCCTTTCTCAAACTGCTGCTGCTTGGCTTCATGCTGGCCATGCTGCCGTTACTGTTTGCCTTCGGCAACGCAATGCTGCATGTCGACCGGCTGGCGGAACAAAGCCAGAGCACACTGGCACAAGCAGTACAGGCAACCCGCACCAGCCGCGTGCTGATAGAACAACTCAGCCAGATGGAACGCAGCGCAAGACAATACTTCGTGCTGCAGGACAAACTGCTGCTGGACAATTACAAGGTCGCGCAGGAGAAATTCAATAGCGCCATCCTCGAACTCAGTGCGATCCCTCTGGGTCAGGACCAACGTCAGGCCCTGGATAAACTGGCAAAAGATGAAACCGCATTGCATACCGACATTCTGATCCAGACCCATGCACTGACACCGCCAGAAAGCATTGTTGCCCGCTTCCTCGACCTTTCGTCCCAGGCACAGAATATTCTGGCGGAAAACAATCGGCTGATCGACCTGGAGTCCGCCGCCCTTTCCGAGGCAGCGCAACAGACGCAAAAAATGATGCTGCAGCAAACCATCACACTGGTCCCTGTTGCACTGATCGCTGCCCTCATCATCACCTTTCTGGTCGCACAGCCGATCCGGCGCATGGATGCGGCGATACGTCGTCTGGGTAACGGCGAATACTCCGAACCTATCAGTATCGACGGACCGGGGGACTTGCGCAATCTGGGCGAACGTCTGGACTGGCTGCGTCAGCAGCTACTGGAATTGGAACAGCAAAAACAGCGCTTTCTGCGTCATGTCTCGCACGAACTGAAGACGCCGCTGACCGCAATACGCGAAGGCAGTGAACTGTTGCACGATGAAGTCGGCGGCCAACTCAGTCCGCAGCAGCGCGAAATCGCCGGCATCCTGCGCGAAAGCAGCCTGCGCCTGCAAAAGATGATCGAGAATCTGCTGAGCTACACGGCCGTCAATTCCAGGAAAACCGAACTCATCAAGCAGCGTGTCGCGGTCATTGATATCATAGACGCGGTACTCGCGCACTACGCACTGAGCCTCAGCAGCAAGCATATCAGGATCACGCACGACTACCAGCCGCTGACACTGATGGCGGACAAGGAAAAACTGCAAACCATCATCGACAACCTGATCTCAAATGCCATCAAATACACGCCGCAAAGCGGTACCATCCATATTACCGTCAAACAGTCTGAACAATTCGGCATCCTGGAAATCCATGATCAGGGGCCGGGCATACTGCCCACCGATCGTTACCGCTTGTTCGAACCTTTCTATCGCGGCAGCGGTTCCTATGAAAGCTTGGTCAGCGGTAGCGGCCTTGGTCTGTCAATAGCGAAAGAGTATGTTGATGCCCATGGCGGAGAAATCAGCTTGGTACCATCGGACTATGGTGCACATTTCCGTGTACGTTTACCATTGGAGTCCGGAGATAATGAATAGAAGTGCCCCATGAATTTATTTAATCTGCCAAGCCTGATCTATCTGACAGCGATACTGTTAGGCCTGTCCGGCTGCGCTCAGCTGTCTCAGGATAGGGATAAAGGCGATGGCAGCGCCCCGGTCACGGGCACACACCTGGCCCCAACCGACTACAAGCGGATTCTTGCATTCTCGCAGGACTTCCCGAAGCTCTCACTGGAGGCCCAACGGAAAGAACTGACCCGACTGAATCAGACCGCCGCCTACAACGCGCAATCGAAATTAATGCTGGCTTTGGCTTACGGCCTGCCCAACAGCCAGTTGCGTGACGCCGTCAAGGCACAATCGCTGCTTGATGAAATTGCCACGGACAAACGCATGGATGAGGATAGCCTGATCCTGGCTGCCATCATGCGCGACTACATCAGTGAACTGAGCAAATCCGCGCAGAAAGCCAGAGATGAACAAAAACGGGCGGATACGGCCCAGCAGAAGCTGGACGAACTGCAGAAGAAACTTGACGATTTGAAAAATATTGAGAAAACGATGGTTGACCGGGACCAGGGAGTCAAAAAATGAGTGGTACGAGTACGCAAGCTATGGGTACCCATGCCGGCAAGCGCATACTGACAGTCGATGATGATCCGGATATCCTGAAATTGCTGAATATGCGGCTGAATGCCGCCGGCTATCAGACCATGTCTGCCAGTAATGGCGAAGAAGCACTTGCCCAGATCGCCATCAACCGGCCGGCACTGGTCATCAGCGACTTGCGCATGCCTGGAATGGATGGACTCTCGCTATTCGATGCCATCCATCAGAGCGACCCTGCACTACCACTGATCATGCTGACGGCACACGGCTCCATCCCGGAAGCTGTGGATGCGACACAGCGCGGCGTGTTCGGCTTTCTGACCAAGCCATTCGACAGCAAATCGCTGCTGCAGCAGGTCGAAGCCGCACTGCGCACTACCGCCGGCTCCCATGCCGGCAAGCAGGACGAAGACGTCGAAAGCTGGCGGGCCGAGATCATGACGCGCAGTCCTCAGATGGAGAACCTGCTGGGGCAGGCCAAGCTCATCTCCAGCTCGGATGCCAGCGTGTTGATCCAGGGCGAGAGCGGTACCGGCAAGGAACTGTTCGCACGCGCCATCCATCAAGCCAGCCCGCGACGCGATAACCCCTTCATAGCAATCAATTGCGGCGCGATACCGGAACAATTGCTGGAGTCCGAACTGTTCGGCCACAGCAAGGGGGCTTTCACCGGCGCATTACGCGACCATAAAGGCTTGTTCCAGAGCGCCGATGGCGGCACGCTGTTCCTCGATGAAATCGGCGACATGCCCATGCCACTTCAAGTCAAGCTGCTGCGTGCGCTTCAGGAGCGCACCATACGTCCGGTCGGCTCCAACAGCAGCATACCGGTCAATGTCCGCGTGATTTCCGCCACCCACCGCAACCTGGCAGAAGAAATGAAATCCGGCCGCTTCCGCGAGGATCTTTATTACCGCATCAATGTGGTCGGCCTTGAGATTCCCGCCCTGGCAGCACGTCGAGAGGATATCTCCCTGCTGGCCAACTGCTTTCTGCATCGTCTGAGCGAGAAATACGGCAAACACCTCAATGGATTCGCGCCCGAGGCCATGGAATTACTGATTGCCGCCCCATGGCCCGGCAATGTGCGCCAATTGCAGAACATTGTGGAGCAGACTGTCGTACTTTCCACCACCTCTCTGGTACCGGCATCACTGGTTCAAAAAGCACTGCATGATGATATCGGCGGCATACTGCCTTTCGAGACTGCACGAAAGAATTTCGAACGCGATTATCTGATCAAACTGCTGAAAGCGACCAATGGCAGCGTCACCCAGGCATCACGCCTGGCGCAGCGCAATAGAACAGAGTTCTACAAACTCCTGCAGCGACATGAATTGACGCCCGCACTCTTCAAGGAAACGCCGCCAGCCAGCTAGTGTCGTCGTTCTGAGACATTAATTATCATTATTTTTCAAACACTTAATCTATAGTGAATTTTTCTGTCTGCGTTCGACTACAGACTGCATGCCTTTAACAACCTCAAAAATAAAAATAACTATTTGATTTAAATAATATTTTTAAAGTTGGCACACCTCATGCTGTTATCTCACTGTGTATTAATTCACTGGAGGATAAGGCATGAATCCTGATAACAAATTCAAAGATCCAAACAAAACCAGACTGGCCGCAGGCAGTCTTGCTGCCGCCACTGCACTGACGCTCGCCATTATCAGTTCGCAGGTAGCTGCAGTCGGCACTGAAGATACTGTCAATCAAAAACCACTGTCCGCTGAATTCAAGAAGCTGGACATCAACTCAGACAAACAGCTTACACCGGAAGAAGTAGCCAAAGACAAGGATGTCAGCAGCTACTTTGCCGAAGCCGACATCAATCAGGACGGCTTTCTTTCTGCTGATGAATACATCAGCTTCAAGAGCAATGTGCAACAAATGCGCGTCTCGGCCTATATCGATGATGCAACGGTCACAGCCAAGGTAAAAGCCGAACTGATCAAGGATGCCGGCCTGGATGGTATCAACATCAGTGTTGAAACGCACAAAGGTCAGGTCATTCTCAGCGGCTTCGTCAACAATGGCGAGCAGCTCCTGAGAGCAGTTCATATCGCATCGGGCGTCAATGGTGTGCAATCCGTCAAGAACGCACTGGTGATCCGGAGCTGATTGAGCATGGCACTCAGCAGACTTATCAGGCCGTTGCATGTGGGCGCATCCAGGATGTCATGCATCATCGGACAAAATATGCGCCCGGCAAACGTACCAAGCAATCAGACTGCCGACGGCTTTTCTATCCTGGAAACTGCCGTTGGCGGCAAGTCTGCATCTGCCAGAACCATCCTTAATACAAACAGGAAAAAGCGCGAAAAGGAGCTGATCAGCAGACAAGCCTGCGATGCATCCGGGAATCTTTACCACAGATTTTATTTCCAGAGGTCATAACAGGACACCGCCTGCCAGCAAGAATTCATGATGAAAATCATAAAACTGAAAACATCACACCCGATAGTTTTATACGTTGCCATTGCTCTGACAGCATTAAGTATTATTGGCAGCATTGCGATTGCCCGCCTGGTTCCGGCATCCGGCACACAAATCACAGCCAGCGAAGAGAGTAGCCAACAAAAGGATGAGCCCGGCGTCAGCTCGGACAGATCAGCAGATGACAGTGCTTACTTCAGCAACAGATTGTTTGCAAAAGTTGAATATGCACAAAAGCCTTTCAATAGCGCTGTCAAACCGAAACTATCGAATTGTTTCAATTGCGGTGTAGTTGTCGGCATTGAAACTATTCCGGGAAAAGTCACGGAGACGGCAGACCCCGAGTTGAAACCACATTCAGGAGATATGTCCGAACAACACCTTGATAGCTATCTGAATGCACACAGAATGAATGCCAGACTGATCGTCATGGATGAATCAAGTACCAAAGCCAACATCAAGGCAAGTAGCGACCTGAGTCTGAGCCAGGATGCTAGCGTTTACACAAATGTGGCCGCATATATCGTCAAGGTTCGCATGCGAAATGGCCATCACCTTACCGTTACCCTGAACACACCGCCGCAACAGAAGATTGGCGACAGGGTAAGAATAATCAACGAAAGAACCATTACCGCATAATCGATTATCTCCACTACCCTCCCCTGACAGCGGGCCTTCCTCTCCCCGAGAAGGTTCCGCTTTTTTTTGCCTTGAACAAATAAGCGTTCCAGGATTTTCTTTCAATACTTCGCAGACGAAAAAAGCGAGCCTGAATCTGGGGAGATCAGAGGCTCGCTGTGAGAGAGGGGATAGCTGAAAGCGATCCCCCACGCACCCGGAGATGATGCTGGCTATTGTTTAGAAGTCGTAACGGATACCACCAAACACCTGTCGTTCACGACCGGCCACCATGCCATCTACACGGCTGGCCAGATACTCCTTGTCAGCCAGATTGGTGCCGCTGATGAACAATGTTGCGTTGGTGCCCTGCGGCTTGTAACTGGCCGAGGCATTGAACAGGGTGTAGGAAGGAATATCCCCGACCAGGCCGGAATACAGAATTGCCTCTTCTGCTTCGATCGCACGCGTATAGGCATCCGCTTCCTGACGGCTCACATAATCCCAACCGATGCGGGCATGGAAACCAGACGCGTTTTCATAACCGAAGTTGATTGAGGCCAGATGACGAGGCGCATAGGGCAAACGATCTCCGCTGTAGATGCCGCTCTCATCATCTTCACCATCCTTCTTGAACTTCGCGGTAAACAGGTTGGTGTAGGAACCGCTGACGTAGAAGTTATGGGAAGTGTTGTAAATGGTGCCGAAATCAACCCGGCCGGCAAATTCGATACCGGTCATTTGTGATTTGCCCCCATTGTCGAAAGACCCACCAGCAGTTTTGATGACGATCTCATCAAAATCAGTATGGAACAAGGTGGATTCAAAACCGATACCCTTGAAGTAGTTCGAACGGATACCCAATTCCCAATTGGTACTTTCTTCCGCCTTGGTCTTGTCAACGATAGCGCAGTTTTCCTCGCTACCTCCTGGACCACATTCTGGCACACGCAAATCACGATCCGGACGTGGCGGTGCAAAACCCTTGTGCACGCCGGCAAAGATTGTCGTGTTTTCTATACCGTTCCAGGCCACACCGAAGCCAGGCAGCACTTCGGTTTGCCGGTTGGTCGCTTTGGACTCAGGATTGTTTTGCGATTCGGTTTCAGCCCGCACGATATCGGTCTTGATTTTGTAGTCTTCGACGCGTACGCCAGGTGTCAGCGCCCAATCACCGAGATAGAAAGTATTCTGGGCATAGTAGGAATAGGCATCGACATCGATTTTGATATGCTCACGCGACTCCTGATACTTCGCATAGTGATAACTCTGGAAGCGCGGGTCTCCGCCACGAATCTGTTTACGGTCGATATCTTCAGTGTGATACCTGAAACCGATCACGGCATCATTTTCGATACCGAACAGGTTATGACTGAAATCCAGACGTGGCTCGATACCCCAATAGGTGAACTCACGCGGTCTCCAGCGGCCACCGCAGGCCGCGGAATCGGCTTCTGTCAAAGGTACGAGACCGTTATTGGGTCCGGGATTGCCGAAATTATCACAGCGGTCAATTCTTGAATACGGCGTGGTTTCATCCGGGTCATCATCATCGAAACCGCCGGGGCCGTTGACCTGACGGAAGGATTTACGCTTGGTATCCGCATAGTAAGCCTGTGTGCTCAATTTCATGCGGTCATCAATTTCAAAGATGTGTTGCAATTGAGCGACCTTGCGCTCCATTTCAAACTTGTCGCGTTTACCGGTCGGTGCCTGATATTTGTCCTCGGCATACTCTTGCTCGCTCAAGCCGGTTTCAGAGACGTGCGAGTCTTCTTCGTAATAGCCGACCTTGGCAATCAGGGTCTGACGGTCGGTCAGATTCAACTGACCCTTGACGGTAATATCGCGCTGGTCGAAATCATGGTTGTCACGGATACCGTCACCCTTGTTCTGCAAGGCATCGATCATGATGCCGCCGCGTTCATCACCGTAGCCGATGTTGACATGCCCGCCGTAGTAATCATTATTACCGGCCTTGGCGGTAACGCTGCCGGAAAAGCCGTTGGTTGGGACCGGTTTGGTCACAAAGTTGATCATGCCACCAACCGTCTGTGGGCCATAGAGCACCTGACCGGAACCCTTGACCACCTCGATACGTTGCAAACGCTCCAGCGGAGTCGTGTAATGTGCAGATGGGTCACCATAAGGGGCCAGGAACAGCGGCATGCCATCTTCCATCAGCAAAGTACGGGCAGTACGGCGCGGATCCATGCCACGCACACCGATATTGATACCGAGACCAAAGGAGTTCTCACCGACAATGTTGACACCCGGAACAGTATTCAATGCTTCCTGCATGGAGAACGGCTGGCGCTCTTCCAACCCCTTTTCATCCACCACATTGAATGAACCCGGAACTGCTTCAAGGTTGGACGGCAAAATGCCTTTAACAGAGATGGCATCGGTAACAACCGTCTCTTCTGACGCAACAGCAAAACCAGATGTACCGGCAAATGCCAGCATCACAGCAACTACCGTTGCTTTTGGAATGGGATATTTTTTCATTAACAACTCCTCAACTAAGAAATCGATACCAATTCAAGCATCACTAGTCAGAGGCAACATCCATACCATATAAGATATAAAACACAAGTCACTGTTTTAATTTATTTTTAATCCCTGCAAAACATTTCGCGCTGGCTACTGACAGCCACCATGTGGCTACAAACAACCAAATATGATCGTTTGTAACCACCGAAATAATCAGTTTCCATAAAAAAGCGAGCCATATCTGGGGAGATTATGGCTCGCTGTAAGTGCGAAGTATCTGATTACTCCCCTCGCTCCCGGAGATGAGGTTTTTTTGTTAAAAATCATAACGGATACCACTAAATATCTGTCGTTCACGACCGGCCAGATATCCATTGTCGTTCAGATTTATGCCGCTGATGAATATCATCGCACTTGTGCCTTGCGGCTTGTAACTGGCCGAAGCATTGAACAGAATGTAGGAAGGAATGTCCCCAACCAGGCCGGGATACTGGATGGCCTCATCTGCTTCGATCGCACGCATGAAATTAATACGGAAGTGAAACTGCGGGCCGAGCAGACAGGAACGCAGACGCATGGCACAGGATGTCATGGCGAAAATTCTGGTCTTTACCAGACATGACGATATCATTCATGCGGCCCGCTCCATCCGCGCCGGCGCACGCGGTTATGTCGTCAAATCGGACGACCCTGATATCCTGTTGCAGGCCACACAACAGATTCTGGCAGGGAAACGCTTTATCGGTCACGGGATTGCACATAAGATCGCTGTCGAACAATCCTCCGGACTGAACAATCTGATCAACTTACTCTCGCAACGCGATTTTAAGGTGTTCAGCCGTTTGGTTGCCGGCCACTCGATCAGTGGAATCGCCAAGAAACTGAACATCAGCCAAAAATCTGCAGCCAATATACAAACCCATATCCGACAGAAGCTCAATGTGCAGAATACCAACCAGATGGTGCACCTCGCCACCAGCTACGGCATTCTTTGAGTAAGTGCATTGTGTTTTATCCCAAACCTGTTCCTATCCCACGCCCGTCTTTTTGAACAAATCATAGGTCCATAGGTCTGCCCGTTAATGTGCGCATGAGATTTGCACTGGACTTTCTTCAGCATCAAGGCAGTCAAGCACCAACAGGATTTTGGGGGGGGCTAAAAATTCAACAAAAGAGCAGCAAGCCCAAAAAACCAAAAGGTAAGAAAAAACGCCATGGCAGACTCTTCAGCTTTAATGCCATGACGCATTATTAATTATGCCTGAGGACTTGATAGCACTCAGTGAATCATGACGCCCCACGGAAATGATCCGACAGGAATATCGGCGTGATGCTCAAGCTTGATGGTATCAATCACGGATATGGAGTTGGAACGTCCATTGGCAACATAGAGTTTATTGCCGTCCGGAGTCAATGCCATGTTCCATGGTCGCTCACCGACCTTGATGGTCTTGATGACCTTGTTGGTTTGAGTGTCGATCACACTGACTGACTTTTCACCACCGTTACTGACATAAACCCTGGCTCCGTCCGGTGAGACAATCACGCCATTTGAACGAACACCGACCTTGATCCGGTCGACCACCTTCCAGTCACCCGTGCTGATGACTTCCACCAGATTGGCTGCTTCGTTCGCGACATAGAACCGTTTACCATCCGGCAGGAAGCTGATACCTCTCGGATGCTTGCTGCCCTTTATCAGATGCACCGATTGCATTGTGGCGGCCTCAAAAACATCCAGATCTCCACTTTTTTCATTGCTGGTGATCAGCCACTTCCCATCCGGGCTATATACGCAGTGCTCGGGGTTTTTACCCTTGTTTTTTGAAGTCTGCACCAACTTGAAGGCATTCAAATCGACGAAGGAAACCGCGTGATCCTCCTCCAGGCAGGCAGCCAGCGTCTTGCCATCAGGGGAGATTTTGATGCCTTCCGGTTCATCACCCACAAATACACGAGAGAGTTCCTTGCCTGTTGCCAGATCCAGCTTGGCCACGGCATTGTCATCACGAACTACGACATAAAGATACTTGCCGCTCGCATCCAGTGTCGCAGCCTGAATTCTTTTACCAAGGCTGCCGCCTTTGGGTAAAACATCAACAACCTTGTCTATACCAGTGTCGATCACGGATATCGTGCCATCCTTTTCATTCGGCACATAGGCCAAAGGTGCTGCAATGGCCTGATGAAAAAATAGGGAAAGAACACCTGTCAGAATTGCATGGCTTGGATTGAAATTCATCGTGATTCCTTGGTTTTTTGAAAAAAAACCAGACACCTTGCAGTGCCTGGCTGAGCTATGGAGACACACATCAAGAGATGGTTATTGGCTAAATCATGAAGCCAGCCGCTGATGGAAGTGTAGATGCCATGTTAAGGAGTTAAGAAAGGAGGCACTAGGCCGATACTCCCGAGTTTCTATGGGATTTTTTCCCAACAGGCCTTCCTTTTTACTTTTCCAGATAGCGCTTGATGCCAGCCAGACCTGCATCGTAAATCTTGTTGATGGCCGCGACTGCGGTCGGATTATCCTGTCCCGGAGGTGCTTCCATACTGTTGGCCATGTTGTAGAAACGACCAGTCCATGTCAGCGTGGACTCCCCTTCTCCCGGACCTGGTTTTACCTGCATCACCGCCCGATAATTGCTGACCGGCACCGTGCCTTCCACCATCTTGTAGTCAAGCTTGAATTCCTCGGCTTTCGCCTCCCTGAGCTTTTCAATGATGTAGCTGCCATCCTTGAAAGTGACTGTCCGATGTGTCAAAACTGCTTCGCTTTCGCTATCCTTGCGATCTTCCACCTTGATTTCGGCAACGTCGCCATGCCATTGCGCGATTGCACCAAAATCCGTTAATGCAGCCCATACTTTCGCCGGCTCTGCCTTGATCACCACTTCTTTCACGATTTTTTGCGGACTGGGGCCATGTGCCATGGCCAGTGCCGGTGTAAACAATGCTGCCGCGATTGCCAGAATACTTCTCATATTGCCCTTACCCTTTCCATGAATCGACATTATTACTTGGCCTCCAGCACGGTCTTCAGCCCGGTCAGTCCTGCGTCGTATACACCTTCAACTGCAGCGATGGCAGCCGCATTGTCTTCACCTTTGGGCGCATCAACGGCATATGCCTTGTTGTAGAAACGTCCGGTCCAGGTCACCACTGTCTGGCTTGGTTCTGCACCTGCCTTGACCTGCATGATGGCGCGATAACTGCTGACCGGTAGCACACCTTCGACAATACGATATTCCAGCTTCATGTCTGCATCAGAAGCTCCTACCAATTTCTCGAGTATCGTTCCGCCATCCTTGAGCGTCAGCAGACGATGTTGCACATCCGCACCGCTGTCGTCCTTTCTCATTTCCAACTGCGTGCTGGCCACAGCAGGGTGCCATTGATAGATTGCACCGAAATCCTTGACCAAATCCCAGACCTTTGCCGGCTCGGCCTGTATGGTCACTTCCTTGATGACTTTCTGTTGACTGGGTGCAACAGCTGCGGTGGCCTGTAGGGCCAAGCCCAATGCAGACACAACTAACAAATGTTTAAGTTTCATTACAATTTCCTCTTTATGGTTGAACAGGATAGCCAATGAATTGGCCGAATGAACGGCTCTGCGAGCCGGTGGCAATACTCTTTATCTTGCGATTGGTTTTGGCATCGATGACCGAAACGGCGTTATCCATCCAGCTGGCGACATAGACACGCTGATGCCTTGCGTCAAACGAAACTCCTTCGGGGAAGCCATCCACATCAATGGTTGCAATGACTTTTCCAGCCTGTATATCTATCACCGACACAGTGTCTTCACCTGTGTTGCTGACATAGGCAAAACGCCCATCAGGGCTTGTAGTCACACAATATGGATGCTCTCCGACCGGGATGGTCGCGACCACCCGGTCTCGGTGCGTATCAATGACCGAGACCGAGTTACTCTCGACATTAACCACGAGCAGACTTCCACCATCACCACTCAAGGCCATGCCGAACGGGTGTTTGCCAACCGGGATTTTTGATATCAGCTTGCGACTGCGGATATCAATCACACCCACATCATTGCTATCCCTGTTGGCCACATACAAAGTTGCGCCCTCGCGGCTGACCTCCATACCGGATGGCGCCTCGCCTATTTCGATTTCACCAGTCTGCTGATAGCTTTCCGTATCAATCAGTAATACTCGATCATGAAACCAGTCTGCGACAAACAACTGGCCGCCGGTCTTGCTCAATGCCAAGCCAACCGGCGCAATTTGCAGTCTGATCTCATGTATCACCCGATTGCTCCGCATATCAATGACCGAGACCGAGCGCCCATCAACGTTTGAGACGTAGACACGCTCCTGAACGGGGTCGATGGCAATGCCGACCGGGCCTTTCCCTACCGAAATATCAGCCGACACCTCGTCCACCACCAGATCAATCACGGAAACGGTATCCGATCCCTGATTGGTAATATAGGCAAATGGCGCGCCGGCAGCTGCTGTTGATACCAACAGCAGTCCCAATGCAGCAATTACCCCATGAACTCGCTGGAGTCTATTTTCATGTTTTCCCAAACTTCAGTAGCCCTTCTAATATTAGTTTTAGGCTGTTCCTGAAAATACAAAAGAGAGGTACCGCTACTAAAGCAGTATCGCTTACCATCATCAGGATCCAGCCAGTTGATTGAACAATCGGTGGGTATCCGGTGGCCGGAAATCAGACCTAACACATCATGTTTATCAAATTCGCCCTGCATGTCCTTTGGGGCAATGGCTTTCCAGATCCCAACCTCTGCGGATTTCTGTGAATTTTGAGCACAGCCGCTTAATCCAGGAACCAGGCACAACATCCCAAGAAAAGCTGCAAGACAAATTCGATATAAACCCATCAATAACTACCAGTTCTTTCTGGACGGATCGCCACGATAGACGGAACGAATGAACGTGATGATCTTCCACATGTCATCATCGGTCTTGACGATAGCGCCATGGCTTGGCATGGGGCCGACCACGTTTTCACGACCTTTGCGGGAAACGCCGGTCTGTTTGGTGAATTCGTCGCTGCCAAGTGTAATCAAGCGATACAGGGTATCGTCATCACTACCATATACCCACACCTCGTTTGAAAGCGGAGGGCACATACCGCCACCGCCCGTACCGCCATGACAGCCGTTACAGCTTGCAGACAGATACTTCTTGCGCCCCAGTTCCAGTACCTTGTCGTTGGCATCGACATAAGGGTTCTTCAACTCGCCCTTGGGGGTGGAAGCAACCCGTTCCAACGGCGTCATGCTGCCGCCCATGACCGGTTCGGTCGGGGCGTCTGCAGCAGGTTTTGCTTTCTGCTGAGGGACAGGGAAACCATCATCCATCTGCGGGGCTTGCGGCACCGCAGTATCGTTAGCTACCACTTCAGGCTCTGCCAGGTCAGCTGATGCACAACCCGGCCCGGCAATTGCCAGCAGCAGGGCCAAGGTTGAAGAAAAAACAGAGATACGACGAACGATCATTATTTTGCCTTTCGGATTAAAAAACTCGGGGAGTAACTCAACGTTGATTGAAGAGGCTGCCAAAATTGGCAGCACAGGATGGAAGTCATCAGGATTTCGAATTCAAATAGGACGACAGCACAGCCAAAGCCTCTTTAGCATTCTCTTCCTGTGCAATCATCAGCGCGGTTTTACCGCCAACGCTCTTGATGCCGGCATCAGCTCCTGCCTTGGTCAGCAAATGCACCATGTCCACATCGTTACGGGCTGCAGCCAACATGAGCGCAGTGAATCCGCCTGCATTTTTCTCATTCGGTTTGGCGCCATATTGCAGTAGCGTTTGCGCCATCACTTTGTTGCCAACTTTGGCGGCAATAATCAGCGGGGTATAACCCGAATCGCCCATGACGACCGTCGGCTTTGCGCCTCTGTCCAACATGGCGACTGCAACATTGGATCGGTTATCCTGCACGGCAAGGCCAAGCGCGCTGAAGCCCTGATAATTGAGCAGATCAAAATCAGCCTTGAATCTGGCAAGCAGGCGCATGACCTTGCCATCGTTCTGCCGCACGGCATGCATGGCAGCGGTCCAGCCATCGTTGTCTTGCAGATTCGGGTCTGCGCCATATTCAAGCAGACCGTTGATCAGTGTCAGATCAGTGGTTTTAACCGCATGCATCAGCGAAGTCATGCCTTCGACATCCTTTGCATTGATATCGGCTCCATGCTTGAGCAGATATTCAATACGGTTGGTATCCGTCTGCAATGTGGCATTGATCAATTCCTGGTCGAGCGATGAACCGGATTTGACAGCAGCGTTGATCAACGCCGGGATTTCATCCGGCGGTGTCATTTTGACTTTGATGGTATTCAACGACCGTCTGACATGCGTCTGGTAGGTGCCATGACTTGGCAGATCGCCAGAAACGACACAATGATCACATTGCACCAGCGGGACACCGAAATCGTCCAGTATCTTGCGTATCTGGTCCTTGTTTTCCAGCATGGCCTTCTCGATGCCAGCCTTGAGCGCGTGCGAGTTTTTCTTCATGCCAATGCCCAGTTCGAACTCTAGCGGCATGTTATCTTCAAGCGTGTTCAATGGCTTGATCGTCAATGGCGCATTCTTCATGCTGACATACCAGCCGGCCATCGGCCCCCAGATGGCAACAGCATCCAGTTTGCCGTCCACTACGTCACGTACTTGCACATGCGGTTGCCTCTCCGGCAAAAGGTCTGCATCATGCGCGATGGTTTTCACGATGGTGTTTTCGCGTTTGATACCGCGTTCCTGCAACACCGTACGTATGGCGGAGTGCTGGAAAACACCGACTTTCATATCGTTCAGCAGTTTGGGGTCATCAAGACTTTTGATATCGAGGCCGCGATCATTGCGATAAGCCAGTACAAAGGTACTGCGGTATACAGGCATGGTCGTCATCATGCGTTTGTCATCCGCCGACATGTCCATCAGGATGTCGCACTCGTTGTTGTCAAAAGTCTGACGGGTCAAGCCGCGATTAAGATATGGGCGATAAAAGTAAGTGGTATGAGTACCCATCGACTTGGCAATCAAATCGGCGATCTTGTTCTGAAAGCCCTCACCCTGATTGTTGGAAAGCGGCATATTGCCCGGATCGGCACAAACGCGGAGAGGTTCGACTTTTTCAGCTGCCGCAACGGAAGGAAGCAGGGACAGCACAACCCCTAGCCATAACACATGAAGCTTTTTACTCATCACAATCCTTAAATCTTGAGGATTAAAAAAAGCCGAGAGGTGGCATGAACGCCACCCTCGGCCGATTTACTCAACTACTGGATTACTGCCTTATCAGTCATACAAGCGGAATGTGTATAACTCGCCACCTTGCGGGATCTTGTCCAGACCGGATGCCTTGGCCATCGCAGTTGCACCGATAGCGCCATACTTGTCATCCATATCCAGACCTGCGGTTACAGGCAGACCGATCCAGCCGCCGATACCGGCAAAGACGGAAACATACTGCTTGCCTTTAACCTTGTAGGTGACGGGGTTGCCGATGATGCCGGACCCGAGCTTGCGGCTCCAGACTACCTTGCCGGAGTTGCGGTCGACTGCACGGAAGTCACCACCCAGGGAACCGTAGAAGGCCAGACCACCGTCGGTCACCAGGACACCGCTCCAGTTAGGATATGGATCAGGAACTTCCCAAATGGTCTTGCCGCTGACTACGTCGAATTTCTTCAGCTTGCCGGTTACACCTGGTTTTTCCGGATACATATAGACGTTGGCAAACACATACACGGTGCCCTGTTGGGTATGTGTACGTTCCTGCGGCTCATCTTCCATACACCAGTTATTGGTAGGTACATAGAAGATGTTTGGTTCTTTTGGATCCACCGCAGCAGGCTGCTGGTCTTTACCACCCATTGCAGATGGACAAGCCTGTGTATTTACGTCACGAGCGAACGGAGAATGTTTCTCGACTTTAACTGGACGACCGGTCTTCAGATCAACCTTTTCAGCCCAGTTTACGGTGACAAACTTATTGGCGCGGAGCAGAGTACCGTCCTTGCGGTCAAGCACATACGCAAAGCCGTTACGGTCAAAGTTGACCAAGGCATCATGCTTCTTGCCGTCAACCACCAGGTTATCCACCAGGATGTTTTCGTTCACACCGTCATAATCCCATTGGTCGAATGGAGTTTTCTGGTATGCCCAGACCATTTCGCCTGTGTCGATCTTGCGGGCCATGATGGTCATGGACCACTTGTTGTCCCACTTGCCGATACCGGTCTTGGGATCGGTTTCATTACACTTGGCGTGAGTCAGGTTGGCACCGGTTTCGCCGCAACGATAGGACGGAGACCAGTGGCCAGGGTTGCCGGTACCGGCGTACATGATACGAAGTTTCGGGTCGTAGCTGAACCATGCCCATGGAGCTCCGCCGCCTATTTTCCATTCATCGCCAGGATAAGTCAGGCCGGTATTCTGACCGTACAGACCATAGTGCGGATTGGCCTTGTTGGTTTCCGGTGTCATGCACAGATCCTTGTCGGAACCGGTGCTATGGCACTTCCAGACTTCCTTGCCGGTCTTCAGGTCGTAGGCAACGGTACGGCCGCGAGCGGCGAATTCGTCACCGCCGAAACCCGCAATCACCAGACCTTCTGCAACCATGGCTGGACCGGAGTGCGTTTCACCCTTTTCAGGATACGCATGCTTGGTCACCCAGATTTCCTTGCCAGTACCTGCATCCAGAGCGATCAGGAAGCCATCCAGCGTGTGGAATACCACTTTGCCGTCAGCATAATTCAGGCCGCGGTTGATGGTGTCACAGCAGGCACGTGGCACTGCAGATTCATCACGATCGGTTTTCTTGGTGTAGTTCCAGACCTGTTTTGGATGGTCAGGATCGCTCAAGTCTAGCGCTTGCACGATATTCGGCCACGCGCTGACAAAATACATCATGGTCTTGCCGTTGTGCTCGACCACGACAGGCTGACCTTCATGGCCGCGTAGTGTACCGGTGGATTGTGACCAGGCATACTGCAGTTTGCTGACGGTCTTGGTGTTGATGTCTTTCAGCTGGCTGTGACGATGCAATGCCAGATTCTGACCTGGCGCTGCCCACATATTGTGATCCTTGCTGCGCTTGATGATTTCCTCGTTGGCCGAGGCCTGACCGGCAATACCGACCATCGCCAGCGCACCCAATGCAGCATACATCCCCCGCAACATCAGTTGTTGCTTTCTCATACATCCTCCTTGTTCTGATTTTTGAAACCTACGCCATCCCCTTTACTGCCGAGAACGCACTGACACTATAGGGATGTAGCGGGCAAACAGAACGAGCGGATTTCCTGAATAGAGTTAGGAATAATTCCCATGTTTGTCGGGAATAAAATGCAGATGAAATGAGAAAATAAGCAGTGCTGAGAAACTAGGCGCCGTTGCTATTGCTTTGCGACATGACGTTCATCAAGCTTTTTTGGAGTCCACTCAGAAAGCAGCAACTTGGCACGCGCAATCTGTTCGGCAGTCATCACGAAAGCTATCTGATCCCTTTCAACAATAGCAAACTCATGGTTCTGGGTAGCAGCGAGCTGGTACCACTTATAGGCATGCACCATATCTGCTGCGACTCCAACGCCATCACGATACATCTTGCCCAGCTCGTATTGAGCCTTGAAATGTCCCAGTTCTGCGGATTGACTGATCCAGTGAAAACCAAGCTTTGGATTCTTCTCGATGCCACGGCCTTCGACATAGTTCTTGCCCAGCACCAGCTGCGATTTGAAATGCCCTTGCTCGGCAGCCTTTCGGTACCAGACGTTGGCGGCCTTGTCATCCTGTTTTACGCCGCGACCGATGGTCGTGACACGCCCCAAGGCAAACTGCGACAGCACATGGCCCTTCTCGGCCGCCATGCGGAACCATTTGGCAGACTGCACATCGTCCCGCTCGACGCCCTGGCCCATGGCATACATCACGCCCAGATTATAAGCAGAATCGACATTGCCTTTACTGGCCGCTTTTTTGTACCAGGCAGCAGCTTCGGCATAATCCTGCCGGACTCCCTGGCCTTCGTCATACATCATGCCAAGGATGTGCTGCGATCCAGCATCGCCGCGTTCTGCCAGAGGCTTGAATTCCTTGAATGCGTTCGCATAGTCACGCTGCATAAACGCCGCCTTGCCTTCTTCAAAGCCGGCATATGCAGTGCTCACCGACATGATTGCCGCAAGAACAAGACCCCGGATGATATTCAAACGCATTTTTCTTCCCTCTATGAATTAACCTTCAATGACGCCATGGCGTATCGCCAGACGCACCAATTCTATCGGGCCGGATATACCAAGCTTCTGTTTAAGTAAAGTTTGATAATTGGCCACGGTTTTCTGACTGATTTTCAGAGTTTCCGAAATCGCCTCGAGCGTATGCCCCTCGGCCAGCAAACGGAAAACCTCGAATTCGCGGCCTGATAATTTGCGCACCGGATCATCCTCGCCCGTGAGACTTTGCAGAGCAATTTTCTGCGCGATTGAAGGACTGATCCAGGTACGCCCCACCATTGCCTCATGTACCGCATTGAGAAGATCGCCGGCTACGCCAGACTTCGCGATATAGCCCTTGGCACCGGCACTGAGGGCCTGGGTCGCAAAAGCGGCATTCTCATGCATGGAAAAAATGACTACTCTGGCAGCAGGATATCGCGACAGAATTCTACGCAAGGCCTCAAGTCCGCCCATGCCGGGCATCGACATATCCATGACAACAACGTCTGGCTGACATTCTCCATACATCTGATAGGCCTGCTCGCCGGTGCTGGCCTCGGCAACTACCAGCACACTGTTATCCTGCTCCAGCAGGCGACGCAGACCGGACCGGACCACGGCATGATCGTCCGCCAACATAACGCGATAGGGATTCGTCATAATGTTTCTTCTATGTGAATTGGAAGTCGTACTGAGATTTTTGTACCTTTTCCCGGAGCCGTCGTCAGGCCGAAGGAACCGCCCAATCCCTCTACCCGCTCCCGCATGCCGGCAAGGCCGTAACCGCCAAAACTCGCCGGATCAAAGCCTATTCCGTCATCCTCGATTTCGATCACCAGGCTCTCTTTTTCGTCAACGACAGACAATGTCATACGGCGCGCATCAGCATGACGAGTGATATTGGTGAGGGATTCCTGGATGATGCGATAAGCGGCCAGTGCGACCTCATCGTCCATCTCGCCCAAATCCTTGGGAATACTGATGCAACTGGCAATACCGGCATTGCGTTCGCGCCAGCCATAGACATATTCATCCAGCGCAATGGACAGCCCAAGTTCGTCCAACACTCCAGGGCGCAAGCGCTGCAGCATGTGATGCACCATATCGAGGATGTGCATCGAGACGTCGGAAATCGCAATCGCACTTCTCTTGGCAGCCGTCAAATCCCTGCTGTTGACAATCGCCATGGCATCGACATTGATGGCGGTCATGCATTGGCCGATTTCATCGTGCAACTCGCGCGCCAGACTTTTGCGTTCATCTTCCTGCACGCGAATAATCTTCTGGGTCAGGCGATGATTGCTTTTGATGCTTTGCTGCAGCGTCTGCGCCATCGCGTTGAATTTGATGCTCAAGCCGGCGAGCTCCGGCAACTCGAACTGCGGAAGACGGGCATCAAGATCCCCTTCTTCCAGTGAGTTCAGGGCATTGACCACACTGCCGACCGGCTGTAGCGCCTTTTTCAGCGCCCAGTAAACCATGGCATTCACTGTCACGAAGAAGATCGCCACCAACCACAACAGGCCTTGCGTATCGTGCCATATTTCCTCGATCTCGAAAGAACTGTCAGGAGTGATCACAAGCTCACCGATAGCTCTGCCGCTCGCGTAAATCACACGCCTGACCTCTGTACCATCCACTGAAGTCACATCCATCAATTTTACAAACCATGCCGGAGGTGTATTTTCACCAACTGCCCGCTCTTCTCGATTACTGTCTCTCAATCTGCCGAACCGGTCATAAAACTCGATCTTCAAATGACGGATATCAGCCAATGACTCCAGTCTGAAAATGGATGCCTTGTTCGGATCTGCCGCATTGAGCCAGGCGTAATCCGAGGTATAGTGCAGAATCTCCGCATCAAGCAGATGTGATGCCAGCGAAGCCGTCGACAGCACTTCAGCCCGGACATCTTCTCGTGCACTCTGAACCGAAAGTATTGCGCCTATGGAAATCACGATGAACAACAACAGCGTGATCATCAGATTCAGGCGAACTGTCAGGCTCATATTCAGCAGCTTCTTCAAAAAGCTATTCATTGTAGAGATTTCCGCACAAACCAAAATGGGAGAAACTCCCGAGAAAAGAATTGAAAGATTGCAATTCAATACTGGCAATATTCATGCCTTTACAAACATGAATTCAACCCGTTGTTCTTTAATGATATTTTTTATAGTGACGGTGCGGACCCGGTTGCTGGCAACCGGTGTGGCTGCATACAACCAATGGATTGGAACGAGACAAGCTGCCTGACGAGCATTTAAGTCATCTGGCCCGGATGGGAATAAATCTAGACTGCGACTGGCGCCTTGATGGCGGGATACGGATCGTATTGCTCCAGCGAGAAATCTTCGAATTTGAAACCGAAGATATCGCTGACTTGCGGATTGATACGCATGATGGGCAATGCACGCGGTTCCCGCGACAACTGCTCATTGACCTGATCCAGATGGTTCAGATAGATATGGGCATCCCCCAGGGTATGAACAAAATCACCCAGCTTGAGACCGCAGACCTGTGCCACCATCATGGTCAGCAAGGCATAAGAGGCGATGTTGAAAGGCACGCCGAGGAAGATGTCAGCGCTGCGCTGGTAAAGCTGACAGGAGAGTTTCCCGTCTGCCACATAGAACTGGAAGAAAGCATGACATGGCGGCAGCTTCATCTTGTCGACATCAGCTACGTTCCAGGCGGAAACGATCAAACGACGGGAGTCCGGCGTCTTTTTGATAGCTTCCACCACTTCGGTGATCTGGTCGATATGACTGCCGTCCGGCCGCGGCCAATTGCGCCACTGATAACCGTAAACAGGGCCGAGATTGCCCTCCGCATCGGCCCACTCGTCCCAGATGGTGACACCGTTCTGCTTGAGATAGGCGATGTTGGTACTACCCTGCAGGAACCATAGCAATTCATGGATAATGGACTTCAGGTGTACCTTCTTGGTGGTCAGCAAAGGAAAGCCCTCTGCCAGGTTGAAGCGCATCTGATAGCCGAAAACCGAAATGGTGCCGGTGCCGGTGCGGTCTTCCTTCTTGTGGCCATGCTCCAGCACGTGACGCATCAAGTCGTGGTAGACCTTCATGGCAGTTTCCTTTCAGCTGTGTTCGACAATAAACTGCTTGATAGCGTTAACGTCTGCATCCATGACGACGAAACGCTGCGGGAGATCCTCGAGGCCTGCCAAGTCGGCCGGACGCTCCGGCTTCTGCCCCAGAGCCTCGACGATGGCGTCTTCGAATTTCGCCGGCAATGCAGTTTCCAGCACCACCATCGGAACGCCAGGCTCGCGGCATTCAAGCGCAACTTTCAAACCATCCGCAGTATGCGTATCGATAGTGACATCGTATTTTTCCATGGTTGCACGTATGGTCTGCATGCGGTTCGCATGATTGCTGCTGCCGGAGACAAAACCGTAATCAGCCACCTTGTCGAACAGGCCATCCGGTTTCAGATCGAAAGCACCGCCGGCATCCACCTTGCTCCACAATTCGCGCACCTTGGCAGCATCGCGGCCGACCAGGTCAAACACGAAGCGCTCGAAATTGGAGGCCTTGCTGATGTCCATGGAAGGACTGGACGTATGATAGGTATTTGCTGAGCCACGCGGACGATAAACCCCGGTCTTGAAGAACTCGTCCAGCACGTCATTTTCATTGGTGGCCACCACCAGTTTGGCAATCGGCAGGCCCATCATGCGGGCGATATGACCGGCGCAGACATTGCCGAAGTTGCCGGAAGGCACGGCAAAGCTGACCTTCTGGCTGTTGTCCTGCGTGACCGCGAAATACCCCTTGAAGTAATACACGACCTGCGCAGCGACACGTGCCCAATTGATGGAATTGACGGCGCCGATCTTGTGCTGCCTCTTGAAAACATGATCATTGGAGACCGCCTTCACCACGTCCTGCGCATCATCAAACACACCCTTGATGGCAATATTATAAATATTCTCATCCTGCAGGCTGAACATCTGTGCAGACTGGAAGCGGCTCATTTTCTGATGGGGCGACAGCATGAAAACGCGGATGCCTTTCTTGCCGCGCATGGCGTATTCAGCGGCAGAACCGGTGTCACCGGAAGTTGCGCCGAGGATGTTGGTTTCCTGTCCCAACTGGTTCAACACATATTCGAACAGATTGCCCAGCAACTGCATGGCCAT
>DLMX01000058.1:0-3021 GCA_002479405.1 Methylophilaceae bacterium UBA7525
CGTCGGGGTGTTCGGCAAAGGCTTTGACAGCAGGGATGCTGTCATAGAGCCTACATGGACGTATTCACGGCGTCCTTTGACGAACACCCCGACGCCGAAATTTGACTAGCAATGGGTATAAAAAACAGTACTTCCACTTTTTTCACAACTTATTTTTTAAATGACAGGAATCAAACTTTTTGTCGGCCTTGGCAACCCTGGCAAGCAATACGAAGATACACGACATAATGCCGGTTTTTGGTGGATAGACCATATCGGTCGACTCAACAATACTCGAATGAATGCCGAAGCCAAGTTCTTCGGGAACGCCGGAAAATTAAACACTCCGGGCCATGAAGCTTGGCTATTGAAACCCTCAACCTTCATGAATCTCAGCGGCCGTTCGGTTAGTGCGCTGGCTAAATTTTACAAAATCCCCCCTGAAGCAATCCTAGTCATTCATGACGAACTTGACCTCCCTCCCGGTACTTGCAAGTTGAAAAAAGGCGGCGGACACGGCGGCCATAACGGCCTGAAAGATATCAATGCGCAATTAGGTAGCAACGAATACTGGCGATTAAGACTCGGCATAGGTCATCCGGGCGATAGAAATGCCGTTGTCAATTACGTGCTGCACACACCCTCAAAAAACGAACTGCAACTTATAGAGCAATCGATAGAAAAAAGTACTTCAGTCTTATCATTATTGTTTCAAGGGCAATTCGACCAAGCAATGCAAACGCTACATAGTAAATCAGCGTAAGCCAGGAGTTGTGGGGGCAAACAGCAATTCCCAATTTGGAAATCAACAAGGGTGAGAAGTGTGCTTGGCGAAAAATAATCGTTGTAATAAGCTGGAAACAGACAGACGAAACCAAAGTGTGCCAAAATGAGCTTTAAACTACACTGTCCAACACAGGTCTCATTATGAATGATTGTTTTATGATTGAAATTACAGCTAACGAAGCTCGTAGACTCGTTCGGAGGGGGATAGTCTGCTCTATTAGGATCAATAACGACTCAAATCGCATTCGAGTATTCATCGTTATCGGAAGCGAAGCTGGACACGTATTAAACACATCCTACCCAACAATCGAGTCGGCCCAGAGAGCGATCGATGAGCTCAATTGGACCGGACCTGTCGTCATTGACTGATGATCGATAACCGGAGGAAAGTATAAAATATGAAGCGCCTATAATTGGCACTTCGAAAAGATAGCATTATGTTTTAATCAAAAAATCACAAGCTTTTGAATCAATTGGTCGGGGCGAAAGGATTTGAACCTTCGACCCCTTGCACCCCATGCAAGTGCGCTACCAAGCTGCGCTACGCCCCGACTATTTGAAAAAGAACCGAATGATACTGGATATTCGTGAAAAAGTGAATACAAACTTAACTATTCCGGCGTATCTTTTGAATAATAAAGCGTGCCAATTATTTAAGAATTTCCAGTATATCTTCTAATTCGCCGATCATTTGATGAATCAACTGCTTGGTCCTAGTTGAGTCTTCCTTGGCATCGTCGCTTGATAAGTGCGCCCTCGCGCCACCTATCGTATAGCCTTGCTCATAAAGGAGCGATCGAATCTGACGAATCATCAATACATCATGCCGTTGATAGTAACGACGGTTACCCCGCCGTTTTACTGGGGCTAGCTCTGAAAACTCCTGCTCCCAATACCTTAGTACGTGCGGCTTGACCGCACATAACTCGCTGACTTCACCTATCGTAAAATAGCGTTTCGCCGGTATCGGTGGCAGTTCATTATTATTACTCGGTTCCAGCATAAGCTTCTACTCGGGCTTTTAGTTTTTGACCGGACCTGAATGTTACCACACGACGGGCGGTAATAGGTATCTCTTCACCTGTTTTCGGATTTCTACCCGGCCGACTGTTTTTGTCCCGAAGTTCAAATTTGCCGAATCCCGATAATTTAACCTGCTCCCCGTTTTCCAAAGATCCTTTGATTTCTTCGAAAAACAAATCCACCATGTCTTTCGCTTCGCGCTTGTTTAATCCAAGCTCGTCAAACAGCCTCTCGGCAAAATCAGCTTTCGTTAATGCCATAAATTTAATCCCTCAGTTTTGCATTGGTCTTATCGGCTAAAGCCGCTAACAGTTTGCTAAATATAGCATCTATTTGCGAATCGGTAAGAGTTTGTGAAAAATCTTGAAAAACCAGCCCTAAGGCAATGCTTTTGCAACCGGCTTCGACACCAGCTCCACGATACACGTCGAAAATCATAATGTCTTGTATCATCGGTTCGTTACAGCTTTTTATCGCATCGACAATTTGACCGGCCGTCACCTTTTCATCGACGATCAAAGCCATATCGCGGCGTACCGAAGGAAATTTCGATAATGGCTTGAACGCAGGAATCGCTTTATTCAGCAACAAATCTTGGTCCAACTCAAACAGGAAAACTCTTGAATCGAAATCGAGCTGCTTTTCGAGCAACGGATGCAACATGCCTAACCAGCCTACATTTTCTCCTGACACAGAGAGAATTTGCGCCGACTGGCCGGGATGTAATGCCGGATGAATTGCAGCCTCAAACCGCATAGTTATACCGGTCAAGGCAAACAACGCCTCAAGATCAGCCTTAACATCGAAAAAGTCGATTGCACGGCCATTATCTCCCCATTGCTCGGCATAAACATCGCCTATCGCGAGACCAGCCAGCATTTTTTGCTGATGAATCGCGCCGCCACGACGCACGAAACGTAAACCGGTTTCGAATAACCGGACCCGAGTATGCTGCCGATTGATATTATGCAAGGCGGCACGCAGCAAGCCGCACCATAAAGTGGTTCTCATCACAGCCAATTCCGATGAAATCGGATTCTGCAATGGAATAAACTCATCATCCGGCGCGATGATTTTTTGTATCGCCTCATCGACGAAACTATAGGTGATCGCTTCTTGATAACCTCTATCGACTAAAAAATCCTTCGCTCTATCGAGTTCGAGCATCGCTTCCGGCGCCTTGCTCAACTCCGAGCGCATGAATAATTCGCTTTGCGGCAGATTGTTGTAGCC
>DLMX01000058.1:3134-10118 GCA_002479405.1 Methylophilaceae bacterium UBA7525
ACTTCCTCGATCAAATCAGCCTCGATAGCGATATCAAAGCGGAATCCGGGTGGAGTAACTTGCCACCCCTCTTCCGCTGTTTCGACCGACATGCCTAGACGTTCTAAAATACCGGAAATCACTTCATCTTCAAGCTCGACGCAAAGAATGTCCAAAACCTGTTGTTTGCGTAACAAAACCGGCAAGCGTTTCGGCAAGGCTGTTTCGGTTTTGACTTCCGTAACCGGACCGGCGCTACCGCCCGCAATCGAAAGAATCAGTTGCGTCGCTCTTTCCAGAGCTCGAGATTGTAAATAAGGATCGACACCACGTTCGAAACGATGCGAGGAATCGGTATGCAAACCATATCGCCGGGCTTTGCCCATAATGGTATCCGGCGAGAAATACGCGCATTCCAAAAAGATATTGCTTGTTTTATCGCCGACAGCGCTTTCGCTACCGCCCATTACGCCAGCCAAGGCCAAGGCACGGCTATCATCGGCGATAACTAGCGTTTCGTCATCGAGCACGATTTCTTGATCGTTCAACAAACTCAGTTTTTCTCCGGTTTCAGCTAAACGCACCCGAATTGAGCCGGTCAATTTATCGGCATCGAAGGCATGTAAAGGCTGCCCCATCTCCAACAACACATAGTTGGTGACATCGACCAAAGGCCCGAGACTACGTAATCCGGATCTTCGCAGACGCTCCTGCATCCATAACGGGGTTTCAGCGTCCGAATTGACATTTTTAATCAATCGACCGGTATAACGAGGGCAATATTCGGCAGCCTCCACCGCGACCAGTAACGTCTCCTGATGAACTGCCGAAGCCGGCGTCACATGTTCCGGTTTAAAATCCAAGCGATTCAACACCGCCACTTCACGGGCAATACCTTCGACGCTCAGGCAGTCGGCCCGGTTAGGCGTCAAATCAACCTCGATCATATTATCGTTCAACGACAAATAATCTCGAATATCGGTTCCCACCGGCGCGTCGGCCGGCAATTCCATCAAGCCTTCGGCATCTTTTGCCAAACCCAGCTCTTTTTCGGAACACAGCATACCGAACGATTCGACGCCGCGCAGTTTCGACTTATTGATTTTGAAATCGCCGGGCAATACCGCACCGATCAGTGCTGCCGGAATTTTCAAACCGACCCGAACATTTGCAGCTCCGCAAACGATTTGCAACGGTTCGGTCTCACCAACCTCGACCTTGCAGACTCGCAATCTATCGGCATCGGGATGCGGCTCCATCGCCAAAACTTCGCCAACCACGACTCCGCGAAAATCGGCCGCCGCAGGCGTCACCGAATCGACCTCGAGACCGGCCATTGTCAATTGCCCGACCAGTTCCGCCGTCGTAATCGGCGGATTGACCAGCTCCCTTAACCAAGCTTCACTTAATTGCATGATCCGACCTTAACCTACCTAAATTGCTGCAAAAATTTCAGATCGTTTTCGAAAAACAACCTTAAGTCGTTGATCCCATAGCGCAGCATCGCCAGGCGCTCGACCCCCATACCGAATGCGAAACCTGAATAAATTTCATTGCTTATTCCCACAGACTTAAATACTTCTGGATGTATCATGCCGCAACCCATCACTTCGAGCCAGCCGGTATGTCCGCAAACGCGGCAGCCTTTTCCTCCGCACATCACGCACTCGATATCGACTTCGGCGGAGGGCTCGGTAAACGGAAAATAAGAAGGACGAAAGCGGACTTGAATGTCTTTTTCGAAGAAGGCACTCAGAAATTCATAAACGACGCCTTTTAAATCGGCAAAGCTCACTCCGCTATCGACCAAAAAGCCTTCGACCTGATGAAACATCGGCGTATGCGTGATATCCGAATCGCAACGATAGACACGCCCCGGCGCAATAACTTTCAACGGCGGGCGCTGCGCTTCCATGACACGAATCTGTACCGGTGAAGTGTGGGTGCGGAGCACTGTATGAGCATCGAAATAAAAGGTATCGTGCATTGCTCGCGCCGGATGATGATCCGGAATGTTTAATGCCCCGAAGTTGTGATAATCGTCTTCGATTTCGGGGCCTTCGACAACATCGAATCCAACGCCCGCGAATATTTTTGCGATACGGCGCAAGGTTCGGCTAACCGGGTGCAAACCTGCAACCTGTTGCCCTCGCCCAGGCAATGTCACATCGATAGACTCGCTCGCTAAGCGCTGTTGCAGCGCCGCTTCTTCTAATGCTTGCTTCTTCGCATCAAGCGCTTCTTGAAACTGGTTTTTTGCTTGATTGATGACCTGCCCGGCTTCTCGTCGCTGTTGCGGATCGAGGCTGCCCAATTCTTTCATCTGCAGCGTAAATAGGCCTTTTTTGCCTAGATAATGAACGCGCACATGATCCAACTGATTGAGGTCTTGAGAGTCCGCAAGTTCTTGTAAGGCTTGCGCCAGGAGATCTTCGAGAGTAGCCGACACTGCTCAACTCGCTATTAGAAATGAATGGGAAATATCGAAAAAGTGCGGCCGCTGCATTGCTGAAGCGGCCGTACTAAGAAACGTGCAGTTTAGGCGATTTCCGGCGAAAAACATACCCAACTAACTGGTCTTTTTGTCCATCTACTGCAAACAGGAAAGGGTTACATAGCGCAACCATGCGCCTCTTTCCGGTTTTTGTAGCTGAACAAAAATCCTTACGTTTTTGGGTATGTTTATTCTTGTCAATCGCCTTAAAGAAAAACGCTTGGGGAATCGGTCGCACTTGAGGAAGATGCGTAATTCGCACCCTGCGTCATAGCCATTTCGAAAAATCGCGAAAAGCTAGAATGAACCAACCCGACCGGTTTTTCTTTTTTAGGGCTTACTGCAGTTGGCTTGCGCAATTTTAGCCAGTTCCGCGAAAGCGTCCATGTCACGCACGGCCAAATCGGCTAACACTTTACGATCTACCGCAACATTGGCTTTGTTCAAACCATTGATGAAACGACTGTAGGACATTCCGCACAGGCGCGCAGCGGCGTTGATACGAACAATCCATAATGCGCGGAATTGACGTTTTTTCTGTTTGCGGTCACGGTAGGCATATTGGCCCGCCTTGATTACTGCTTGCTTAGCGACGCGATAAACCCGGCTACGTGCGCCGTAGTATCCTTTCGCTTGCTTTAAAATCTTTTTATGTCTTGCTCTGGCTGTTACGCCACGTTTAACTCTTGCCACTGTTCTTCTCCTGTCTTTTTAACTGTAAGGCATCATACGTGTCGCCATGCGCACGTCGGACGGGTGAAGATGGGCCGCTTTACGCAACTGTCTTTTTCTTTTGGTGGATTTTTTTGTCAAAATATGACGGCGATGCGATTGTCCGCACTTAAATCCGCCTGCGGTCTTCTTAAAACGCTTTGCCGCACCGCGATTAGTTTTAATTTTTGGCATTTGTTTGCTCCGATTAAAAATAGTAAGTTTCCTTGAGATTTAAACCCGACAAGGCAAAATGCAAGGCCCTGAAGAATTTGTGTCGCATTACTCTAAGCAATGCTTTCTGTTGCATTCCTAGCAACAAGGACGTCCAAACCACGCCCTTTTATTTTTTCTTTTTCGGTCCCATGACCATAACCATTTGACGGCCTTCCATTTTAGGGAATTGCTCAACTAAGGCCAGCTCTTCCAAATCCTTTTCGATACGCTTCAATAAATCCATGCCTAACTCTTTATGAGCCATTTCACGACCGCGAAAACGGAGGGTGATTTTGGTTTTATTGCCTTCTTCGAGGAACTTAGTCAGGTTTTTCAATTTAACCTGATAATCACCTTCTTCGGTGCCCGGACGAAACTTGATTTCCTTAACCTGTATCTGTTTTTGCTTTTTCTTGGCGGCCTGCTGTTTCTTGTTTTGTTCGAACTGAAACTTGCCGTAATCCATGACTTTACAAACCGGCGGATCCGCATTTGGTGAAATCTCCACCAGATCCAGGTCGTTATCATAAGCCAGCTGCTTTGCTTCATCGATCGATATTATGCCAAGCGCTTCGCCATCTGCACCAACGACTCTCACCCTTCTACAGGTGATTGTGTCATTTATGCGCACTTCGTCTTTTTTCGCTGAGATACCCTAATCCTCCAAACTATGATTATTTTTTGTCTTCAATCTCGCTACCAAGCCGTTCGGTCAATTGATCGATTGAAAGACTGCCTAAATCTTCACCCTTTTGCGTTCTAACCGTAACTACCTGATTATCCATTTCTTTATCTCCGATAATTAAAAGATACGGTACCCGTTGCATCGAGTGTTCGCGAATTTTAAAGCCTATCTTCTCATTTCTCAAGTCAATTATCGTTCTGAAGCCTTGTTTTTCAAGCCTAGCCACGACTTGTTCGGCATATTCGGCTTGTCTGTCGGCAATATTCAACACGGCAATTTGCACCGGAGAGAGCCAGAGCGGGAATGTGCCGGCATGTTGTTCGATTAGGATACCGATGAAACGTTCGAGCGAACCGAGAATTGCTCTATGCAACATGACAGGTACTTGTTTAGAACCGTCTTCAGCGATATAACTCGCACCGAGTCGACCAGGCATTGAAAAATCGACCTGTATCGTACCGCACTGCCAGACCCTGCCGATACAATCCTTTAACGAGAACTCGATTTTAGGTCCGTAGAAAGCGCCTTCACCGGGCTGCAACTGCCAGTCCAGGCCTTTGTTGTTCAATGCGATTTCCAGCGCATCCTCGGCTTTATCCCAAACCGAATCGTCACCCACCCTATTTTCCGGTCGGGTCGATAATTTGATAATAACTTCGCGAAAACCGAAATCTTTGTAAACTTCAAACAATAAATCGATAAATATCGAGACTTCCTGCTGAATTTGATCTTCGGTACAGAAAATATGCGCATCATCCTGCACAAAGTTTCTAACTCGCATTAAACCGTGAAGAGTCCCTGAAGGCTCGTTACGATGACAGGAGCCGAATTCGGCCATACGGATCGGCAGATCGCGGTAGCTTTTCAGACCGTGATTGTAAATCTGCACATGGCAAGGACAGTTCATCGGCTTGATCGCATAATCGCGATTTTCCGAATGCGTCGTAAAAATCATATCGCCGAACTTATCCCAATGTCCGGACTTTTCCCACAACGATCGATCGACGACTTGAGGCGTTTTGACCTCCTGGTAGCCGTTTAGACGCAGTTTATTGCGGATGTATTGTTCAACCTGTTGATAGAGCGTCCAGCCCTTGTTGTGCCAGAACACCATGCCGGGCGCTTCTTCTTGAGAATGAAACAGATCCAATGCTTTCGCCAATTTACGGTGATCGCGTTTCTCAGCTTCTTCCAGACGATGCAGATAGGCTTTCAGCTCTTTGCTATCGCCCCAGGCAGTACCGTAAATACGCTGCAACATTTCGTTGTTGGAATCGCCGCGCCAATAAGCGCCTGCGATCTTCATTAATTTGAAGGCCTTTAGTTTGCCTGTACTCGGGACATGAGGTCCGCGGCATAAATCGGTAAATTCGCCTTGGGTATACAAAGATAAATCTTCATTAGCCGGAATCGACTCGATAATCTCGGCCTTATAAGCTTCGCCTTGACCCTTAAAAAATTTGACCGCATCGTCGCGCGTCAACAAGAAACGCTTGATCGCGATATCCTCGTCGACGATTTGCTGCATCATTTTTTCGATCGCCGCAAGATCGTCCGGCGTAAACGGTCTTTTATAGGAAAAATCGTAATAAAATCCGTTTTCGACTACAGGACCGATCGTCACCTGCGCATCGGGAAACAATCGCTTAACCGCCTGAGCCAACAGATGCGCCGTGGAATGACGAATCACGTCGACGCCTTCTTCATCTTTAGCGGTTACAATCTGCAAATGGGTATCTTGTTCGATGACCGTTTCGGCATCAACCAACTTATCGTCAACACGACCGGCCAATGTAGCTTTTGCCAAACCGGAACCGATAGACCGCGCCACATCCATAACCGTGACGGCATGATCGAATTGACGCTGTGATCCATCGGGAAGTGTGATTACCGGCATGTTAATTTAAGCTTTTGAAGGTTCACTAACAAAAAAGCACCGATATACGGTGCTTTGAAATTTGGTAGGCGCGATTGGACTCGAACCAACGACCCCCACCATGTCAAGGTGGTGCTCTAACCAACTGAGCTACGCGCCTGCTAAGAGCCGCGCATTATAAAGACTCCACGGCTGCTGTAAAGCACTTTTTCACTGCCCCGGCGATTGCCCCCATGCCGTCAGGTATTCGCGCCAGTGCGGCGCATCAATGCGCGCCAGCGCTTCGCGCACCACGGCCACTTCCGCCGCCCACGCCGCCGCATCGAGGTGTCCCCGCATGCGCTGGAAACCGAGGTACACGAGATAGGTATTGACCACGTCGGTCTCGCAGTAGTCGCGAATCTCGGCGGCCTTGCCGTCCTGCCAGGCCTGCCATACCGCACCGCCGTCCATCCCCAGCTTGCCGGGATAGCCCATCAGCTTGGCGATCTCGTCGAGCGGCGCATTGGCGCGCGGCTGGTACAGCGCCAGCAGGTCCATCAGGTCGAGATGGCGCTGGTGGTAGCGACTGATGTAGTTGTTCCACTTGAAGTCGCGCGAGTCGTGGTAGTCACCCTCGCCCATGTCCCAGTAGCGCGGCGCGCTGACCCCGTGGATGAGGCCGCGGTAGTGCAGCACCGGCAGGTCGAAACCGCCGCCGTTCCAGGAAACGATCTGCGGGGTGTAGCGCTCGATGCCGTCGAAGAAGCGCTGGATGATCTGCCCTTCGGCGGCATCGGGTTCCGACAGCGAGAACACGCGGAACTGGCTGGCATCGCGCAGCACACAGGAAATGGTAACTACGCGATGCAGGTGGTGCTGGAGGAAATCGCTGCCGTTGCTCGCGCGGCGCTGCTGGAAGGCAAACTCGGCGACCTCGTAGTCGGAGAGCTCGGCCGGCAGCCCGTTGAGGGCGCGCACCCCGGCGACATCGGGGATGGTCTCGATGTCGAAGACGAGGACCGGCTTCATGCAGGGAAGACG
>DLMX01000058.1:10201-10885 GCA_002479405.1 Methylophilaceae bacterium UBA7525
GGGATGGTCTCGATGTCGAAGACCAGGACAGGCGTCACTTCTTCACCCAGCCACCGCCGCCCTGCACCCACCAGCCCGGCTGGGCACGATCGATCCAGCGCTGGGCGAAGGTGGCACGCACGTCGGCCTCCCATTCCGGATGGCCGTTGGCGCGGGCGATCTCACGATACAGCGCGGCACGGTCGGCATTCTCCGCAGCGATCAGGCCATTGATCTGGCCACGCTGGGCGAGCGGCACGCTGGAGGCGTCGCGCAGCGCCACGGTGCCATCGCGGGCCAGCCCCACCGCACCGGAGGCATACAGCGGCGCGAGCTGGGCATGGCGCTGCTGCATCGATTGCTGCAGGGCGGTGATCGCCGGCGTATTGATCTCCAGATTGCCCTGCGCCGCGGCGACACCGGCAAAGGCGAGGAACAGTGCGGCAAACGCCGCGCGCAGCATGGCGTGGATCTTCATTGGCGCTCTCCGTTGGCAGGCTGGGCAGCGGCGCCCTCGCGCAGTTGCCAGACCTCGTCGATGATGCGGTCAGCGGCCTTCTCGGCGGCGGCAGCGGGGAAATAGATGTTGATGGTGACGCAGGCAGTACTCACCGCCAGCATGGCGGCAAGCAGGCTCAGGCGCAGGGTGTGACGCATGGATACACCTCGGCTGTCGGAAGGACGGACGGGACCGTGGCGCTAGCG
>DLMX01000058.1:11042-11423 GCA_002479405.1 Methylophilaceae bacterium UBA7525
ACGCGCTGCAGCCGGTCGACCAGCTCGTGCCAGTCCACGCGCCGATTGTAGCCGATGACATTGAGCGCCGGGATGCCGCCGCCACGCACCAGCGCATAGCCGCCGCCGGGACGCTGATCGAGCCCGCCCATCACGCATACGCCGGCGCGCAGGACGCAGGACAGGCCGATCTCGCGGTAGCCGAAGGAGTCGAAGAAGCCCAGCAGGCTGCGCTGGATGGCTGCCATCGCCCCTGCGCCGCCAAGCGCGCCGATGTTCTGCACGGCGCGCTGGCTGATCCGCCGTGGATAGCGCCCGGGGCTGCTGGCCACCCGCGCATCGAAGCGCACCGGGCGCCAGCGCACCAGCTCGAGGCCGAGCAGGTGCGCATCGACATGGCCG
>DLMX01000058.1:11549-19703 GCA_002479405.1 Methylophilaceae bacterium UBA7525
GTGAGCTGGGCGAGATCGATGTTGCGCGCATCGATGTCGGCGACCAGATGCGAGGCCACGCCGAAAGGCTCGCGCACGCGCAGGCCGGTGACCATCAGGTAGCCATCGAACACCGACACCACCAGTGCCCCGTCGAGGACGATCTCGCCGGGATCGACGCGCAGCCCGGGCAATGACGCGGACAGCACGCCGGCCATTTCCGGCATCCCCAGGGCAACGCTCAGCAGGGGCATGGCAATCGGCTCGACGACCACGCTGCCGCCACCATGCCAGCCATCCTCGCGGCGCTGCAGGCGCAGATCCGAAAACGCCAGGGCGCCGTCGAGCAGCGGGATGCGCAGGGCCTCCAGCACCACCTCGCCACCATGGGCCCGGGCATCAACCGTAAAGGCCCCGAGAGCAAGCTTCTGCCAGCGCCCGCCGCCCACATCGAGCACGATGCGCGTCGGCAACGCCGCACGCCAGGGCAGCGCACCGCTCACCGGTCCGAAGGCCAGCGCGCCGTCGGCCAGGCTCAGGCCGGCCGCGTCGACGGCGAGGTCGATGGCCTGCAGCTCCCCGTGCTCGATCACCACCCCGCCGCTGGCGTGCCCGGCAAAGATCAGCCCGTCGGCCTGTGCCGGCAGCAGTACGGGGGCAAGGTAACGCGGCCCGATGACCGCCAGGTCGGCCATCGACACGCTCAGCGCAAGCTCCTCCAGTACCTGCGCACGCAGGTCGTAACGCCCCCGCGCATCGATCCGCTCCACGCCCTCCAGGTGCGCGGACAGTGCATCGACATGCAGCACGCCGTCGACCATGCGGCCGCTGGCGCTGCTGCGGGCACCGGCAGTGAGATAGAGCGGATGCAGGTAGGCCTCGCCCGCCGTCCATGCCAGCGCCCCACGCCAATGCCAGCCCTGCGCGGCGGCCTCGCCCCCGCCCTGCAGGCTGAGTGCGACCCCTTCTGCGGCCTGCAAGCCGTCGGCGGAGCCGAAGGCGAGTTCACGCACCTGCACCGACCACTGCGCCGCAGCGGCGGACAGCTCAAGGCCGCCATCGACGCTGCCACTCACCTGCCATTGCGCCAGTTGCGGCCAATAGGCGTGCACGGCGGCCAGCGGCAGCGCCTCCAGGCGCGCGCGCAGCCGTGCCGCCTCCGCCACCTCGACGGTCAACTGGCCACCGCCGGCGAGGCGTGCATCGACACGCAGATCCTGGCGGGCCAGATCGGCAGCCAGCTGCAGCGCATCGCCGAGCAGCATGCCGGCCGCTTCCAGGCGGCCGTCGACACAGCGCAGGCGGTCATCGACCAGACTCAGGTGTGCGCACTCCAGCGCCACGGCATCGACCGCCTGCGCCTCCACGGCGAGGCGTGCGGCGCGCAGTTGCGCACCGCCAGCGCCGTCGAGGCGCATCTGCAGCTCTTCGGCGCGCAACTGCGGATGGGTGAGACGGCCGATGTCGACCGTCAGGCTGCGCGCCTCGGCAGCGCCACCCCAGGCGCAGGCGAGAAAGATGGCGACGGCGGCCGCACGCACAGCCGCCACCATGCGCTCAGCCGGGGAAGACGCCGGTGGACAGGTAACGGTCACCACGGTCGCAGACGATGGTGACAATCACCGCGTCTTCCACTTCGGTGGCCAGGCGCAGGGCGACGTGGATCGCCCCCCCGGAGGAGATGCCGGCGAAGATGCCCTCCTCGCGCGCCAGCCGGCGCGTCATCTCCTCGGCGTCGGCCTGGCTGACGTACTCCAGGCGGTCGACCCGCGGCTTCTCGTAGATCTTCGGCAGGTAGGCCTCCGGCCACTTGCGGATACCGGGAATCTGCGCGCCCTCCTCCGGCTGGCAGCCGATGATCTGCACTGCCGGATTGCGCTCCTTGAGGAAACGCGAGGTACCCATGATGGTTCCGGTGGTACCCATGCTGCTGACGAAGTGGGTGATCGTGCCGCCGGTCTGCTCCCACAGCTCGGGGCCGGTACCTTCGTAGTGGGCGAGCGGATTGTCGGGATTGGCGAACTGATCGAGGATGATGCCCTGCCCCTCGTCACGCATCTGTTCGGCTACGTCGCGGGCCATTTCCATGCCGCCCTCGCGGGCGGTCAGCACCAGCTCGGCACCGAAGGCACGCATGCTCTGGCGGCGTTCGACGCTCTGGTTCTCCGGCATCACCAGGATCATGCGGTAGCCGCGCATCGCGGCGGCCATTGCCAGCGCAATGCCGGTGTTGCCGCTGGTAGCCTCGATGAGGGTGTCACCCGGACGGATGTCGCCGCGCGCCTCGGCGCGCATGATCATCGACAGCGCCGGGCGGTCCTTGACCGACCCGGCGGGGTTGTTGCCTTCGAGCTTGGCGAGGATGACGTTGTTGCGCCCCGCGTTGATGCGCTTGAGACGGACCAGCGGCGTGTGGCCGACGTAGTCTTCGAGGGTCTTGAATTCCATGTCGCTTCCGTGTTCGGGCAATGCGCCCGATCTTACCCCCGGACGGCCGCCGCGGCGAGCGCCGGAGGGCACTCACGGCGCCAGATCGAATTCCTCGGTGCGCCGCGGCGGGTAGGTTTCCCAGCCACCGCAGGCCGGGCAGCGCCAGTGGAACTGGCGGGCCTTGAAGCCGCAGGCATCGCAACGGTAGCGCGCAACCTTGCGGGTGTGGCCGTGGATGAGCTGCTTGACCAGCTCGATGTCGCCGCGCTGCTCGCTGGGAGCGTTGATCAGCGCCGCCTCGAGCAGCTTGTCAAGCCCGAGCAGGGTGGGGTTGCGGCGCAGCTCCTCGCGCACCAGGTCATAGGCCGCCTTTGCCCCGCGCGACTCCAGCTCCCACTGGAAAACACGGTCGAGCAGATCCAGCGAGGCATGGCGCTGCAGCCACGAACGCAGCAGCACGTTGCCCTGTTCGACGCGGCCAAGACGGCGGTAGGCATCCATGGCACGCTCGGCGGCCAGGGCAAGATAGACCGGGTTCTGGCTCTCCACCCGCTTCCATGCATCAAGGGCATCCTCGTCGCGACCCTCGGCAGCATGGATGTCGCCGAGGATGAGACTGGCGCGCACGCAGCCGCGATTGATCGCCAGCGCCTCATCGACCGCCCTGCGGGCCTCCTCGTGACGCGAATCGGCAAGCGCGGCGGTAGCCAGCTCGCAGTGGAAGTTGGCCACTTCGGTGCGCCACAGCACACTCTCGTGGTCGGGGAGCGCACGGGCCACCTCGATGGCGCGCGCCCACTCCTTCTCCTGCTGATAGATCTCCAGCAGGTAACGCAGCGCAACATCGTTCAGACGGGTGCCGCGCAGCTTGACGAAAACCGCTTCGGCGCGATCCAGGAGGCCGGCCTTGAGGAAGTCCTGCCCCAGTTCGCCGAGCGCCTGCAGGCGCTGTTCCTCGCTGAGATCCTCGCGATCGACGAGGTTCTGGTGCATGCGGATGGCACGATCGGTCTCGCCGCGGCGGCGGAACAGGCTGCCGAGGGCGAAGTGCAGCTCGATGGTGTGGGGGTCGATCTTGACCGCCTCGATGAAGGCGTCGATGGCCTTGTCCTGCTGCTCGTTGAGCAGGAAGTTGATGCCGTTCAGGTAGGAGCGCGGCAACGCGCGCGATTCATGGACGACCTGACGGATGTCGATGCGCGCGGCCAGCCAGCCGAGCCCGAAGAACAGCGGCAGGGCGAGCAGCCACCAGAATTCGATTTCCATTCCGTTCAGTAGGCCTCAGGGGCCTGTCCGTCAGCCGCGGTGGCGGGGCGTTCGCGCTCGCTGCGGGCGATCTGGCGCCGCAGGCGGCCGATCTCGCGGCGCTGGCGCAGCAAGGCGCCAAAGGTGGCGGTGACACCCAGCAGTGCACCAGCGGTGAACATGACCAGGATCACGAACACCAGCGGCAGCTCCCACTCGGCACCGAAATAGAAGTACAGGCGGACCAGATGGTCGTTCTTGACCGCAAAGCCGAACAGGAGGAAGAACAGCAGGAGGCGGAGGACCCACATCAACAGTCGCATCCGCTCATTATCTCCGAGCACCGGACAAAAAAGAAGGCGGCTTGCGCCGCCTTCCCCACTTTTCCCGGATTTTCACAACCCTGGCAGTCAGCCCGCCATATCCACACGCTCACGCAACTCCTTGCCGGCCTTGAAATGGGGCACGTACTTTTCCGGCACGTGCACCTTCTCACCGGACTTGGGATTGCGGCCCACGCGGGGCGGGCGGTAGTTGAGCGCGAAGCTCCCGAAGCCGCGGATCTCGATGCGATCACCGCGCGCCAGTGCGTCAGTCATCGCATCGAGGATCATCTTGACCGCGTAATCGGCGTCCTTTGCGACCAGCTGGGGAAAACGCTCCGCCAGCTGGGCGATCAGCTCCGATTTGGTCATGATCGGTCAGCTTACTGCTTCTGCTCGTTCAGCTTGGCCTTGAGCAGGGCACCCAGGTTGGTCGTGCCAGCCGAGCCCGAACCTTCCGAGGCGAGCTTGTTCATGGCTTCGGACTGCTCGGCCTGATCCTTGGCGCGGATCGACAGGCTGATCGAGCGGGTCTTGCGATCGACGTTGATCACCAGCGCCTCGACCTCGTCACCTTCCTTGAGGACGGTGGTCAGGTCATCCACGCGATGGGCAGCCGCTTCGGAAGCGCGCAGGTAGCCTTCGACGTCGTCACCCAGCGAGATCACCGCACCGCGGGCCTCGACCGACTTCACGGTGCCGCGCACGAGGCTGTTCTTCTCGTGGGTGGCAATGAAGTTGGTGTAGGGGTCGCCTTCGAGCTGCTTGATGCCGAGCGAGATACGCTCGCGCTCGACGTCGATCGCCAGCACCACGGCCTCGACCTCGTCGCCCTTCTTGAACTTGCGCACGGCGTCTTCGCCGGACTCGCTCCAGGACAGATCGGACAGGTGCACCAGACCATCGATGCCGCCTTCCAGGCCGATGAACACGCCGAAGTCGGTGATCGACTTGATCTGGCCGCTGACCTTGTCGCCCTTCTTGTGGTTCATGTTGAACTCTTCCCACGGGTTGGCAGCGCACTGCTTCATGCCCAGGGAGATGCGGCGGCGGTCTTCGTCGATGTCGAGGATCATCACTTCGACCTCATCGCCCAGCTGGACGACCTTGGTCGGGTGGATGTTCTTGTTGGTCCAGTCCATCTCGGAGACGTGCACCAGGCCTTCGATGCCCTGCTCGACTTCCACGAAGGCGCCGTAGTCGGTGATGTTGGTGACCTTGCCGAACAGGCGGGTACCCTGCGGGTAGCGGCGGGCGATGCCGACCCACGGATCTTCGCCGAGCTGCTTGAGGCCCAGCGAGACGCGGTTCTTGTCCTGGTCGAACTTGAGCACCTTGGCTTCGATCTCGTCACCGACATTGAGCACTTCGGACGGGTGACGGACACGGCGCCAGGCCAGGTCGGTGATGTGCAGCAGGCCATCGATGCCACCGAGGTCGACGAACGCACCGTAGTCGGTGATGTTCTTGACGATACCCTTGACCACTGCGCCTTCTTTCAGTGAATCCAGCAGTGCTTCGCGGTCGGCACCCATGGTTTCTTCCAGGACTGCACGACGGGAAACGACGACGTTGTTGCGCTTGCGGTCAAGCTTGATAACCTTGAAGTCCCATTCCTTGTTTTCGAACGGGGTGGTGTCCTTGACTGGACGCATATCAACCAGAGAGCCTGGCAGGAATGCGCGGATTCCGTTGACCATAACGGTCAGGCCGCCCTTGACGCGGCCGCTGATCAGGCCCTTGATGATGCGGGCTTCGTTCATGGCTTCTTCCAGATCGAGCCATGCCTGCATCTTCTTCGCCTTGTCGCGGGACAGAACGGTGGAACCGTAGCCATCTTCCAGTTTTTCGATAGCGACTTTAACAAAGTCGCCGACCTTGACTTCGATATTGCCCTGGTCGTCACGGAATTCAGCGGCGTTGATGACGCTTTCGGACTTCAGACCTGCATTGACGATAACGAAATCGGAGTCTACGGAAATAACTTCAGCGGTGATCACTTCACCGGAGCGCATTTCCTGGCGAGCAAGGCTCTCCTCGAATAACGCTGCGAAGCTTTCCATAGAGGAAGATGGGTTTGTGGAAACGTTAGCCATTAAAAAATACCTAGTAGTATCCCACCTGGCGGCGGGTAAAGTTAAAAAAGCCATAAACCTTGGGGGTTCACGGCACCATGAAAAAGAATTCTAACACGTTGATGTTGTTATACAAATAACAACATCTCATTTCCTAGCGAATTTGTTCGCCTGCGGCTTCAAGAACGAAGCGGATGGCTTCTTCGATAGTCAGCTGGCTGGTTTCCAGCAGCTGTGCATCTTTGCATTGTTGCAAGGGGGCGGCGGAGCGTTGACTGTCCCGGGCGTCACGTTGCTGCAAATCATGCAGAATGTCGTGCAGGTTAGCATGCTTTCCTTTTTGTATCAACTGCTTATATCTGCGCTCTGCCCTTACTTCGGCACTGGCGGTCAGGAATATTTTGGTCTTCGCATCCGGGAAAACCACGGTGGCCATATCCCGTCCATCGGCTACCAGCCCGGGCGGGCGGCGGAAACTGTGCTGGAGAGCCAGCAGGGCGGCCCTGAGTTCCGGATGAACCGCGACTTCCGACGCGCCCTTGCCCATCGCTTCCGAGCGCACCTCGTCGCTGACATCTGCGCCGTTCAACAGAATCTGCTCGTCCTTGAAACGGATATCCAGCGTTGCCGCCATTTCTGCCAGTGCCTGGGCATCCTGCCAGGAGATATTGCGATTTTTCGCAGCCAGTGCTACCAGCCGGTACAGCGCGCCGGAGTCCAGGTAATGATAGCCCAGCGCCTTGGCGACGCCCTGTGCGACAGTCCCCTTGCCTGAAGCAGAGGGGCCGTCGATCGCGATCACCGGGATCAGTGAAGGGGGAAGGGTGAAGGGGGAAGGGTCGCCCTTATCCCTTGGCCCTTCACTATCAGTCTTGCGATTGAGATTGGACATGAGTGATTTTTGCAAATTGTTCAAAATAGTCCGGAAACGTCTTGGCCACGCAGCCCGGTTCATTGATGGTGATAGGTACGCCGCCCAAAGCGACCAGCGAGAAACACATTGCCATGCGGTGATCGTCGTAGGTGTCGATGGCGGCATCCGGTGTCAGTTTTGCCGGCGGTGTGATGGCCAGATAATCCGTGCCTTCCTCCACAATGGCGCCAACCTTGCGCAGTTCCGTGGCCATGGCGCTGAGACGGTCGGTCTCCTTCACTCGCCAACTGGCGATATTGCGTAGCCGGCTTGGTCCGTCGGCGAACAATGCGGCGGTCGCCAGCGTCATGGCAGCATCGGGAATATGATTGCAGTCCAGGTCGATCGCTTTCAGTTTGCCGGCAGGCGCGCTGGCTTCTATCCAGTTGTCGCCGTAAGTAATGCTTGCGTCCATCAGTTCCAGTGCTTCGCAGAAACGGACATCGCCCTGGATGCTGTTTCTGCCGATACCGTAAACCCGTACTGGACCTTTACCGATTGCACCGGCAGCGAGGAAATAGGAAGCGGAAGACGCATCACCCTCGACGTGGATATCGCCGGGGCTCTGATAAACGCTGTTGGCCTGAATGCTGAAGCGCTGCCAGCCATCCCGTTGCACGTTGATGCCGAAACGCTTCATCAGGTTGAGTGTGATCTCGATATAGGGTTTGGAGATCAGTTCACCGATGACTTCGATCTGTGCCGTTTTTCCGGTCAGTGGCAGCGCCATGAGCAGTGCGGTGAGAAACTGGCTGGAAACATCGCCGCGTATGCGTATTGCCTGACTAACATCAATTTTGGCGGGCGAGATCTTCAGCGGAGGAAAGCCGGTGTTACCCAGATATTCGATGTTGGCACCTGCCTGGCGTAGCGCGTCGACCAAGTCGCCTATGGGGCGCTCGTGCATGCGCGGAACGCCGGACAATTTGTAGTCGCCGCCCATTAGCGCAAGCGCGGCAGTCAGCGGGCGGATGGCAGTGCCTGCATTGCCCATGAACAGCTCGGCCTGCCGGTTGGGGATTTTTCCGGCAGTGCCTGTGACTCGCCAGTCGTGCTCAGCCGTCTGTTCAAGCGTGATGCCCAGCAGCTTCAGCGCATCCAGCATGCGCTCGGTGTCGTCCGAGGCAAGCAGGGCGTGAATGTTGGTTGTTCCCTTGGCCAGAGCCGCCAGCAGCAGCGTGCGGTTGGA
>DLMX01000058.1:19795-20004 GCA_002479405.1 Methylophilaceae bacterium UBA7525
GCCAGCAGCAGCGTGCGGTTGGAAATGCTTTTGGAGCCGGGGAGTGTGATTTCGCCTGCCGCGCGGCTTACGGGCCTGATTTTGAGTGTCTGCATCCGGTTAAGCCTGGCGAGGTTTGTTGGAGGGGATTGCGCCCCAGGTGTTGCGCTTCTGGCTGGCATTTTCGAACATGTCGCGTAATCCTTGTGCATCGCGTTGTTCGAGCAGGT
>DLMX01000058.1:20206-20496 GCA_002479405.1 Methylophilaceae bacterium UBA7525
AGCTGATGTCGCGCCACATTTCAGGCGAACTGCCGGCGATCCGGCTGAAATCCCTGAAACCGCCTGCCGCGAATGCGAACAGTTCTTCGGCGTTTGGTCGCGATGCGAGGTCATCGACCAGGGCGAACGCCAGCAGATGTGGCAAGTGGCTGACTGCGGCAAAGATCTGGTCGTGATGGCCGGACGACATCTCGGTGACTCTGGCACCGGCTTGTATCCACATTTCACTGACTTTTCGACAGAATTCCAGAGTGGTTTCTTCTGTAGGCGTCAGTACGATGTTCTTGCCG
>DLMX01000068.1:0-5003 GCA_002479405.1 Methylophilaceae bacterium UBA7525
TTCAGCGACGGCAACAAACGCATCGCCGCCGCCCTGTTCATCGCCTTCCTGGCCCGCAACGGCATCCTCTACCGCCCCGACGGCGGCAAGCGCCTGGCCGACAATGCCCTGGTGGCGCTCACCCTGCTCATCGCCGAAAGCCGCCCGGACGAGCGCGAGACCATCGTCAAGGTGATCGTCAACCTGATCAACCGGAGCAACGACTGATGGCGATGGATCACCCGCAGGCGCTGCCCAGCCTCGACGCTTGGACTTCGGCGCTGCTCACCAAATCCAGCGCCGGGCGCGGCAGTAACGGCAAGCTGGAGGCCTATGGCATCAAGAAGCTGCGTGAGCTGATCCTAGAATTGGCGGTGCGGGGGAAGCTGGTGCCGCAAGACCCTAACGACGAACCGGCGAGTGTGTTGCTGGAAAAAATTGCCAAAGAAAAATTGCGGCTAATTAAAGAGGGGAAAATCAAACAAGAAAAACCACTTGCCGATGTTGATGCAATGCCGTTTGAACTTCCAGAAAGCTGGGAGTGGGCAAGGCTACCTAGCATCGCCAGCTATCTGCCTGGAAAAACTCCATCCACGAAGAATCCAAGTTATTGGTCTGAAAATCCAGTTGATGTCCCATGGGTTAGCATTTCTGATATGGAACATTTGGCGGTGCTTACAGAGACAAGCAAGAAAATTACTCCTGAAGCGGCAAAGCATGTATTCGGATATGAGCCCATCTCCAAAGGCTCGCTATTAATGAGCTTCAAGTTAACAGTCGGGAAGATGGCAATTCTTGGAGTGGATGCGTATCACAATGAAGCCATACTTTCCATTCAGCCGTATTCTGGAATTGTAAGAGACTATTTACTCAAAGTTCTTCCTACGAGAGCGCAAGCGGGTAATACGAAGCGTGCAATCATGGGAGATACTTTAAATTCCACTTCTCTTGCGTTGCTGTTGATTCCAGTGCCGCCCCTCGCCGAACAACACCGCATCGTCGCCAAAGTCGATGAACTCATGGCCCTGTGCGACCAATTGGAACAGCAGCAAACCGACAGCCTCGCAGCCCACCAAACCCTGGTCGAAACCCTGCTCGGCACGCTCACCCGTGTCGAGTCGCAGCAGGAGTTCAGCGCAGCCTGGGCGCGCATCGCCAGCCACTTCGGCACCCTGTTCACCACCGAAGCCAGCATCGAACAACTCAAACAAACCCTCCTCCAACTCGCCGTCATGGGCAAACTCGTCCCGCAAGACCCCAACGACGAACCGGCGAGTGTTCTACTAAAACGGCTCGCTAAGCAAAAGGAGCAAAAGATTGAGCATGGGGCTCTAAAAAAGGGCAAACCATACGATGCGCTTAACGGGGATGAGAAACCATTTGAATTGCCAATGAGTTGGGCATGGTCGACGTTGCCGGAGATAGGTGAGCTGGCAAGAGGTAAATCAAAACACCGACCGCGAAACGATCCTAAGCTCTATTCGAACGGAACCATTCCAATGGTTCAAACAGGTGATGTTTCAAGAGCCGACCCGTTCATTTCTTCGCACACTGCTTTGTATAACGAAACGGGATTGAGTCAGAGTCGATTGTGGCCAAAAGGCACAATGTGCATAACCATAGCTGCCAATATCGCTGAAACCGGTATCTTGGCATTCAATGCTTGTTTTCCTGACAGCGTCGTTGGCTTCATCCCGTTCGACGAAGGTATAGACGTGAAGTACTTCGAGTATTTCATGCGGACCGCAAAAGGCCATCTCGAAGACTTTGCACCATCCACTGCCCAGAAGAACATTAATCTGGATATATTGGGACAGTTGCTTGTTCCCTTGCCACCAGCAAGAGAGCTGGGGCGCATCGTCGCCAAAGTCGACGAGCTCATGGCCCTGTGCGACGCCCTCAAGGCCCGCCTCGCCGACGCGCAAACCACCCAAATCCACCTCGCCGACGCCATTGTCGAGCAGGCCGTCTGCTGAGTCGCAGTGCATGACACCGGCGCTGCAAAAAATCTGGTGCGACGAAGACGAGCATTACCGTTACGAGCACTTTGCCGATTTTAACGAGTGGCTGGATAGTGAAGAGGGGCTGGATGTTCGGGCCGAATATGGCGTCGATGCCTTGCCCCAGCCCAGCAAGGCGCTTTTCTCGGGTGACAGAAGCGGCTATGACGAAGCGTTTCAGGCATTTCGCAAACAGTGTCGTCACGAAGCGCTGGGGGAAGCCTGGTTCCTGGAGCAGTTGGGTGATGATCACTGGTTCCAGCGCAATGTGGACCACTTCATTCAGCTTGTCGATCTCATGGTTGCCGGGGCGGTGGTGCCGTTTGTCGGGGCGGGCATTTCCGCATCGGCCGGCTTTTCAAGTTGGAGGGATCATCTGCGGCGGCAGGGCAAAACGGCACATATCGCTTCGGAACGTATTGAGGGGCTATTAGCCAGCGGCGCTTATGAAACTGTACTGGAAGAGATCGAGGCCGTCCGTGGCCGCGAGGTGTTCATCCAGGAAATTCGCGATGAGTTCTCTCGCAACCTCACCATCCCCGATGTGGTCTGGCGCATCTCCGAGCTGTTCGCGGATACGGTGATTACGACCAATTACGATCGCTTGCTGGAGCAGTCGTTTGAAACCGGCGAGGCCGGCCGGGTTCAGGTAATCAATGGCTTGAATGCATTGGAGCAGCCCGATCCGAAGAAGATCACGGTCATCAAGCTGCACGGCGATATTCGCGAGCCGAAACGTTGCATCCTCAGCAAGAACCAATACGACGAAACCTACGGCAATGGCAGCCTGAATATGCACAAGCCAATACCCAAGCTGCTCGCCTACCATTACAAAAACAGCAGCCTGCTCTTTCTGGGCTGCAGCCTGAACAATGACAGGACGGTTCAGGTATTCAAGAAGATCAGGGAAGGCATGGGCGAAGAGGAGGAGACCAAACAGCACTTCGCCATCGAGCAAGTTCCCGAAAATCCGGAAGAGATCGCGCAACGCAACGCGGAACTGGCCAAGCTGGGCATCACCCCGATCTGGTTTGAAAAGGGGCGTTATGAGTTAGTCGAAAGCATACTCAGCCTTGCCAAGAACGAGCTGCGGCACCGGGGAGTGGCGCCTCAGCCGCTACCGGTTGAAGAGCCGCCAATCAAACTGGATATGGACTTGAGCCATTTCCTTCGCGACTTCATCGACCTGATGCCCTTGATGCATTGGCTGCACCGGGCTGTGCCGCAGGCCGCGACAAGCCAATACCTTTCTGCCATGCAGCGCGTGTTTTATGCGCAATCTTTTGTAACTCGGCAAACGGACGAAAACCTTAAAGATGCGCTGGACAACCTGCTGCGCGCGCTGGCGAATTCGGCAGAGTTTGATGGTTATACCCATGGCAAACTTTCAGCGGCATTCGGGTATATGCAGCAATATCTAAAATCTATTGGCGAACGAAATCACTCAGGTGATGATTTTGAGTGGAATTTTCACGAACTATTGACCATACCCGCTTCGCAGTTTGATGCGCTCGTGACGAAAAAAATGAACGGGAGCTTTGATTATCATGCGATACGTTTGATTATTGCCTTGTTGCAACATGGGCAGAATCAGCGCGCATCGACAAAGGTGTTCTGTGAATTGCCGGGTGCGGTAAACCATGAGTTTGGTGACTACCTTTCCTTGGCACTTTCAAAAAATCTGGGGGTTATCGTTCCTGATCGCCTTGATCAAATCTATACGGGGGATATTCTTAACTTGTGCGAAGACGCCTGGAATAATTTTGATAAGCCAATGGATCTCAGGTTTTTTGAGCGGGTGAAATTGATGGTTGCAGGGATTTTTAGATAGGGACGAGATATGGCAATTAAACATGCAATTTGGAAAGTAGGTGCAAAACCTGAGCGACTCCAGTCCGCCAAGTTGGAAAGCGAAGAAAAGCTTGAAGATATGATCAATGCCGATATTTCGATTCTTAATGATCGCTGGATGATTATTGGCAGACAAGTGATTACAACCTATGGAGGGAAGATTGACCTTCTGGCGACAAAACAACAAGGGGCTTCGGCCCCTTTTTTGTTTTAACCGCACTTACTTTCGCCGCAATTCAAACAAGTCAAACACCCGTCCATCACAATCGCTGCCTTGGTGTGGCACTTGTTGCAGAGTTGTGCGCCGGCGGGGAAGCCTTCGGCGTTGACCGGTTCATGGGCGTTCTTTTCCATGTACTGGGTCTTTTTTTCCTCGATCAGTTTTTTCTGGTGTTCGTCCGGGCCGGACTTTTTCAGCATGCCGATTTCCTGCAGGTGCTGTTCCAGCACTTCGCCGATCTCGGCGACCAGGCTGGGGATGTATTTGCCGCCCTTCTTGAAGTAGCCGCCGCTGGGGTCGAACACGCTGTGCAGTTCTTCCACCAGGAAGGTGACGTCGCCGCCCTTGCGGAACACGGCGGACATGACGCGGGTGAGCGCGACGATCCACTGGAAGTGGTCCATGTTCTTGGAGTTGATGAAGATCTCGAACGGGCGGCGGTGTTCCTGCGGGGTGCCTTCGTTCATGACGACGTCGTTGATGGTGATGTAGAGCGCATGCTCGGTCACCGGGGTCTTGATCTTGTAGGTGTTGCCGACCAGTTTTTCCGGGCGGCTCAGCGGTTCGCCCAGTTGCAGGATCTCGGCGGTTTTCTGCGATGCCAGCAGTTCGGCTTCGGCGGCCTTGGCCTTGTCTTCTTCGGTGACGACGTTGTAGCCGGTGATTTTCTTTTCGATTTTGATAGCCATGTTTTTTCTCCTTGAGCGGTCAGTTCATCAGAACTTGCCGTAGTAGCCTTCCTTCAGCGCGTCGTACAGATTGGCGGCGCTGTGGATCTCGCCGTCGTATTCGATCTCTTCGTTGCCCTTGGCTTCGATGACGGTGCCGTCTTCCAGCGTGAACTTGTAGGTGGTGTTTTCCAGATCCTTCTCGGTCACCAGCACGCCCTGGAAGGCTTCCGGGTTGAAGCGGAAGGTGGTGCAGCCCTTCAGGCCCTTGTCGTAGGCGTAGAG
>DLMX01000068.1:5266-13042 GCA_002479405.1 Methylophilaceae bacterium UBA7525
AGCTGTTCTTCCGGCTTGTCGGAGAACGGCATGGCGCTCGGGTTGACCAGCTCGCGGTAGGCCAGCAGTTCGTAGGAGAAGACGTCGACCTTTTCCTTGGACTTCTTGCCTTCACGGATGACGTTGCGCGCATAGTGGTGGGCGAACGAGGGTTCGATGCCGTTGCTGGCGTTGTTGGCGAGCGACAGCGAGATGGTGCCGGTCGGTGCGATGGAGCTGTGGTGCGTGAAGCGGACGCCGGTCTTGGCGATCTCCTTGCGCAGGGCTTCCGGGAACTGCTGCATGTACTTGCTGTACAGGCCCATCAGCACCTTGCCCTTGACCTTGGCGCCGACCTTGATGCCGTCGGCCTTCATTTCCGGGCGCTTGGCCAGCATGTCGGCGGTGACGACGAACTCTTCGTCCATGATCGGTGCCGGGCCTTTTTCCTTGGCCAGTTCGACGCCGACTTGCCAGCCCACTTCGGCCATGACCTTGGTCACTTCTTCGGTGAATCTCAATGAATCGGCTTCGCCGTATTTCATCTTGAGCATGGTCAGTGTGGAGCCGAGGCCGAGGTAGCCCATGCCGTGGCGGCGCTTGCGGGCGATTTCGTCACGCTGTTGTTGCAGCGGCAGGCCGTTGATCTCGACTACGTTGTCCAGCATGCGAGTGAAGGTAGCGACCACTTCGCGGTATTCGTCCCAGTCGAAATATGCCTTGTCGGTGAACGGCTGGCGCACGAACTTGGTGAGGTTGACCGAGCCCAGCAGGCAGGCGCCATAAGGCGGCAGCGGTTGTTCGCCGCAGGGGTTGGTGGCGCGAATGTTCTCGCAGAACCAGTTGTTGTTCATCTCGTTGACGCGGTCGATGAGGATGAAGCCCGGCTCGGCGAAGTCGTAGGTGGAGGACATGATGACGTCCCACAGACGCTGCGCCTTGATGGTCTTGTAGACGCGGCAGGCAACCTTGCCATCGGATTCGCGGGTCAGGTATTTGTTCTTGACCGGCCATTCGCGCCAGACTACCTTGCTGTCATCTTTCAGGTCGAGCTTGTCGGCTTCTGCCTCACTGGCGGTAACGGGGAAAGCCAGCTTCCACTCGGCATCGGCTTTCACCGCTTCCATGAATTCCCTGGTGATCAGGCAGGACAGGTTGAACTGGCGCAGACGGCCGGCTTCGCGCTTGGCCTTGATGAAGTCGGTGACGTCCGGATGCGAGATGTCGAAGGTCGCCATCTGTGCGCCACGGCGGCCACCGGCGGAAGACACGGTGAAGCACATCTTGTCGTAGATATCCATGAAGGACAGCGGGCCGCTGGTGTAGGCGCCGGCGCCGGCGACGAAGGCGCCCTTGGGACGCAGCGTGGAGAATTCGTAACCGATGCCGCAACCGGCTTTCAGGGTCAGGCCGGCTTCATGCACTTTTTCCAGGATGCCGTCCATGCTGTCTTCAACCGTGCCGGATACGGTGCAGTTGATCGTGGAGGTGGCGGGCTTGTGTTCCAGCGCGCCGGCGTTGGAGGTGATGCGGCCGGCGGGAATGGCGCCGCGGCGCAGGGCCCAGACGAATTTCTCGTACCACAGTTCGCGTTTTTCTTCCGTGTCTTCGGCATCGGCCAGTGCGCGCGCCACGCGACGGTAGGTGTCGTCCATGTTCGCGTCCAGACATTCACCCTGCTTGGTTTTCAGGCGGTACTTCTTGTCCCAGATATCGAGGGAGACGGATTGCATGGGAACTTCTTTTTCGGTCTCTTGAGACATTTTCACGGCCTTGAGCATGGGAGCGCATCCTTCCTGGTTTTGCTAGATTTTCTTGTTGGGGACTGCAGCGCTGTTTATCGGAGAAAACAGGCTTCAACCACAATATATTGTGATTGGATGTAAAGTTATGTCATTACGTAGGGTTCGTCAACCCTAAATTTGTATCAGGAACTGCACCGGAAATGTGCATGCAAGGCAATAGCCAGACTGGCCTTGTGATTGCTCAAGGTGAGTCCTTGCTCACATGCCGGAAAATAATTTTCTGGACATTTTTTCGCAGCTGATGATGTGTGAGAAAATCGGCCCATGTCCAGATTATTCTATTCCTTGCTGCTCTATATGCTGTTGCCTTTCACGTCATTGAAACTCCTGTGGCGTGGCATGCGCCAGCCGGAGTACCGGCAGCATCTGGCGGAGCGCTACGGATTTTACGGTACAAAGCCGCAGCAACCGGTCATCTGGCTGCATTGCGTTTCGCTCGGCGAAACCCGGGCCGCCGCACCGCTGGTGCAGGCACTCATGGCGCAGTATCCGCAGCGCCGCATTTTACTGACCCATGCGACCCCGACCGGACGCGAAGCCGGTGAGCAGTTGTTCGGCGACCGCGTTGACCGCGTCTATCTGCCTTATGACACCCCGGATGCGGTTGCCCGTTTTCTCGATCATTTCCGCCCGGTGCTTGGTCTTCTGATGGAGACTGAACTGTGGTTCAACCTGATCGCCGGTTGCAGGGCGCGTGATATTCCATTGCTGCTGGTCAATGCGCGGCTGTCGGAGCGCTCAGCCCGGGGCTATGGCAAGGTGCCGAATCTGACGCGGCAAGGCCTGCAGGGCCTGACGGCGATTGCTGCGCAGACAGAGCAGGATGCGGAACGCCTGCGTGCGCTTGGCGCAGAAGGTGTAACAATAAGCGGCAACCTCAAGTTCGACGTGAAGCCTCCGGTTGATGCGGAACAGGAGGGCCTGGCCTTGCGGCGGAAATGCGGAGTTGGGCGGCCGGTATTTCTTGCAGCCAGTACGCGCGATGGTGAGGAAGTGTTGGTATTGGACGCCATTCAGCAATTGCAAATTCCGGACTTGCTGACCGTCATCGTTCCGCGTCATCCGCAGCGCAATGCTGATGTAGCAGAGTTGTTGAATCAGCGCGGTATATCATTTATTCGCAAAACCACGTTATCCGCCCGGCAGGCCGGACTCTCTCCGGAGTGTGGGGTTGTGCTTGGGGATACCATGGGCGAGATGTTCATGTACTACGCTGCATGCGATCTGGCATTGATTGGCGGTAGTTTGTTGCCGTTTGGCGGACAAAATCCGATTGAGGCTTTTGCCATGAAAAAGCCGGTGATTGTCGGACCGCACACTTACAATTTTGAGTGGGTGGTAAATCAGGCCATTCGCCACGGCGGGGCAAAGCGAATAAATAATCCCGTTGAATTGACACAAGTTTTGCACGAACTGTTCAGTGACGAAGAGGCGCGGGAGAAAATGGGTTCGGCTGCCTATGCCTTTAGTCAAAGTGCTGGCGGAGCAACCCGCAAAACGTTGCAATTAATAGCTAAATTTGTTCCCTCAATATGATCAGCTGAATCGTCATTTGCTAGCTATTGTGCTGCCGATCAGGTTCAGGGAACAATTTCTCGACCAGGTCGGCCGGCAAAGCGGGGCTGAACAGATGGCCTTGCACCTTTGTGCAATGATGTGTTTTAAGGAAATCGAGCTGTTGCTCGGTTTCGACACCCTCGGCAACGACAGCCAGCCCCAGGCTTTTTGCCAGCGCAAAGATCGATTCGATAATCGCGCAATCCACTTTGTCCTGCGGCAGTCCTTGTACAAAGCTTTGATCAATTTTCAGCGCTTTAACCGGGAACTGTTTCAGGTAATTCATGGATGAATGGCCAGTGCCAAAGTCATCAACCGATATGCTGCTGCCGATTTTCTTGAGGGCGTTGAGAATTTCCACCGTTTTGTCTACATCATCCATCAGTATGGATTCGGTCAGTTCAAAATTTACGGTACTGGCGTCAAGCATGTATTGGTTTATTGCAACACGAATCTTGTTGACCAGTTGTTTGTCATGGAACTGGCGGCCTGAGATATTAATGTTGACGAAAAGGTTGGGGTTGTAGCGTTCCTGCCAAATCTTGATCTGGGCCAGCGCGTTGTTGATCACCCAGTCGCCGATCGGCGTAATCAGGCCTGTGCTTTCGGCGATGGGGATGAACACTGTCGGGTTGATCATTCCCAAACTGGGGTGGTGCCAGCGTAAAAGCGCTTCAACGCCTACAGCCGAACCTGTTCCCACGTTGATGATGGGTTGGTAGTACAACTCAAGCTCATTGTTTTTCAGGGCATTTTGCAGGCCATTGATTAACAGTTGCTGGTGATATTTGGCCGCTTCGATTTCCTTGGAATAGAACTTGTGGGTGTTCTTGCCGTCGGATTTTGCCCAGTACATGGCTACATCTGCATTTTTGATCAGGCTGGATTTTGAGTAATTGTTGTCATATTCAATCACGCCGATACTGACGCCGATAAAAATCTCATGGTTATTGATATTGAATTTCTGAGATAAGGCTTGTGTGATTCGATGGCAAATATTTTCAACATCCTCATGAGATTTCTTGCCAACCAGCGTGATGGCAAATTCGTCGCCGCCGATTCTGAATATATTGTCCTTGTGCTTGAGGACCGAGCGCAGTCTTTTGCCGCAATCCCTGAGTAATATGTCGCCACCCCCGTGGCCGATAGTGTCATTGACGGTTTTGAAATTGTCCAGATCCAGCAGTAATAGATGAAAACGCCCTTCATCCTCCGAGCTGGCTTTCATGAGGCGGTCAATATGTTCCGCGAAAGCATGCCGGTTTGGCAGGTCGGTTTGGTGATCGATATAAGCCAGCCGGTCCAGCTTGTGCTGGAACTCTTTCCTGTGCTCCAGTTCCTCATGGAGCTTGGCATCCCTGAGCGTAATGTTTTCCAGCATGTTATTGATGCCTGCTGAAAGTGCGCCGATTTCATCCTGCGTTTGAATGCTGGATCGATGTGTATAGTCCTGTTTTCTGGTGATGTTGCCGACCAGTTTTTCGAGGTAGCTGATAGGTTCTGTTATATATCGATTCAGATATCTGGAGATCATGCCCGCCAGTATGATGGCTACAAAGACTGCCATTAACAGCACAAGAGAGAAAATCTTTATTCTGCCGGTGATCCTGTCGAGGCTTGCATCCAGATACACCGTGCCCACTTGCAACTCATTGACCAGGATTTTTCTGTTCAGATGAATCATTTCGTTGAGCGGTAAAATATTTTTTGATTTTTTTGCATTTCTTTCTCTGAAAGCAGGCGACTGATAGTCGGCAAACAGTGTGCCGTCATTCAGCAGGATGTAAGCATGCTCAATGCTTGAATTCAGGCTGAGTGAGTTGAGCGTTTCGCTGGCGGAACGTTGATCCTCGAATGCGATGGCAGCCCCGATGTTGTTTTCTATAACCGAGAGGTGTGATTCGAGATCATCGACCAGATCATGTTTGAAACTGACGTGCTGGGCTGCGATGGCCATGAAAAATACCAACAGCATTGCCGCCCCGGTCACCAGCAGGTGCATGAGATACAGTTTTTGCCGTATTGCCAGCTTGTCAAAATGGGATTTCAGCATGATCGACTCAGTAGACCTCAGTTGCAAGCCGCAGTAGCTTGGAGCTCAATGTCAGGTTGGAGTATCTGGCGGTCTCATTATTGATGGTGAAATTGAATCGGTTGTTAATCAACAGGATATTGATAATGCCGGTGTTGGTTGTATTTTCGGTACTGTTCACGATGGTCAGGATCGAGTTGTTCTGCAGAGTGTCGGCAAGTCTTTTGCTTTTGATTTTCTTTGCTTCCAAATATAGAACCTGACAATTATTGATGGCATTGATATTGCGGATCACAACCAGACTGGTTGGTTTGCCGCTTATTTTTTTGCTGCTCAGCAGATGGATATTGATGTTTTCCCTGTCTTCTTCGAATACACAAATGTTAAAGGTCTCGCTTGAAATGAGCGGCCAGGTTGTGAAAACCGCGAAATTATAGATAAGTGCAGTTTTCATATCGCGCTCACTGATCTGCTCGGGCATGACTTGAGCCGGCAATGCGAGTGCCAGTGGTAACCAGAATAGATAAATGAGTTTTCTCATCACTATTTGATGTCGTAGGTTAATTGGAGCCAGACATTGCTTTTATCCTGCACGAAGCGATCCGGCAGGTAGAAGGTAGGTGCCGGCACGGAATAATCTCGATTGAATAAATTCTTGACGCTTGCGCTGATCGTTGTGTTTTTAATAATGGATGTGCTGTGTAGTGTCAGATTTGTTAATGTGTACCCACCCAGACGATCTCTAGCTTCTGTCATTCGGCTGCCGATATATTGCAATTCAATGCCCGCATGCAGCTTGTTGCCAAATAAGCCATATGCCCAATTGAGTTTGGCCAGGTGTTTGGGGGAGTTTGCCAGCCATTTGTCATTCTGGTCTGTGGCCAGTTGCCAGGCGTAACTCGCCTTCAGGCGGGAGGATTGGCTCCATTGTTTGTCGTATTCAAAGTCCATGCCCCGGGTTTTGCTCCGGTCGACATTGGTAAAACGCTCTGCACCCGCCGGTGACATGAGGATTTCCGACTGGATGAGGTCTTTTGTCGTGTAATGGAACAGTGAGCTCATCAGCTTGCTGGAGCTGTCAGGCCTGTATTCAAATACCAGTTCCGCGGCGTACACCATCTCCTTGCTGAGTTCGGGGTTGGGAATGATGGTTGAGCCATCCCCGTAGTATTTTTCGTAGGCATTGGCCTGCCTGAAGGCAGTGGCATATGAAGCCTTGATATCCCATGCGGTGGTGGGCGAATAGATGGCGGCAAGCCTGGGGCTCAGGTTTTTTGCATGATGTCCGCCATGGTCAGCCCGTATACCGGCATTCAGTAACCAGCGATCGTTCAACCGGTATTCATCTTGTATATAGGCACTTAGCATGTAGGAGCTGTGCTCTATATCGACTGAGGGCAGGTAAAAATCCTGCTGGTAATCATTCCGGTATTCAAGTCCGTAGACAAGGCGATGCCGGTCAAGCCCGGAATAAACAAATTTGGCTTCCGTGCCCCACCATCGCCCCGTATTTTTCTCGCGATAGTAACCGTCGCTGTAAACAGCTTCTGCGGAATAGTCATATTGACCATAGTAGATTTTCAGCGCGCGTTTCAGGTGGTTGCTGATATCGTCTTCATGTCGCAGGGTGATGTAACTGTTCGTGTCCTGCAAATAAGAAGGGGATGTATTGAAGTTGGCGTTATATGAAGCTGCCGGATCGTCCTTCTTTCTTGTGACATAAGCGCTTTCCAGTGACCACGCTTCGTATTGTCCCTTGAAAAACAAGCGGCGGTTTTTCTCGTCATCAAGATTCCTGGCGATACCGAAGTTGGTCGATGGGCTGTCGAAGTCGCTGAAATAAAGATTTTGCCCCCGGCTGCGGAGCGTCGATGCGGACAAGAGGATCTCCGCGCCATTGTCAAACTGATTGCCGTAGGTGACGCGTTCTTTGTAGGTTCGATGACTGGCGGCATCAAAGGCAAGTTGTGCACCGTCGAAATCACTGCCTTTTTTTGTCACGATATTGATGATGCCGTAGAAAGCGCCGTTTCCGTGTGACACCGAGCCCGGCCCGGAGACGTATTCAACACGTTCTATCAGTTCCGTATCCAGAATGCCGTCATTACTCAAATAGGAGGCATTGTATAAATTGTCATTGGCCTGATGCCCATCGATCAACAACATGATCCTGCCGGGGTAGTCGCCGGGCCGCCCAAAGCCCCTGCCACTCATGTAGGTGTATACGTGATCACTGACGGTATTCAACCCTCGCATGCTGCTGATGATCTCTGCCAGGGTGCGATAGCCGTAGGATTGGATATCCTTGGCGGTAACGATACTGACAGCAGATGGCGAGTCGCTGATCTGCTTTGCAATTCTGGATGCGGTGACGACCTCTTTCGAAAGCAGTTCTTCCAGAGG
>DLMX01000064.1:0-3424 GCA_002479405.1 Methylophilaceae bacterium UBA7525
CCGCGCCAGATCAACCTGCTGCATGCACTGGGGGCCACCATCCCGCAATATGCGCATCTGTCGATGATCCTGGGCGACGATGGACAGAAGCTGTCCAAGCGCCATGGCGCCGTCAGTGTCATGCAATATCATGAGGATGGATACTTGCCCGAGGCGGTGCTGAACTATCTGGCCAGGCTCGGCTGGTCGCATGGTGACGATGAGGTGTTCGATCGCAAGCAGTTCTGTCAGTGGTTCGATCTGGATCACATCACGCCTTCTGCTGCGCAGTTCAATACCGAAAAACTGCGTTGGCTGAACGCTTACTACATCAAGCAGGCCGACCTGGCGCATCTTGCCGCTGATATCCGGCAGCGTTTGGAAGATCGTGGAGTGGTGGTCAGCGAGCATCCGGAACTACAGTCGGTGATTGAGCTTTATCGCGAACGGGTTCACACGCTGAATGAGCTGGCGGATGCGATTGCATATTTCTATCACAAGCCGGTCATGGATGCCGCGGCCAAGGAAAAACATTTGACACCCGAGATTGTGCCGGTTCTGAAGGTATTGGCTGAACAGTTGGCTACCATCGGCTGGACGCCTGAGCAGATTCATGCGGCAATTGATCATGCCGTGCAATCGAATGGGCTCAAGTTTCCCAAGGTGGCCATGCCGCTACGTGTTTTGCTTACCGGCGGCGCGCAGTCTCCGTCTATCGATGCAGTGATGACCTTGCTGGGCCGGGAGGAAGCGCTGGCTCGTATTCATGAGGGACTGTGAATTTTTTCAGGAAAAATTTTACAGTAACGAGAACGAAACAATCGAGATGCAGGTCAATTGTTTACGTTTAATCACTTGAATTTAATTTAATTCCACCTAATATAGAAACTGTGTCTTACCTACAAGACCTCCAAGAAAAGGACATATAAATGAACGCAAAAGGGCAGACGCTACAAGACCCGTTTTTGAATGCTCTCCGCAAGGAGCATGTTCCAGTCTCCATCTACCTCGTCAATGGCATCAAGCTGCAAGGGCAGGTTGATTCATTTGATCAGTATGTCATCCTGCTGAAGAACACCGTGACGCAGATGGTCTACAAGCACGCCATCTCCACGATTGTGCCGGCGCGCGCTGTATCTTTGACCTCTGCACACACTGAGCAGTAAGTGCTTTGATCGGGATTCGCACATATTGACGCCTATGTTGGATAAGCATGTTTGATCGTCCCAGCGGCGGCGATAGCGCAGTTCTGGTCAGTCAGGATTTCGGCGAAGCGGACTGTGCGGAAAGTTTGCAGGAGTTGCGCCAGCTGGCTGTCAGTGCGGGTATGGAAATTAAAGCCACGGTGGAAGGGCGTCGTCCCAAGCCGGATGCCAAGTATTTCATTGGCAAAGGCAAGGCGGAAGAGCTGGCAGAAACCATCAAGTCCACCGAAGCACGCGTGGCGGTGTTCAATCATGATCTCAGTCCATCACAGCAGCGTAATCTCGAGCAGTTGCTCGAATGTCGAGTGGTCGACCGTACTGGCTTGATCCTGGATATTTTTGCGTTGCGTGCCAAGAGTCATGAAGGCAAGTTGCAGGTTGAGCTGGCTCTGCTGGAGCATCTGTCGACCCGGCTGGTAAAGGGTTGGACCCACCTTGAGCGCCAGAAAGGCGGTATCGGCATGCGTGGTGGTCCGGGTGAGACGCAGCTTGAATTGGACAGGCGCATGCTGCGGGTGCGCATCAAATCTCTGCGCGAAAAGCTGCTCAAGCTCAAGAAGACCAGAGGGTTGCAACGTCGTGCACGCAAGCGTTCCAATGTGTTGTCAGTCTCGCTGGTGGGTTACACCAATGCCGGCAAATCAACACTGTTCAATCGCCTGACGCAGTCAGGCGTTTATGCGGCAGACCAATTGTTCGCGACACTGGATACTACCTCGCGCAAACTTTTCATTCCTGAGTGCGGGCCTATCGTGCTGTCTGATACGGTGGGCTTCATCAAACACCTGCCGCATGCCTTGGTTGAAGCATTTGGCGCGACTCTTGAAGAGGCTGTGCAAGCCGACCTGCTGCTGCATGTGGTAGATGCTGCCAGTCCCAATCGGGATGAGCAGATCGCCCAGGTTAATCTGGTGCTGAATGAGATCGGGGCGGCGGATGTCCGGCAGGTGCTGGTACTTAACCAGATTGACCGTCTGGGCATGGAGCCGGGGCTTGAGCGTGATGAATATGGTAGAATCCGTACCGTAAGAATTTCCGCAATGACTGGTGCAGGAATCGACCTGGTCAAGATGGTCATGATCGAGCACCAGCGATCGATCGCAAAAAAAATGTCAGAATTTGCTGATGCCTCAATGCTTGAGGCATCCGAAAATGTCGCTCGTGTTGAGTAAATTAATTAATGGTTTTGGAGTAGTGTATGGCAAATGATCCCGGTTGGGGTAACCGCAACAGTGGCGGCCCGCCTGATTTGGACGAAGTCCTGCGTGATCTTGGACGCAAATTCAATGGTTTGTTCGGCAGATCCGGTAAGGGTGGCGATCCGGCACCGGGCAGTAATGCAGGGGCTGCTCCGGTTTTGCCGATTGTTGGCCTGATCGCGCTAATCTGGCTTGCGACCGGTTTCTACATTGTGGATCAGGGTTCCCGTGGTGTGGTACTGCAGTTCGGTAAACATGTGGAAACCACCATGCCAGGCCCGCGTTGGCACATACCGTACCCGATTGAAAGTGTGACGGTAGTCAATATGCAGCAGGTGCGTACGATCGAAGTCGGTTATAGAACAGCGGAAGGTAGCTCTGCTCGCAGCAAGGAGTTGCGTGAGTCATTGATGCTTACCGACGATGAAAATATCATCGATTTGCAGTTTGCCGTCCAATACAACCTGAAGGATGTTGAAGAGGCGCTGTTTAACAATCGCAACACTGAAAGTTATGTCCGCGGTGTGGCAGAGACCGCCATTCGTGAGATTGTAGGTAAATCCAAGATGGACTTCGTGTTGTATGAAGGCCGTGAGGAAATTGCCGTGCTTGCGCGTAATCTGATGCAGAGCATACTCGATCGCTACAAGACAGGTATCAACGTCGTCAGTGTGACCATGCAGAATGCGCAGCCGCCGGAGCAAGTGCAGGCTGCCTTTGATGATGCAGTCAAGGCCGGCCAGGATCTTGAGCGGCAGAAAAACGAAGGTCAGGCCTATGCCAATGACATTATTCCCAAGGCAAGAGGTACCGCCTCGCGCTTGCTGGAAGAGGCCGCTGGTTACAAAACTCGTATCGAGAATGAAGCTACAGGTAATGCCAGCCGCTTTGAACAGATTCTGACGCAGTATCAGCGTGCACCGGAAGTGACTCGTCAACGTCTCTACCTTGATGCGCAAGAGCAGATCCTTTCCAGTGTAAGCAAGGTGGTCGTGGATCAGAAGGGCGGCAACAGCCTGCTTTATCTGCCACTGGACAAGA
>DLMX01000064.1:3572-12631 GCA_002479405.1 Methylophilaceae bacterium UBA7525
ATCTGCCACTGGACAAGTTGCTTTCAGCGACTGGGGCAACAACGTTGCCTCAGCAGGGCAGTGCACCGGTTTCCACTCAATCCGCAGCCCAGATCGAACTTGAAGCCCAGCGCACACGCGATGCATTCCGCAGCCGTGAACGCGAAACCAGATAAGGAATTGCGAGAATAAATGATGAGTAATCCCCTGTTGAAAAATCTCGGCACCGTGCTTCTTGGTCTGGTTGTGGCCTTGTTGCTGGTTAGCTTCTCTGCATTTACGGTAGATCAGCGTGAATATGCACTGGTCTTCAGACTTGGCAAGATTGTTGCCGTGAAGAAGGAGCCTGGCCTGTATTTCAAAGTGCCGCTGGTTGATAACGTACGTTATTTCGATAATCGCATTCTGACCCTGGATTCTGCCGATACCGATCGTTTCATTACCAGTGAGAAGAAAAATGTGCTGGTCGATTCTTTCGTCAAATGGCGCATTGTCGATCCCGAGAAATATTATGTTTCTGTGCGTGGCGATGAACTGCAGGCAGAGCGCCGTCTGTCCCAGACGGTGAATGATGGTCTGCGTGCTGAATTCGGTAAGCGCACAATCAACGATGTAGTGTCCGGCGAGCGCTCCAAGATCATGGATATCCTGCGCGAACGTGCAGACCGCGACTCGCGTCAGATCGGTATTCAGGTGCTGGATGTGCGTCTGCGTCGCGTGGATTTGCCTCAGGAAGTTAGCGAGTCAGTCTATCAGCGTATGGAAGCTGAGCGTAAGCGGGTAGCTAACGAATTGCGTTCCGAGGGTGCCGGTGCAGCAGAAAAAATCCGTGCGGATGCTGACAAGCAGCGTGAAATCATTATCGCCGAGGCATTCATGGAGGCGCAGCGTGTCAAGGGTGCCGGCGATGCCAAAGCCTCCGAGATTTACGCCCAGGCCTACAGCAAGAATCCCGAGTTCTATGCCTTCTATCGCAGTCTTGAAGCCTATCGCAACAGCTTTAGTGAAAAAAGTGACGTACTCGTGTTGGAGCCGAATTCCGACTTCTTCAAGTACATGCGTGACTCATCTGGCCGCAAGTAGTATCAAGAGGTTGGCTTGACGACAACACTGATAATGGCGTTCGGCTTGATGCTGGTGCTGGAAGGGGTGCTGCCACTGGTGGCACCTCAGGTCTGGCGCGATACCTTCAGGCGAATGACCGAGCTGAATGATGGCCAGTTGCGCTTTGCCGGTCTGCTTTCCATGGCGATCGGCTTGCTGATCGTGCTGGTGGTCAAATAAGACTTCATCGACTATTCTCCAACCACCCGATAACTGATAATCTGCTTTTCTATGCGTAATTGGCTACTCCCGGAATATATTGAAGACGTGCTGCCCGTCGAGGCAGCCCGCATAGAGACGCTGCGTCGTCGCCTGCTTGATTTGTTCAGAGCGCATGGCTATGAATATGTGATTCCACCCATGCTGGAATATCTCGAATCATTGATTACCGGGGTAGGGCATGATCTCGACCTGGCGACATTCAAGGTCGTCGATCAGTTGACCGGACGTCTGATGGGTGTGCGGGCTGACACCACGCCGCAAGCCGCGAGAATCGATGCGCATATCCTCAACCGTCAGGGCGTCACCCGTTTATGCTATGCCGGCACTGTGCTGAAAACCACCCCTGATGGCCTGGCGCAGACGCGAGAGCCATTGCAGGTGGGTGCCGAGTTGTTCGGGCATGTCGGCGTAGAAAGCGATATCGAGATTCAGCGTCTGATGATCAAGTCCTTGCAGGCGGTAGGTGTCCGGTCTCTGCATATCGACTTCAGTCACGTCGGTATTTTTGGCAGCCTGGTGAGTCAGAGCAAGCTTTCCGGCAAGCTGGAACAGGCTTTGTATGCTGCTTTGCAGAGCAAGGATCAGTCGGCGGTCAGGGAATTGAGCGCAGACCTTGATAGCGCGACACGTGAGGCGTTGTGCAGCCTGACTAGGCTCAATGGCGGCATCGAGATGCTGGATCATGCAGAACAGGTGTTGCCTGCTCACGCGGAGATCCGTCAGGCACTGAATGATTTGCGCCATGCCGGCACACAACTGGCTGACCTCGGAGTGGATGTCTGCTTCGATCTGTCCGAGCTGCGTGGCTACCATTATCACAGCGGCATTGTATTCGCGGCCTATGCGCAGGGATATGCAGGTCCGCTCGCCTTGGGCGGACGTTATGACGAAGTCGGTCAGGCCTTCGGTCGCGCCAGGCCGGCAACCGGCTTCAGCCTGGATCTGCGCGGCGTCGTTACGGCTTTGCCGCCGGCAGAAAAGACCAAGGCGATATTCGCTCCGTGCGGCAATGATCATGGATTGCAGCAGGCAATAGAGGCCTTGCGCGCAGACGGGCAGATTGTCATTCAGGAACTGCCAGGGCATGAACAGCATAGGGCGGAGCTTGGTTGCGACCGAAAACTGGAAAAACAGGGAATGCAGTGGCAGGTAGTCGCGGCACCTGAACTGTTGAATTAAATTAGAAAAGTATCAGGTAAATCATGGTGAAAAACGTAGTAGTGATTGGTACCCAATGGGGGGATGAAGGCAAGGGCAAGATCGTTGATTGGCTGACCGACCATGCCCAAGGCGTGGTGCGTTTTCAGGGTGGCCATAACGCCGGCCATACCCTGGTCATCGGCCAAGGCGCAGCGCAACGAGAGTACAAGCTTAATCTTGTGCCTTCCGGTATCGTTCGCGATGGTATCAAATGCTATATCGGTAATGGTGTGGTGCTGGATGTCAGCCATCTACTGGACGAAATCAAGGGTCTGGAAAATGAAGGCATTGAAGTTCGCAACCGCCTGAAGGTCAGCCCTGGTTGCCCTTTGATTCTCGATTGTCACATCAAACTGGACAAGGCGCGTGAAGCTGCCAGGGGGGTAGACAAGAAGATTGGCACGACGGGAAAGGGCATAGGTCCCACTTACGAAGACAAAGTGGCGCGCCGTGCCTTGCGTGTCTACGACCTGTTCTATCCGGAGCGTTTTGCCGAGAAATTGAAGGAAGTCTTCGATTATCACAATTTTGTGCTGGTCAATTATCTCAATGCCGAGCCTGCAGATTATGAGGCGCAGTTGGCCAGGTGCATGGCGCAGGTCGAGGAGTTGCGTCCGATGGTGGCCGATATCTCCGCCGAGCTCTATGCGGCGAACGCTGCAGGAGAAAAATTGCTGTTCGAGGGAGCGCAAGGCACGCTGCTGGATGTCGACCACGGTACCTATCCATATGTGACCTCTTCCAACTGTGTGTCTGGACAGGCTTCTGCCGGTACCGGTGTGGGTCCGCAGATGCTGCATTATGTGCTGGGAATCACCAAGGCCTACACCACGCGCGTTGGCGGCGGTCCGTTCCCCAGCGAACTGGATATCGAGACCATGGATCTTCCCGGCTATCAGATGTCGAACAAAGGCCGTGAGATCGGTACAGTGACCAAGCGCAAACGCCGCTGCGGCTGGTTTGATGCTGCAGCATTGCGTCGTTCAGCCAAGATCAACGGCTTGACCGGTCTGTGCATCACCAAGCTGGATGTGCTGGACGGCATTGCCGAACTGGATATTTGTACCGGCTATGAACTGGACGGCAAGCTGGTCGATATGCTGCCTGTAGGTGCAGACGATGTAGCTCGGTGCAAACCGGTTTACGAGACATTGTCCGGTTGGAGCGAGAGTACTTTCGGTATCAGCCGCTGGGAAGAGTTGCCTGAGAATGCGCAGGCTTATCTGAAGCGTCTCGAGGCGCTGTGCGGTGTACCGGTCGATATTGTTTCTACAGGCCCTGAGCGCGACGAAACCATAGTGTTGCGCCATCCGTTCGGAGTCTGAGGTCTTGACTATCGAGGAAAAACGCCTGGCTTGGGCGTTGACGGGCTCCGGCCATTATCTGCGTGAATGTCTGGATATCATCAGCGGGCTGGAGAATGTTGATCTGTTCCTGAGCAAGGCGGCAGCCGAGATTCTTCAGCAATATGGTTACAAGCATAATGTCGGCCGTGTTTTTCAGGACAAAACCGCGAGTAGCGTCCCGGTCGAGCTGTTCTATCAGGGCAAATATCATACGCTGGTAATCGCGCCGACAAGTTCCAACACGGTTGCGAAGATGGTGGCAGGCATTTCCGATAATCTGGTGACCAACCTCTATGCTCAGGCAGGAAAAACGCGTTTGCCTAGCATCATATTTGCCTGCGATACCGAGCCTGAACTGGAATCCGAAGCTCCACGCGAAAATATCGTAAAGGTCTATCCGCGACGTATCGACCTGCAGAATATGGAAACACTCAAAACCTTTGAGGAAACCACGGTCGTCGGAGATATGCAGCAATTGCAAAACGCCATCCAGGAACGTTTGGCATGTCTGAAAACTTCCTCTTCCTGACCGGAAAATTGGCCGAGAAAAGTCTGCATAAAGTATTGGCAGGCATACAGGCTGATGACAAGCATCCACAGGATTTCAAGTACCGGGTTGCCCAGATCGGCGTATCTGTCGCCGCCCTCATGACACCGGAACTGATCCTGCGTCGCTTGCCTGATGTCGGTGACGCTGACAAGATGGTGTTGCCCGGACTATGCCGAGGCGATCTGACAAAATTGGAAGAAAAATACGGCATTCCTGTCGAACTCGGGCCTGAAGACCTGAAGGATTTGCCGCAATATTTCGGTCGTGGGGGCAAGGAGCCTGATTTGTCCGGATATGATACAAGTATATTCGCCGAGATCGTTGAAGCGCCAGACTTGACGGTAGACGCTATCCTGCGGCGGGCTGAACAGTACCGCCAGAAAGGTGCAGATGTCATCGACCTGGGCTGCCTGCCCAACACTCCGTTCCCGCATCTAGCCGATGCCATCAGTGCGCTCAAGGCCGCCGGTTATATGGTCAGCGTTGATTCTCTTGATCAGGATGACCTGTTGCTGGCGGGACAAAGCGGCGCAGATTATCTGCTCAGCCTCAACGAAAAATCACTCTGGATTGCCGACGAAGTGGCTTCTACGCCGGTTTTGATCCCGTCTTCCCCCGGCAATCTGCCGTCGCTTTACCGAGCGATTGAAGCGATGCAAAAGCGGGGCAGGGCTTTTATTGCTGATGCCATTCTTGATCCGATTCCATTCGGTCTGGCTGAATCCATTGTTCGATATCAGCGCTTACGCAAGCGTTATCCAGACATCCAGATCATGATGGGTGTAGGCAATCTGACAGAACTGACCGATGCCGATACGACCGGCATCAATGCCATCCTTTTTGGCATCATTTCGGAGCTCGGCATCAATGCCGTGTTGGCGACTTCAGTCAGTCCGCACGCGGTCAATGCGATTGCCGAGGCTGATGTGGCGCGACGCATCATGTATGCGGCGCGCGAAGACCGGCGGTTGCCGCGTGATTACAGTAATGGCCTGCTTGGTTTGCATGACCGGCGGCCTTTCCCTTACACGGATGATGAAATTGCAGAGTTTGCCGCTGCCATCAAGGACCCCAGCTTTCGCATACAAGTCAGTGAAACCGGCCTGCATGTCTATAACCGGGAAGGGCATTATCAGGATACGGATCCATTCAAGATATATCCGCATCTGAAGGTGGATGATGATGCCTCACATGCCTTTTATCTGGGCGTGGAACTGGCGCGGGCACAGATTGCCTGGCAATTGAAGAAACGCTATAAGCAGGATGAGGAGCTTGAGTGGGGCTGCAGTACGGAAAACAAACATGCGGAAGGGCGAGCCTCCCATCGCGCTGCATCGGTGAAAGAGAAGCGGGCAAAGAAGGAGTAGGATGCATGCCTCTGATCTATGAAACCATCATAACCAGTCTGAATGCCGATGGTCAGCCATATATCGCGCCTTTCGGTATCAGGGAAAGGGATGATCTGGTCATCATGGCGCCCTTTCGCCCATCCATCACTCTGGACAATATCCTGCTGAATCGTTGTGCCGTAATGAATCTGACCGACGATGTACGTGTCTTTGCCGGGGCATTGACCGGTCGCCGTGACTGGCCATCGAGGCCGGCGGACAAGGTCCATGGGGCCGTGCTTGAATCTGCACTGGCACATCGGGAGCTACAATTGCTTGAAGTGCGCGAGGATGCGCAGAGGCCGGAACTGGTTTTCAAGGTCGTACATGAAGTGCAACACCAGCCATTCCGCGGCTTCAATCGCGCTCAGGCGGCGGTGATCGAGCTGGCAGTTTTGGTTAGCCGCTTGCATATGCTGCCGATGGAAAAAATTGATGCAGAAATGGCTTATCTGAATATTGCCATCGAGAAGACCGCCGGGGAGCGTGAGATGCAGGCTTGGCAATGGCTGGTGGAGTGCGTGGAGAATTTCAGAACGGAAACGAACCTGGGGAACATGGCGTGACCGGTCTGCTCATCAGTGTGACCAATCTGCAAGAGGCCGAGTTGGCTCTGGATGCGGGTGTCGATATCCTCGATATGAAAAACCCTGCCGAAGGTGCTTTGGGACGTTTGCCATTGACAGAGATTGCCGAAATTGTAGCCGCCACAGGAAACCGATGTGTCACCAGCGCAACGGTAGGTGATTTGCCGATGCAACCGGATTTGCTGAGGAATGCAGTGCAGGAGGTGATGGCTACCGGTGTTGATATCATCAAGGTAGGATTTTTTGGGAGCGGACAACAACTGGATGTATGTGCCCGTGAAATCGGACGGCTCGCAACGGCAGAGGGTAAATTGGTTGCAGTGTTGATGGCGGATCAGCAACCGGCCTTCAGTCTGGTGCCAGTACTGAAAGCTGCCGGATTCCATGGTGTCATGCTGGATACTGCAAACAAGCAGAGCGGCAGCTTGCTGGATTGCCTGTCTGAGCAGGATTTGCAGAGTTTCTGTAGTGCCGCTCAAGCGCAGAATCTGCTGACTGGGCTGGCAGGATCGCTTCGAGAAGCGCATGTTCCTGCATTACTGCATTTACAGCCGGATTATCTGGGATTTCGGGGTGCGGCATGTATGGATTTGAACAGAAAAGCAAGTCTGGACGCAGGCCGGCTGGAATCCATCAAAAAGTTGTTGTATAAATACAACAATGCCCAGCGCGAGGCGCTAATCCACTGATAGTGTCTGGTCTTTGCATTGCATCTGTCATTTGCTTTGCGTATAGTTTGTTCATCAGAAGGCCACCATTGGAGTAATTAATAATGAAAAAAGATTTGATGAGTCTGGCAATTGCCGGTGTTTTTGGTTTAGGCGTAGCAACTGCTCAAGCGGGCGACGCTTATGAAGGTTCCTGGTACATCGTTCCCGGTGTCAGTTACATGAATACTGACAGTGATCTGGATGCTGATAACGATGCGGGTGGTTTTCTGCGTATTGGTAAGGAATTGAGCGAGCATTGGGATGTGCAGATTGGTGTGGGTCATGCGCGTGCTGACGAAGACCTGAACGTTCCTGGCGGTAGTGGAAAATTCAAACAGACGCTATTCGGTGTCGATGCGCTGTATATGTTCAGTCGTGACAGATTCAGACCTTTCCTGTTGGCTGGTCTGGGTTTGGCACGCAACAATATTGATTATGATGTCAACGGCGTTGATATCGGTGACAGGAAGACTTCCTGGATGGCCAACGTTGGTATCGGGGCGCAGTTCATGTTCACAGAGGCGCTGGGCATGCAGGCTGATCTGCGTCACGTATGGAGTCGTGCCGAGGCTGAAAACAATGCCAAGGCCGTCGGTGATCTTGGCTTTAACGGTAGCGAAACCATCGGCAATACCTATTTGAATATTGGTGCCATCTGGAAATTCGGCGCTCCCAAGAAGGTGGCCGTTGTTGAACCTGAGCCTTATGTTGCACCGGAACCGGCACCTGAGCCAGCTCCGGCCCCCAAGGTTTGCAAACCCAAGGTTGAGCGGTTTGAACTTTCTGCTGAAGTTCTGTTCGGTTTTGACAAGGATAAGCTGAAACCTGAAGGCGTCGCAGTGTTGGACAACGAAGTTATTCCGAAACTGAAGAGTGAGCCGTTCGAAGTTGTGTTCGTAACAGGCCATACCGACATGCTGGGCTCGGACGAGTATAACGATGCCTTGTCCAAACGCCGTGCCGATCAGGTCACTGCGTATCTGGTCAGCCAAGGTATAGATGCCGGCCTGATCCGCTCCTATGGTGCTGGCGAATCCACACCGCTCGTGATCTGTTCTGAAAAACTGCCACGCAAGGAATTGATCGAGTGCCTGCAACCTAATCGTCGTGTTGAAATCGAAGCTAATCGTGATGATGTGAAGGCATGCGAGTAATCAGCGTTATTAACTTGAAAGCCCCGCTAAGCGGGGCTTTTTTATGAATCCAATGACTGAACACCTGAAAAAAGCCGATCTTGCCATTACTGCCAGATGGGTTGCGACCGTTTCTGGCGATGTTCTGGAAAATACCAGTATCGTCATCAGTGATGGCAAAATAATCGATATCCTGCCTGTCTCACAGCTGGAAAGCCGTTATCGGCCAGATAGCAGTATTCATTTGCCGGAACATGTGTTGATGCCTGGCCTGATTAATCTGCATACCCATGCTGCCATGTCCTTGATGCGCGGTTTTGCCGATGACCTGCCATTAATGACTTGGCTGCAGCAGCATATATGGCCGGCAGAAAAGCAGGCGCTATCAGAACGTTTCGTACGGGATGGCACATTGCTGGGCTGTGCGGAGATGCTTGCAGGGGGTGTGACCTGCTTCAGCGATATGTATTTCTATCCGCAGGCTGCAGCCGAGGCAGTCATGCAATCAGGCATGAGGGCCAATCTCGGCCTGGTTGTGTTGGAGTTTCCGACAGCCTATGCCAGTGATGCCGATGATTACCTGCTGAAGGGGCTGGAGGCTCGCGACAGCTGGCGCAGCAACCCGCTGCTGACGACCAGCCTGGCGCCGCATGCGCCGTATACGGTCGAGAATCGCAGTTTCGAAAAGATCATGACCTATGCAGAACAGCTGGGTCTGGGAATTCATACCCATTTGCATGAAACTGCCGGTGAAATCGCTCAAAGTCTGGAGAAATACAAGGTTCGTCCGCTCCAGCGTCTGGCCGAACTCGGCGTGCTCGGGCCGAGCCTAGTTGCTGC
>DLMX01000103.1 GCA_002479405.1 Methylophilaceae bacterium UBA7525
GATGTACAGAATACCCCCGATACCCGCCATCTTGCGATAGACAAGGTCGGCATCAAATCCATCCGCCACCCGGTCAAGGTCAAGGACAAGACCGGCGGCGTACAGCACACAGTCGCCATGTTCAACATGTACGTACACCTGCCGCACAATTTCAAGGGTACGCACATGTCGCGCTTTGTTGAGATTCTCAACATGAATGAACGTGAAATTTCGATTGAGTCCTTCGAGACCATATTGCGTGAGATGGTGAAGCGCCTGGAAGCTGAATCCGGCCACGTCGAAATGACCTTCCCATACTTCGTCAACAAGGCCGCGCCAATTTCCGGCGTACAGAGCCTGCTGGACTATGAAGTGACGTTCATCGGCGAGATTCAAAAAGGCAAGTTCAATATCACGGTCAAGGTATTGGTACCGGTCACCAGCCTCTGCCCATGTTCCAAAAAGATCTCGGACTATGGCGCGCACAACCAGCGCTCACATGTCACCGTCACTGCACGCATCAATGATTTCATCTGGGTCGAGGATATTATTTCGCTGGTTGAAGAACAGGCTTCTTGCCAGCTTTACGGTCTGCTCAAACGCCCGGACGAGAAGTTCGTCACGGAGCGCGCCTACGACAACCCGAAATTCGTCGAGGACATGGTGCGCGATGTAGCGGCACAGCTGAATGCCGAACCCAGAATCGACGCCTATATCGTCGAATCTGAGAACTTCGAGTCGATTCATAATCATTCCGCATATGCTCTAATAGAGCGCGATAAACGGAACAAAAATTAAACTGAGTTCAGGTGAAGGCTAACTTCGGCACAAGCCGAAGTTAAGCGTAGCGGCCGAAGCCACAATTTCGAGAGTATCCATAACCACTCAGCTTATGCACTCATCGAACGTAACAAGCTCGCTGAAAATAATGCGTAAAACTCGAAATTTCAGTGAAGGCTAATGCACGTAGTGCGTTATGCCGAAGCTAAAATTTCGAGAGTACCCATAACCACTCAGCTTATGCGCTGATAGAGCGCGACAAGCGCAAGTCAACGTAAATCACTCAGTACTTTCTGATCAGCGTGAGGGCGATGCCCTCACGTTTCATTTCCAGCCTGTTCAATGCACTCATGCCTAACAACACGACCGCTGGCGAATTACCTTCAAGCACCACACCTTCCACCTGGTGCAACACTACGGCACCAATTTTAAGAGTATTGATGACCACCCGGTAAGCTGCAACATTGCCACTTGCCGTATGTACCTGCACCTGCTCACCCTTTCTGTAGTCAATCCCGGCTTTCCTGGCATCAGCGTTGTTCATGGCAATTGAGGTGGCGCCGGTATCCACAATGAATTTAAGTGGCACACCATTGAACTGGCCTTCAGCCAGATGATGCCCGGCCGAATTGGCGTAAAGCGTTACGCTGGCATGGGCGTTCGCACTGCCGCCGACCGCAACCCCTTGCCCCATCGTCAGCTCACGTCGCTTGCCTTCAATTTCCAGCACAGCGCTTTGACTGTTTGCCGAGATGAGCTTGACACCCTCCGAGATCTGTCCGACCGAGAGTGTTTTGGGCTGACCGTTGTTGATCACCAGCACGGCTTTGCCGGTAAAGAGACCTACCACATTGACCTGCGTATTTGCATGCGCAGATTGAAAGGCCCATGCAAGGCAGAACACAAGAACGCAAGTGAGAGGACGCATCCGGATTGGCCAAGGAGTCAGATCAGTGCCTGAGATGGCTATTAGAATGGCCACTTTTGAGCCAGAACGCAACCACCAGAAAACCGATCAGCGGATAGATGGCAGTCAGCATGAAAGTGGTCTCACCACCCAGGTACTGCAAGGCGTAGCCGCCGGAAATACCGCCGATGGTGCCGCCCAGCCCATAGCCCACGCTACTGTAGATCGCCTGTCCCTTGGCCTGGTGTTTGCCCTTGAAATACTGATGCACAATCGCAACGGATGCTACGTGGAAACTGCCAAAAGTCGCGGCATGCAAGGTCTGGGCAAGCAGCAGTATCGTCAGTGAAGATACCCCCGAGCCGATCATCGCAAAACGCAAAACGGCCAGCATCAGGCTCATCAGCAAAATCTGCTTCAGGCTGAAACTTGCTGTCAGCTTCGGCATGACGACAAACATCAGTATTTCACAGACGACGCCCACCGCCCACAGGATACCGATCAGGGTTTTACTGTACCCCCGGTCTTCCAGGAAAATCGAGAAGAAACTGTAATAAACGCTGTGCGCGCTAACCATCAGACAGCAGCCTATCAGCAGCGACAGCACTTCAGGGCGCATCACGATCCTCCACACAGACAAATGGTCGGTATGGTGCGGGGGCACGTAAGGTTCTGGAATCTTGAAACTGAGCAGGAATAGCGTGGCCTGGATCAGTAGCAGGCACCAGAGCAGACTTTCGATCTCGGCAAAATCCAGCAAGAGTCCAAGCCCGAGCACGGCAACAATGAAACCGATCGACCCCCAGACACGAATGCGCCCATAAGGTTGATTGGCAGGCTCGATATGCGCCATGGTGACCGCCTCTGCCAACGGCAGAGTGGAACTGGTGAAGATGCTGAGCGCCGCCATGACGAAGAACAACCAGACAAAGCTGGTGCCGAAGAACACGCCGATATAACCGAGCAGACCGAGTAACGCCGTCAGTTTGATCCAGACGACACGGCGATTGGTTCTATCCGCCAGCCAACCCCAGAAGCTGGGTGAAAATATCCTGCTGACCTGGAACAGCGAGAGCAGAACACCGATCTCGACCGCGGAAAAGTTGACGGACTTGAGGTACAAGCCCCAATACGGCACGAACGCGCCGACGAACATGTAATAGGTGAAGTAGAAACTGGAAAGCCGCCAATACGGGAATCTTTGCATATCGGCGGCTTTGAGGGTGTTACCTATGAACGTCGGAACGCGTCAGCTCAGATCTTCGGCGTATTACAGACGACATCAGCACACTGCGCGCGGTGGCGTAGCGCGTGATCGATCAAGACCAGCGCCAGCATCGCCTCGGCGATAGGCGTGGCACGCACACCGACACAAGGGTCATGACGACCTGTAGTCTGCATGGTCACTGCATTGCCCTGCTTGTCTATGGAACGGCGCTCCTGCGGGATGCTGGACGTCGGTTTCAGGGCAAGGTGCACTTCGATATCCTGCCCGGTCGAGATGCCGCCGAGCAAGCCACCGGCATGATTGGTGACAAAGCCTTCGGGGGTCATTTCGTCACTATGCACGGAACCACGCTGGGCAACGCTGGCAAACCCGGCGCCGATCTCGACGCCCTTCACCGCATTGATGCTCATCATGGCATAGGCGATCTCGGCATCCAGCCTGTCATAGACCGGCTCACCCCAACCGACCGGCACGCCCTGCGCCACCACGGAAATACGGGCACCGACGGAATCGCGCTCGTTGCGGATATTATCGAGATAGGCTTCCAGTTCCGGCAGTACATCACGGTTGGGCGAGAAGAAGGGATTCTCGTTGACAGCATCCCAGCTCTGGAAGGGAATCGAAATCTCACCCAGCTGGCTCATATAGCCGCGAATTTCCACGCCATAGCGCTGCTTCAACCATTTCTTGGCAATCGCACCGGCTGCCACTCTGACTGCAGTCTCGCGCGCACTGGAGCGGCCGCCGCCACGATAATCGCGAATACCGTATTTCTGCCAGTAGGTATAATCGGCATGGCCGGGACGGAACGTTTCGGCAATCTTGCCATAGTCCTGGCTGCGCTGATCCTGATTGCGAATCAGAAAACCGATCGGCGCACCCGTGGTCTTGCCCTCAAATACGCCGGACAGTATCTCCACCGTATCCGGTTCCTTGCGCTGGGTGACATGGCGGGAAGTCCCGGGCTTGCGGCGGTCGAGTTCAGCTTGCAAGTCTTCCTCATTCAACTCAAGCCCCGGCGGACAGCCGTCAACAATGCCTCCAATGCCTGGGCCATGAGATTCACCAAACGAGGTGAGTGTGAAGAGAGTGCCTATGGTGTTACCGGACATGAATGGGTCTTTTTGTCATGGTTGCTGATGCACTGATTTTATCATAAGCATTGTCTGGACTCTGCTCCCTGAATGCCACCCGATTCTGCCAGCAGAAGCTGCCATCCTGCTATGCGCACAAACCCTCGATCCAATGCTGGTAGGCGAGGCGAGAAACCTGATTCAACTGCCGGATACGATGCTGCAGATTACGCTGCATCTCTGCAGCTGTCTGCACGGCAGAACTACCAATCTCCGCTTTCAATTCATCCGTTCCGGCTTCGCACCAGTCATTCACCATCTCAGCAGTCATTTCCACATGACACTGAAAGGCCAAGTGCTTGCCGATCGAGTAGGCCTGATTCTGGCAATACTGGCTAGAGAGCAAATGCGTGGCGCCTTGCGGCAGAGTGAAGGTTTCCCCATGCCAGTGAAAGGCATCGAAACGCTCCAGATCACCGAACCATTTACGCGCTTCGTCGCCGGGCGTCACCATGACTTCACCCCAGCCGATTTCCTTGACCGGATTTCTGCTCACCTCCGCACCCAGGGCCTTGCTGATCAACTGGCCGCCAAGGCAATGCCCGAGCAAGGGAATATCCCGTTGCACCGCATCACGAATCAATGCCAGCAATGGCTCGATCCATGGCAAATCGTCATTGACACTCATGGGGCCACCCATCAACACCATACCGCTAAAGGCTTTCATGCTCTCAGGCAGGGTCTCGCCCTGATCTATGCAGACCAGTTGCCATGGGATTCCCTGTTCGGTCAGGAACTCACCCAGATAACCTGGACCCTCTATACACACATGACGAAATATGACGATGGGTTTCATTCGGTGCTCATCCTCATGCGAGTTTCTTCCATGTTCCCAAGGGCAGTCCATCAAGCGTATGTGCGCCAATCGCGTAACGGATCAGACGCAAGGTAGGAAAACCTACCTTGGCAGTCATGCGCCTGACCTGACGGTTCTTGCCTTCTGAAATCCCGATTTCCAGCCAGGAAGTCGGGATTGCCTTGCGCTCGCGAATCGGCGGCACTCTCGGCCACAACCCCGCAGGCTCATCCATCAGCCGCACTTTGGCCGGCTGTGTAACGAAATCCCCCAGATCCACGCCGTTTCTGAGTTTCTGCAAGGCCTGCCCATCCGGCACGCCTTCCACCTGCACCCAATAAGTCTTCATTTCTTTATGTTTGGGATGAGACAGACGATGCTGCAATGCACCATCATCGGTTAAAATAAGCAGACCTTCACTGTCCGTATCAAGTCTGCCTGCCGCATAAACATCCGCGATTGGAATGTAGTCCTTGAGTGTGGGGTGCTGCTCATGCGCACTGAATTGGCAAACAACACCATACGGCTTGTTAAACAGAATCAGCATTTTCGGGATGAATCCATGACTTCAGAAATTAGCGTGCCTAAAAAAGGCGAAAAAATCAGCATCAACGCTGACAACTCACTCAGTGTACCTGACCATCCGATTATCCCATTTATCGAGGGCGATGGAATCGGTGTCGATATCACGCCACCGATGATCAAGGTGGTCGATGCAGCAGTCGAGAAGGCATATGGCAGCAAGCGCGCGATCTCCTGGATGGAAGTCTACGCCGGCGAAAAAGCCACTAAAGTCTATGGCGACAATCAATGGCTACCGGATGAAACCATGCAGGCGGTCAAGGACTATGTGATTTCGATCAAGGGTCCGTTGACCACCCCGGTTGGCGGCGGCATCCGTTCATTGAATGTTACCTTGCGCCAGGAACTCGATCTCTATGTCTGCCTGCGTCCGGTGCAATACTTCGATGGCGTGCCCAGCCCGGTCAAACATCCGGAGAAAACCGACATGGTGATTTTCCGTGAAAATACCGAAGATATTTATGCCGGCATCGAGTGGGCTGCGGGTACGGATGAGGTCAAGAAAGTCATCAACTTCCTCAGCGACATGGGTGTACGCAAGAAAATCCGATTCCCCGAATCTTCCGCCATCGGCATCAAGCCGGTCTCTGTGGACGGCAGCAAACGGCTGGTGCGCAAGGCGATCCAGTACGCCATCGACAACAACCGGAAGTCCGTGACCATTGCGCACAAAGGCAACATCATGAAATTCACCGAAGGCGGATTCAAGAACTGGGGCTATGAAGTCGCCAGGGAGGAATTCGGCGCCGTGGAAATCGACGGTGGGCCATGGTGCAAACTGCCGAACGGCATCGTGATCAAGGACTGCATCGCAGACGCCTTCCTGCAGGAAATCCTGCTGCATCCGCAGGATTACGATGTAGTGGCGACGCTCAATCTGAACGGAGACTATATGTCAGACGCCTTGGCGGCACAGGTTGGTGGCATTGGCATTGCGCCGGGCGCCAATCTGTCCGACACCACTGCGATGTTTGAAGCCACACACGGCACAGCACCGAAGATCGCCGGACAGGACATTGCCAATCCCTGCTCGCTCATACTCTCTGCTGAAATGATGTTACGTCATCTCGGCTGGGTAGAAGCAGCAGACCTTGTAATACAGGGTGTGGCAAAAGCAATTTCCGCCAAACACGTGACCCAGGACTTTTCTTCGCAAATGTCAGGTGCCACCCAAGTAAGCACTTCACAGTTCGGCGACGAAATCATCCGCCACATGCAATAAAAGACGACACAATATAAAACGGCCCTGCATGGGCCGTTTTAATAAAGTCTGTCTTGCGTTTTAAGCTTAAGCCTTCTGAATGTTAGAAGCTTGCTTGCCTTTTGGGCCTTCGGTGACATCGAATGTCACGCGCTGACCTTCCTTGAGGCTCTTGTAGCCTGACTCCACAATGGCGGAAAAATGTGCGAAGAGATCGTCGCCACCATCATCCGGGGTAATAAAACCAAAACCTTTGGAATCATTGAACCACTTTACTGTACCTGTTGCCATCTAATACTTCCTTACCAAATCAAGAGGAGGCGCCCCCAAAAGTTTTCAATTCAAGAACTTAAGCTGAAATCATTGGCTAAAATTGCTTCGAATCAAAACGCCTGAACGGATTTTTACTTGCGTTATTTCAATAAGTCAAGATTTTTTTTCTGAATGTTGACAAGCCACGGTCTCGCAACAGCGAAATCCAGAAGGGGCAATGCTTCTTTACAAACAAGTAGCTAGCGTGCATTATCCACGCAGGGGCTCAGGTTTGATAAACTTGAAACAATGATCAACCAGGTACAAAACCAAGAAATCAGAAACTAATGGCTACAGCAATTTCACCCATCAAACTGGGCGGGCTTGCCCGCATGCTGGTTCAGGAAAAGCTGCTGTCAGATGATGAGGCAAACGCCATTCAGTCATCAGCCAATACGCAGCAAATTCCTTTCGTAAAACAACTCATCTCCAGCAAAAAGCTTAACGCATTACAAGTCGCGGAAGCTGCCTCGAACGCTTTTGGCTTTCCGATATTCGATCTCGATGCTCTCAACACCGACTATCTGCCATCCAAGGGGATAGACGCCAAACTCATGCAATCCAGCCACGTCATGGCATTGCAGGGTCGCGGCAACACATTGTTCGTCGCCCTGTCCGACCCCACGAATCTGCATGTGCTGGATGATGTTAAGTTCCAGACAGGAATGACCCTGTCACCAGTCATTGTCGAAGATGACAAACTTGCAAGATGGATTGCGAAAATCGTCGAGGCCAGCGACACCAGCATGAGTTCCATTGCTGTCGATGAAGACTTCAACCTCGAAATGGAGGGGGACGATCAAGGGCAGGAAGAAACGCAATCGGTCGAAATTGATGACGCCCCGGTCGTTAAATATTTGCAGAAAATCCTGATTGACGCCATCAACATGGGTGCATCCGACTTGCACTTTGAACCCTATGAGAAGTTCTACCGGATTCGCTACCGTGTTGACGGAGTACTTCGCGAAATCGCGCAACCGCCGTTGGTCATCAAAGAAAAACTGGCTTCCCGTATCAAGGTGATTTCCAGCATGGATATTTCCGAGAAGCGAATCCCGCAGGATGGCCGCATGAAACTGGTGCTCTCAAAAACCCGCACCATTGACTTTCGTGTCAGCACTTTGCCGCTGATTCATGGCGAAAAGATCGTCATGCGTATTCTCGATCCGTCCAGCGCCAAACTGGGAATCGAGGCGCTCGGCTATGAGCCGGATCAGAAGGAAGCCCTGCTGTCAGCTGTCAGCCGTCCATATGGCCTGGTATTGGTCACCGGGCCTACCGGCTCAGGCAAAACCGTTTCGCTATACACCTGCCTGAATATTCTCAATGAACCCGGCGTCAATATCTCCACGGCCGAAGACCCGGCAGAAATCCCGCTGGCAGGCATCAACCAGGTCAATGTCAATGACAAACAGGGCCTGACATTTGCCGCGGCACTGAAATCTTTCCTGCGTCAGGATCCGGACGTCATCATGATCGGGGAAATTCGCGATCTGGAAACCGCGGATATGGCCATCAAAGCTGCTTCGACCGGCCACATGGTATTGTCGACGCTGCATACCAACGATGCGCCTTCCACGCTGACCCGGCTCATGAACATGGGAGTTGCACCATTCAATATCGCCTCCGCGGTTTCCCTCATCACTGCACAACGACTGGCACGAAAACTTTGCCCCAACTGCAAGGTGCCGCTGGATGTGCCCAAGGAAGCATTGCTGGGGGTCGGTTTCAAGGAGGAAGATCTGGATGGGAGCTGGACACTGTACGGCCCAAAGGAGGGTGGCTGTGAACTTTGTAACGGCGGTTACAAGGGGCGTGTCGGCATCTATCAGGTCATGCCGGTGAGTGACGCCATGAGCCGCATCATCATGAAAAACGGCACAGCCCACGATATTGCCGACCAGGCGCAACTAGAAGGTGTCCGCGATCTGAGGCAATCAGGCTTGCTCAAGGTCAAACAGGGATTGACCTCTATTGCAGAGGTTGAAGCAGTCACTAACGAATAATTCATAGGAATAACAATATGGCTGTCAGCGCTGGCAAGGAAATTACCTATGCTTGGGAAGGTACCGACAAAAAAGGTAAACGCATCAAGGGAGAAATGAGAGCGTCCGGTGATGCTTTCGTGAAAGCAACTCTCAGACGCCAGGGCATCAATGTCATCAAGGTCAGCAAACAGAGTGGGTTAAAATCCGGCGGCAAAGTCACCGACAAGGATGTCACACTGTTTACACGTCAGCTCGCCACCATGATGAAATCCGGCGTTCCATTGCTGCAGGCATTTGATATTGTCGGCAAGGGGCACAGCAATCCTGCAGTAGCCAAGCTGCTGGGGGACATCAAGGCCGACGTTGAAACCGGCAGCAGCTTGAGTCAGGCATTCAGAAAATACCCGCTCCATTTTGATGCTCTCTATTGCAATCTGGTCGGTGCCGGTGAGCAGGCCGGTATTCTTGACTCCCTGCTGGACAGACTGGCGACATACAAGGAAAAAATCCTTGCCATCAAGAGCAAGATCAAATCCGCTTTGATGTATCCGATATCCATCATTATCGTCGCATTTGTCATTACAGCCATCATCATGATCTTTGTGGTTCCTGCCTTTAAAGAGCTTTTCTCCAGTTTTGGTGCGGATCTTCCAACGCCAACATTGGTGGTGATGGCCATATCAGACTATTTCGTTTCCTACTGGTGGGCGATCTTCGGCTCACTTGGCTTCGCGGGTTGGTTCTTTTTCTATACCTGGAAACGTTCAGAAAAGATGCAATCCACAATGGATAGGCTGCTATTGAGGGTGCCCGTCTTTGGCAATTTGATCAAAATCGCCACGATTGCCCGCTTTGCCAGAACCCTCTCAACCATGTTTGCTGCCGGGGTACCTCTGGTTGAAGCTCTGGATTCCGTGGCCGGAGCTTCCGGTAACCGTGTGTATCACGATGCGACCAAGAAAATCCAGAGTGAAATAAGCACAGGCACCAGTTTGACCGTCGCCATGCAGAACGCGGAAGTATTCCCGAACATGGTGTTGCAAATGACCGCCATCGGCGAAGAATCCGGCGCGCTCGACTCCATGCTTTCCAAAGTAGCCGATTTTTATGAAGCTGAAGTCGATGATGCCGTGGAAGGTCTATCCAGCCTCATGGAACCGATCATCATGGTGGTGCTCGGAACTCTAATCGGCGGCCTGGTCATCGCCATGTACCTGCCAATCTTCAAACTGGGTGAAGTTGTAGGTTAACGTTACTGAAATTTCAGCTATTTTTTCATAGCTGCTGCATTCAGCGCCTTCTCAATCTCGGCGGCCGGATAAGCTCCCAGCATGCGTTTACCGTCTGCAAAAATGAGCGTCGGCGTGCTGGCCACGCCGAGGTTTTTACCCAATTCAGCCAAGCTCTCAATCGGGTTCTCGCAATTCGTGCTGCCCTTCACCAGCTTGTTGTTCAAGACCCAATCCATCCATGATTTGGAGCGGTCAGCAGAGCACCAGATAGCCTTGGACTTGTTGGCTGCGTCCGGATGCAGTTTGTCCAAAGGGAAAAGGAAGGTGTAAACCGTGATATCGGTGATACCGGCCAGTTCCTTCTGTTCAAGACGTTTGCAGAATGGACAGTCCGGATCGGAGAACACGACAAGTTTTCGGCTGCCGTTACCCCTGACGACCTTGATTGCCTTATCCAGTGGCAGCTTGGAGAAATCGACTCTTGTCAACTCCTCCATACGCTCGCCGGTCACATTGCGTTTGGTTTTCGCGTCTATCAGACGCCCTTCTGCAATCAGGAACGTAAATTTTTCATCGGTATACACAATCTGTCCGCCAATGAATACTTCGTACAAACCACCATACTGTGTCTTTTTGATGCTATCCACCTGAATGTCCGGATAAGCAGACTCGATCGCCTTTTTAAGAGCCTCATCGTCCGCATAGGCGCAGCTGATCAGAAAAGTGCCGACGAACAGGCCCAACAGATTTTTTAACATTTTAATATCCCAGATTAATGATGATTTAACGTATCGCCTGATTCATCAGGTATTTCTTCACTGTTGCCTGCCTGTCGGTCAGACCCAAGCCCCAGTTCCTTAATTTCTTCACAACCGTACCGGAATGCGAGAACAAACCGGAAAGCCCCTTGGTGACGCACTGCATTTCCAGCAAATCGAGCTTGCGCGCCCTTTCATAGCGACGCAACAGCAACAGATCGCCGCAGGACTGGTGTTGACCCCGTGCATGCAGGGTTTCAACCAAACCTTTGACATCACGGAAACCGAGGTTCACCCCCTGCCCGGCAAGCGGATGTACCGTGTGTGCCGCATCTCCTACCAGTGCCAGCATCGGCTTGACCAATGTTGCAGCTGTCTGCTGCCGCAAGGGGAATGCGCGCGCACCGGTCAACAGCTTCAGCGCTCCCAGCTCCATGTTCCCTTGTCTGCTTACCCTTTCGGACAACGCTTCCGCCTGAAGTTCCAGCACATCCCTTGCAAATTTTTCATGGGCAGACCAGACCATGGATATACGGTTTCCGGGCAAAGGCAGCCAGGCCAGTATTCCATCATCGCCAAACCACTGATAGGCCACGTTATGATGCGGCAATTCCGTCTCGAAATTAGCGACCACGCCCATTTGGTGGTAATCATAAGTGCTGATTGCAATACCGGCCTGTTCACGCAACCAGGAATTCGCACCGTCTGCCGCAACCAGTAGACGGGCCTTCAGGATGCATTGATCCGCAAGCCGTATTTCGGAATGATTTTCCGAAAACACCGCTGCCTGCGGCGCAACTCCGATCATCAGGCTGACATTGGAATTTATCAGGGCTGTCATCAAAGCCTGTTCAAGCTGCCGACTCTCAATAATGAACCCGAGGCTGTCGATACAGGCTTCACTCGCATCAAACTGCAAATGACTGCCGTGAGCATCGCCAAAAATCTGCATCTGCGCTATCGGACAGATGCGTCCGGCAGCTACATGCTGCCAAACGCCCATGGACGCAAGCCACTCGGCATTGGCCGGGCTGATGGCATAAATGCGGCTATCCCAGTCCTGCCCGGAAATAGATGATTGTGGCGTTTCAGCGCCGGGCTTGCTCTCCAGCAGCCCGACTGACAAACCCTGTCTATTGAGCGCCAGCGCGCAGGACATGCCAACCAGCCCGCCACCGACGACGAGCACATCGAAATCGTGGGAATTCAGCTTATCCACGTGCGCCAAAACTCATTTTGTTGATCAGAAATCGTTTGGCCGGCTTGACCACATCCAGCATTCCCAGCCCCGCCGAACGCAAACCTGACACGCCCACAATATCGTTCGAGAAGATCTTCACCAGAAAATCCGTAAACAACAGACCTCGCTTCGTATCCCGTAGCCGGCTCGCTGCATAGCCGCTCAAGGTCTCGGGGGCACCCCATGCGGTCGGCTCAAACTTGGCCAAGTGATCACTCAGTTCCCAAGCATCACGCAGTCCGACATTGAAACCCTGTCCAGCGACAGGATGCATGGTCTGGGCAGCATTGCCAATCACGGCAAAATGCGGCAACACGACCGGATGCAGACGAGACAAGCGGAGCGGAAAACTCAACCGTTTGCCGACACTGAGAAAGCGCCCGACGCGATCGCCGAAATGCGCATGCAAGGCATTAAGAAAAGACGCATCATCCAGCGTCATGATCTGTTCGATTTCCTGTTTTTCACCGGTCCAGACCATGGAGAAATCATGCTCGCCATTTGGCAGTAAGGCCATGGGGCCTGCCGACGTGAACCGTTCATAGGCGATATGATTATGCGGCATCTCCGCCCTGACCTTGGTCACCAGCGCATCATGCCCGTACTCCTTGATCTCGCGCTGCAAGCCGGCTATATCACCAGGCGTTCTGCCGCCATCCGCGAGTACCGCCAACTCGCATGCGAGTTCATGCGTCGCAGCCGCATGGATGAATGTCACATAACTGGCAGCCATGTCCGGATTGACATGATGCACTTCAGCGCCATAAAGCGCCTTGATGTCGGGCTGATTCGAAAGTGCATGATCAAGCGCCCGGGTCAATGCACCATAGGAAACAACATACCCAAGTGCCTCCTGATGCTGGTCTTCCGCTTTCAGCAGGCTGCGCCCCAGACTTCCACGCTGCGAAATATGAATGGTGTTGATGGCTGTCGCTTCGGCTGCAATGTCCTGCCATATACCCAGTCGCTGCAGTATCACCCTGGTACCATAGGACAAGGCCAGCGCCCGCTGATCCTGATGAGAAGCCCCTTGCGGCCTCGCCTCCAATAGTGTCGATGGGATGCCCTTGGCAGCAAGCGCCAGAGACAGTGTTGCTCCTACCGGACCGGCGCCGATGATGACGATGCCTGCTGCAGACTTTTCCGTCACCGTATTCACTTTGCTGCCGCCATGAAGTTTTCAATCTCCGCCACGGTTTTTGGGGCACCGGCAGTCATGATCTCGCAACCATTTGCAGTCACCAGCGCATCGTCCTCGATACGCACGCCGATATTCCAGAACGCCCTTGGCACATCGTCTGCCGGTCGAATATAACAGCCTGGCTCCACTGTCAGCGTCATGCCGGGCTGCAGCGCACGCCAACGGCCATCCGCCTGTTTGTATTCGCCGGCATCATGCACATCCAGCCCCAGCCAGTGACCGGTGCGATGCATGTAAAACCGCCGGTAATCGCCCGATTCAAGAACGGAATCATGACTCCCTTTACACAAACCATAGTCGATAAAGCCGCGAATCAGCACATCCAGTGCAGCCTCATGCGGTTCATTCCAGTGACTGCCGGGGCATATCCTGGCAATCGCGGCCTGCTGTGCGGCCAGCACCAATTCATAGATATCCTTTTGCGCCGCACTGAATCGACCGTTGACCGGGAAAGTACGGGTAATGTCCGAGGCATAGCACTCGAGCTCACAACCGGCATCGATCAGCAGCAGATCGCCATCATGCAAACGCTGATTATTCTCCACATAATGCAGCACACAGGCATTGGCGCCGCCGGCGACTATCGAGGTGTAAGCCGGCGAGCGGCTGCCATGCCGGTAAAACTGATGCAGCAAGGCAGCCTCAATTTCGTACTCCATCATGCCTGGCCTGGCAGTCTGCATGGCATGTTTATGAGCCTCAACCGAAATATCCGCGGCACCCCGCATAACCGCCTGTTCCACGCCTGATTTGAACAGGCGCATTTCGTCAAGCAGCACACGCGGATCGGCCATCTCGGCCGGCGCACTGACACCACTGCGTCCTTGTGCGCGAACCTGGTTCAACCAGCCCGCAATTCGGCCATCCCAATGCGCATCAGCACCAAAACTGTAAAACAGCCGGGGTTGATTGGCCATGAATCCCGGAACCAGTTCATCCAAACGCGTGATGGAATAAGCCTCATCGAAACCGAACCGTTCGCGGGCGCCATCCGGGCCATGACGAAAACCGTCCCAAATCTCCCGTTCCAGATCCTTGTCGCGACAGAAAAGCACACTTTTTGGCTCGTTACCGGCTATCAACAGCAGAACCGCCTCCGGTTCGGCAAATCCGGTCAGATAGTAGAAATAACTGTCGCATCGGTAAGGATAATGGCTGTCTCGATTGCGCATCGCCTCTGGTGCCGTAGGAATGATCGCCACCCCTGCCGGCATCGATTGCATCAAGGCATTTCTGCGTTCAAGAAAATGGTTCACTTCAGACATGCTGGACCTTCAGTTTCAATTCAATTCGCCTGCATTCAATGCCTCGAGGCGTTGCGGTGTGCCGACATCATGCCAGATTCCATGATGATGCTCACCACTGACTTCACCCTTCTCGATCGCCTGCCTCAGTAACGGTGCCAGTTTTTCCGGTACATCAACAGGCAGGCCAGCAAACAAACGGGGGGCATAAACGGCGACACCGGAAAATGTCAGCATCACCTCGCCTTCCACGCGGACCGTTTCATCATCGAGGGCAAAATCCCCTTGCGGATGCTGCGGCGGGTTGTCGATCAAGACCAGATGCGCCAATCGGTGGCCACCAAGCACATTTTTCAGGCTGGCAAAATCGATATCCGTGTAAACATCGGCATTCACCACCAGAAAAGGCGCATCACCCAACAGCGGCAGAGCCTTGACAATACCACCTGCCGTTTCCAGCGCGACCGTTTCCGGAGAATAAGTAATGGACAAGCCCCATTGGCGGCCGTTCCCCAAGGCTTCTTCAATCTGCTTCCCCAGATGCGCATGGTTGATCACGACCTCATGGAATCCCGCGACTACCAATCGCTCAAGATGCCAGACTATCAGCGGCTTGCCGCGCACTTCGAGCAGCGGCTTGGGTGTATGGTCGGTCAATGGCCGCATGCGCTCGCCGCGGCCGGCAGCCAGAATCATGGCTTTCAAAATGTGTACCCGACCTGCGGCTGGTTTTTCTCGATCCTGTCCAGCAGTCTCAGCAAGGGCCTGAGCTCGACATACCTGGCACAAGCCCGACGCAGATAATCCATCACCAGCGGCATGTCCTTCAGATAGCCATCCTTGCCATCGCGATGGTAGAGCCGGGCGAAAATGCCGAGAATCTTGATATGGCGCTGCACCCCCATCCACTCGAAATCACGATAGAAGTCGGCAAAATCCTGCGGCACCGACAACCCGGCCTGCCTCGCCGCCTGCCAGTAGCGCACCGTCCAGTCGAGCACACGCTCCTCATCCCAGGCGATATAGGCATCCTTGAACAGGGAAACCAGATCGTAGGTGATGGGGCCGTAGACCGCATCCTGAAAATCCAGCACACCGGGATTACTGTGCTCGCCACCGCGGCAAACCATCAAATTGCGTGAATGGTAATCGCGATGCACATAAACCTGCGTCTGCGCCAGGATATTGCGATTCAATTCGGCAAAGGCATGCTGCAATATCTGCTGGTCCACATCGGCAAGCGTAATGGCGAGATGTCTGGCAACATACCAGTCCGGAAACAACTGCATCTCCCTCGTCAGCAATGCCTCGTCATAAGGTGCAAAAACTCCCGGACGACTGGCCATCTGCATCTTGATCAGCGCCGCGATAGCATCCCGGTAGAGTTCATCGGCTGTCGCTTCGTTGAGCGCGCTCAAATAAGTCTCATCACCCAAATCACTGAGCAGCAAAAAACCCTGCTCAAGGTCTTGAGCCAGTATGCAAGGTACATTCAGGCCCGCGTCCAGCAATATCTCGGCAGCATGCACAAACGGACGGCAATCCTCCTGCGGCGGTGGCGCGTCCATTGCAATCAGGGTTCGATCAGGCAGATGGACGCGAAAATAGCGCCGGAAGCTGGCATCGGCAGAAGCGGTAGTCAGACTAAAGTCTTCTTTCGGCAGTGCCTGATGCAACCAATGCTGCAATGCCGCTTTTCTATCTGTTGTTTGCAACATGCAATGTTCGACTTTCAAAATCTCAAATTATTGATGTTTCGGCATGGAACTGATGCCGGCACGTATTTATGGATTGCCTAAAGACGCGATTTGTGCGATTTTATCACTGACAAAAAATCCTAGCTCCCCATCTCGTAAAACAATGCTCAAAACCAATCTTATCGCGCTCGCCGCTGTCCTGATGCTAGTGGCGAATGCATCACTGTTCGCGATGGATATGCGGCAAGATGGTGTGGTAACTTCTACAATGATGATGCAGTTACGGCCGGGCGTCACCAAGGCCCAGGTGCTGGCCATCATGGGCAAGCCGTTGACGGAAAACGAGAATCAGGTTGACCGCTGGGACTATACCTATCAAAAATGGCATGAAGGCCAGCTCATCGAGCAACGCCGGGTAACACTGGAATTCGAGAATAACACGCTGAACCGGATTCAGAGCGAACTGATTCCCGCTGATCACACCGCCACTTCAGAACAGCCGCCATCCCATACCGCATTGTCTGCAGACCGCAGCCCCAGCCTCAAACTGGAGCACCGTCTGCAACTGCCGTATGTGCCGGACGAAACAACGGAGGAAACACAGCCCGAACCCGGCACCATAGTCGTCGAAGGCGACAAAATGGATTTTTACCTGGAACGCAAAATGCGCTCATTCGGCAACGCCTCGATCAAGAAGGAAGGCCAGTCCATTTACGGGGACAAGATTGAATACGATATTCTGAATGATGAGTTGCATGTGGTCGGCAATACTCGTATTGAGTTTGACGGACTCAAGGTTTGGGGCCCGGAGCTCAGGATGCATCTATACGACACGGTAGGCGAAATGCAACAGCCATCATTCGAACTGGAAACCCGGATGATTGCTATCCCGCAAATCAGCACCGCAAGCACCAGCAATTTACTCGACCGGAATTTTCTGGACGAAGATCGGTTGTCGTCTGGCAACGTTAACGATCTGCTCTCAGATGAAATCGAAAATCTAGCAACTCATGAATCGACTTCAAGAAAGGAGCAGACAAAATCAAGAGGTGATGCAAAAGTTGCACTCTTTGAAGGGGAACACAAAAAAGTACTCAAGTCCGCACGTTACACCACCTGCGAAGTAGATCAGGATGACTGGTACATCAAGGCCAGCGATCTTGAGATCGACACTTACACCAAAAGGGCAACCGCATGGAATGCACGGGTCGAGTTCATGGGTACGCCTATACTCTATACTCCATGGATAGATTTTTCCTATTTGAACCAGCGAAAATCCGGCTTTCTGTCGCCGACCATCGGCACCACAAGCCGCAGCGGTTTTGAGGTTCAGGTTCCGTATTACTGGAACATCGCGCCCGAGATGGACGCCACCTTGGGCGTTCGTGCGCTAAGTAAACGCGGAGTCCAGTTGCAGGGCGAACTCCGTTATCTCGATGAAAGCTTTTCCGGCGTCAACAACGCAGAATACCTCCCATCCGACAGCATCAGTGGGGAGGACAGGTATTACGTAAACCTAACGCACCGACATAGCTTGGGTAATGGCTGGTCAGCAGGCTACAACTATGAAAAAGTCTCGGATGATGAATACTTTTCCGAGCTCGACACACGCATCACTGCCACCAGTCGCGTCAATCTTCTGCAACGCGCCTATCTCAACTACAGGGATGAAGTCTGGAATTTCAGAGGTCTGGTGCAAAGATATCAAACCCTGAACGACTCCATCGGACCATATAAAAAGCTGCCTGAACTGACCCTGACCGGAGACAAGGACTGGGACCTGATTAGAACGGACCTCTATACCCAGTGGGTCAGTTTCGATCGCAACAGAGACAGGGATGCGCCAACCATCACCCGACGCGATGTCACCGGCAACCGCTTTACCCTGAACCCAAGCGTCAGTGTGCCGTTCGAAAGGCCATACGGCTACATCACGCCCAAGTTCGGCGTGCATTACACCAGCTATGATCTGGATAACGAAAACTTTATAGATGGCGGCATCCCCGGCAGCTATGATGCGCAGGATCGCACCCTGCCCATCTTCAGCCTGGACAGCGGCCTCTACTTCGATCGCGACGTCAGGGTGGTCAACAATCGCTATACACAGACACTGGAACCCCGGCTGTTTTACGTCTATATCCCGTACAAGGATCAATCCATGTACCCGGTATTTGATACCAGCGAAGGCGATCTCAACCTCGGCTCGCTGTTTCTGGAAAACCAGTTCAGGGGCAATGACCGCGTAAATGATGCCAACCAGATCAGTCTGGCACTGACCACTCGCATGATCGACGCCAACACCGGCCAGCAACGTCTCGCTGCCATGATCGGTCAGCGCTTCTATTTCTCTGACCAGAAAGTTGCCCTGTCACCTGACACTCCACCAAGAACCGACAACAGCTCCGACATCGTCGCAGCCGTCACGGCAAAATTGGTCAACAACTGGAACGTCGATGCCGGCTGGCAGTACAATACCGGCCGCTCCACCACGGTCAAATCCAACATAGGCGCCCGCTATAATCCGGAACCCGGCAAGGTGCTCAACCTCAGTTACCGCTACAGTGAGGGTGGCCTGCTGAGGCAGTCACTTTGCGATTTCAACGACGAATGCGTTGAAGATCTGGAGCAGATCAACATTTCCGGGCAGTGGCCGCTGGGTGGCGGCTGGTACAGCATGGGGCGCTGGAATTATTCCATCTCGGAAAATCAGCCGATTGAAGGTCTGGCCGGTATCGAGTACAACGCCGGTTGCTGGCAGGCGCGTTCTGTCCTGCAACGGGTTTCGACGGCAACGGCCGAGGCAAACTATGCACTCTACTTCCAACTCGAACTTGGCGGCTTGACCTCAATCGGCTCCAACCCGATGCGATTGCTGGAACGCAGCATCCCCGGCTACAGTCCAAGCGGTGAAATCACCAACACTTACGATCCAATTAATGAGTAATTTTCCATGAAGCTATCCTTGTTCCGTTTCATCCTTCTCCTTTGCCTAGTCAGCTCCAGCCTGAATGCCAACCTGGCTCGGGCAGAAGACGGCGAGATCAGAAAAATCGACCGTATTGTGGCCGTTGTCGACCAGGTTGTTATTACAGAGAACGAGCTGATCGACCGCATACAGACGGTGCGCGGCCAACTGGAAAAGCAGGGCGGCAACATGCCGCCGACAGATGTGCTGCAAAAGCAGATTCTGGAGCGCCTGATCAATGACCGGCTATTGCTGCAATATGCCGCGCAGACTGGTGTACGTGTCGACGATACGCAACTCGACAAGACCGTGGAGCGCATCGCCGAACAAAACAGGCTGAGCGTTCCGGAGTTTCGTGCCGCACTCGAACAGGAGGGCATCAGCTATCGCAAATTCCGTGAAGACATCCGCAACGAAATCATCATCGCCAGACTGCGCGAGCGCGAAGTGGAAAATCGGGTCAATGTCACCGAAGCGGAGATCGATAATTTCCTGACCACGCAATCCGCACGCGGTGATATCCAGGATGAATTCGAGATTTCCCATATTCTGATCCGAACACCGGAGGAAGGCTCGCCGGAGGAACTTCAGAAACTGCGCGAAAAAGCCGAACATGCATTGAAACAGCTTCAGGATGGCGCCAACTTTGCAGAAGTGTCAGCCAGCTTCTCGGATGCGCCGAATGCACTGGAGGGCGGCAATCTCGGCTGGAAAACCTCGACCCAGATCCCCGAACTATTCAATGAAGCGCTCAAACCACTGCAACCGGGTGAGTTGAGCCAGATACTGCGCAGTCCTAACGGCTTCCATATCCTCAAGATGACGGACAGGCGCGGCGGAACTTCCCCTCTGGTCGTTGAGCAGACCAGGCTGCGCCATATTCTGGTCAAGCTGAGCGAGATCGTCTCCGAAAGTGATGCCCAGCAAAGAATGCTCATGATCAAGGAACGCCTGGACAATGGCGGCGATTTTGCCGAACTCGCACGACAATATTCGGAAGACGCTTCCGCCAACAGCGGTGGCGACCTGGGCTGGGTCAATCCTGGCGACACCGTGCCGCAATTCGAACAGGCCATGAACCAGCTGGCACCCGGTGAGATCAGCGAACCGGTACGTACACCGTTCGGCTACCATATCATCCAGGTACAGGAACGCCGCAAACAAGACATGACGCAGGAAGCTGCCAGATTCAAGGCGCGTCAGGAAATCCGTGCGCGCAAGGCAGAAGAAGCCTACGCCGACTGGGTGCGTGAACTGCGTGACCGCGCCTATGTCGAGTTGCATCTGGAAGACAAGTATTAAACCGGCCGTCACAGGAAGCAGACCCATCCCTTGAACAACGCCCTCCCCCGCATCGCGCTCACTGCAGGAGAACCGGCCGGTATAGGCCCTGATCTTTGCGTCATGCTGGCGCATCGTCCCATACAGGCTGAAATCATCGTCATTGCCGATGAGATCATGCTACAGCAGCGTGCAAAGGCACTCGGTCTGGATTTGCAGATCAAACGCTCCCAGGGGTCGATTCACCAGGGCAACGGCACCCTGCAAGTATTGCACCAGGCCACATCGCAAATAGTAATCCCCGGCAAACTGAATTGTGCCAACAGCCAGTATGTGCTCGACACACTAAGCACCGCACTGGAAGGCTGCCTGCATGGCCGCTTTGATGCCATGGTCACCGCACCGGTGCATAAAGGCATCATCAACCAGGCAAAAATCCCGTTCACCGGACACACGGAATTTCTCGCAGAACACACCAAGACCGAACAGGTGGTCATGATGCTGGTCGGCGGCGGACTCAGAGTCGCGCTGGCTACTACCCACCTGCCTTTGAAAGATGTGAGCCAGGCTATTACCAAAGAAAGTCTGGAAACCACCATCCGCATACTGCATCATGACCTTGTGCAGAAATTCGGTATAGCCGGACCACGCATCCTGGTGGCAGGCCTCAACCCACATGCCGGCGAAGACGGTTATCTTGGCATGGAAGAAATAAGGGTCATCACCCCTGTACTGGAAAAATTAAGGCTGGAAGGCATGAACCTGATCGGACCGCTGCCTGCGGATACCTTGTTCACGCCGCGCCACCTGCAAGACGCAGACTGCGTACTGGCCATGTATCACGATCAGGGCCTGCCTGTGCTTAAACATGCCAGCTTCGGCGGCGGCGTCAACGTCACGCTTGGGCTGCCCATCATCCGCACCTCGGTAGATCACGGCACGGCGCTGCATCTGGCCGGCAAGGGCAATATCGAGATAGGCAGCCTGCTTGCCGCCATCGAGCTCGCCATCGAACTCACGCATAAAGCTTCCAGCAAACACCAATGAGACATATCCCAAAAAAACGCTTCGGCCAGAATTTTCTGACCGACCGCGCCATCATCAACAGCCTGATCGAGGCCATCAATCCGCAATCAGATGACCTCATGGTGGAAATCGGGCCGGGGCTGGGGGCAATGACGCAGCCATTGCTGGCAAGGTTGAAACACCTGCATGTAGTCGAACTGGACCGGGATATCGTCAGCTGGATGCAAAGCCACTACCCGGCTGAGAAGATCAGCATCCACAATATAGACGCGCTGAAATTCGATTTTGGCAGTCTGATGGAACCCGCTGGAAATACGGAGACGGCAAGCAAGGGGCAAGAAACCGGCAAAAACGCAAGTGGCTCCGGTTTACAACGGATCAGGGTTGTCGGCAACCTGCCATACAACATCTCGACTCCCATCCTGTTTCACCTGCTCGATAATGTCGATGCCATTACCGACATGCACTTCATGCTACAGAAGGAAGTCGTCGAGCGCATGGTCGCTGCCCCATCCACGCCTGCATACGGACGCCTGTCGGTCATGCTGCAATACCGTCTGCAAATGGAATACCTGCTGACCGTGCCGCCGGAGGCGTTCGACCCGCCGCCAAAAGTCGAATCGGCATTCGTCCGCGCGGTGCCCTATGCCAAGCCACCATACCCGGCCGCGGATGAAACCTTGTTCGCAAGTGTCGTGCAATCGGCATTCGGTCAACGGCGCAAGACCTTACGCAACACGCTCAAGGGCTTGCTCGATGATGCCGGATTCACCGCACTCGGACTGGATTCGCAATTACGTGCGGAAAACCTTCCCGTTCCGGCATTTGTCGACATCGCCAACTACCTGTCACGCCGAAGCGCCTGATACCAGCCTCGCCTGATATAATCCTCCCCTTCAGAAGGGAGAGCTTTATATGAGACTCATACTATTAGGCGCACCAGGGGCCGGCAAAGGCACCCAGGCCACATACATCAAAGAAAAATTCAACATTCCGCAGATCTCCACCGGCGACATGCTGCGTGCGGCTGTCAAGGCTGGCACTACTCTTGGCCTGGAAGCCAAGAAATTCATGGACGCAGGCGGCCTGGTACCGGATGAAGTCATCATCGGCATGATCAAGGAGCGTATCAAGGATGCAGACTGCAAGGACGGTTTTCTGTTCGATGGCTTCCCGCGCACCATTCCGCAGGCCGAAGCCATGAAACAGGCTGGCGTCGACATCGACTATGTCGTTGAAATCGACGTACCGGATGAAGAAATTATCAAGCGCATGAGTGGCCGCCGCATGCATCTCGCCTCCGGCCGCACTTATCACGTCGTATTCAACCCGCCAAAAGTTGCGGGCAAGGATGACGTGACCGGCGAAGACCTGGTGCAGCGCGATGATGACAAGGAGGAAACCGTCATGAAGCGTCTGGAGGTGTATCACAGCCAGACCAAACCGCTGGTCAGCTATTATTCCGATTGGGCAAAAAGTAGCGAAAAAGCGCCCAAATACGTCAGAATTGCCGGCATAGGCGCAGTCGAAGACATCAAAAAACAGATTTATGAAGCCCTCGCCTGACCTTTGATTCAGTCAATTCATCCACAAAAAAGCCCGACAAGGGCTTTTTTGTTGCCTTGTCTCCCCCTTTAATCATTTTATATGCACCGGCATCACCACAGATTCCCAATTCCGTTCGATAAAAACCTAACCCGCGGACCGGATTCCCACCCAAAGTGGTTATATACAGCCACTTATGCTTGAAGTTGGTTATATATAGCCATATTTCAATATAATCAATAGCTTACGTTTACTTTAAGGCGTCATTGGCTTATAATTCACAACCGAATCCAACCAAATTTCCCATCACCAATAAGGAGTTCATCATGAACAAAAATCTGATTGCCATTGCTGTGGCAGCAATGTTTATTGCACCGGTCGCTTACGCCGACAAACACAACAAAAATGCCATCGACAATTGCGTCGCTGCTGCACAAGCCAAATTTCCAGGCAAACTGACGTCCATTCGCGCCGAGATCGAAGAAGGCAAAGCGCAGTACGAAATCGACATCGACGCCAATGACGGCAAGCAATGGGAAGTCGAATGCGACGCCAAGACCGGCAAAATCCTCGAAACCGAAGGCGAAGTCGCCGCTGATGACCCGGCTTTCACTTCCAAAGCCAAGATCAGCTTGGATACTGCCCTGAAAACCGCTTTGGCAAAGCACCCCGGCGCAGTCATGAAGATCGAGTATGAAGTAGAATCCGATGGCAGCATTGCCTACGAATTCGATATCAGGACAGCTGACGGCAAGTTGCTGGAAGTTGAAGTCGACGCCATCACCGGCAAACTGAGCAATGCAGAAGAAGTGGTTTGGCAGATCGGCGAATAAGTCTTTCTGTACTTTCCAGACAAAAAAAGCATCCTGCGGGATGCTTTTTTTATGCACCAGACTCGCCAGTGCCCGGCAAACTGAAAGTGCCCAATAGACCACAACGCCTCGTCGGGCGCACCTGCAGCCGGAATACGCCAGCTAGCCTTCAAGGTATAATCAAGGCTCTTCAGCGCTCAGTTGAAACAGGAGGCGTGCGATCACTACTTTCTATCCCTTCGGGCAAGACCTGTCGGAAAAATCGACCTTTGTAGCCGCCCTCCTTGCATCACTGGTGGTCCATTTTGCCGTGCTGGAATTGCTGCCTTCGCAACAGCCGGAACCTGTTCGACGCATCATTCGGATTGATGCCTCGATGGAATTCCTGGCACCTCTTGATGGCTCCGCAGGCGCGCCGAGGGCCGGGGCAGGTTCCGCCGCGGCTGTCGATGAATTGCCGGATGATACCGACGAGATCAGACACCTGACCACGGCAGAGGAGTCTGTTCCGGCAAAAGATGCAAGCAACGATCAGATCAAGAAAAAAGCAAAACCTGCACCGCCGAAGTCCGCCAGAAAAAACCCGATCAACGACCGCCTACGTCAATTCCAGCGCTTCATTCTGCAGGAGGATCTGAAAGGTTCTTATGGCAGCGGCAGTGGAACAGGGGTGGCGGGCAGTAGAGGCAGCAGCCAAAACGGATTGTATGGTTATGGCACAGGCGGCGGTAGCGCGATAGGCAGTTACATTGCCATGATTGCAACCAAGATACAGAAAAACGTCAACCGGGCTTTATGTCGGGGTGGCCGGCCTGAAATCGAGTTCACCATTATTCTGCGTCCGGATGGGTATCTGGAAGGCGCGCCAAAACTGCTCAGGAGCAGCGGCATTGCGAGTTGCGATGATGCTATCGAACGCGCCATATTACAGTCGCTACCACTGCCGGTGCCAAGCGATTCTGCAGCGTTCGCGGAACTGCGTGAACTGAATCTGCTGTTCCGCCCACATGACGAGAACTTCGGTAGCCGGGATTAAGTTGAAACATCGGCCAGAGAACCTCCCGTATTACTTGCTGCGCTTGATTTTGGCTGACCGCCGCAGTTACCATGCAGCCAGTGCCAGCCACTGTTGCAAGTGACGATAAACTCTGGCAGAACATATCAGTGGGCCTGACAGAATGCGGAAAATTCCATACAAACAAATATCCATCAGGAATTTGAAATGCCGACCCTACCCTATGTCATTCACATCATCCTCTGGCTGTTAGCAGCTTTTTCCGTGCTTACCTGGACCATACTACTGGTAAAGGCCATTGTCTTCACACGCCAGAGACGAGCCAACCGCCATTTTTTTGACCGCTTTTCCAGAGTGAAGAATACCGGCGAATTACCACAACTGGTCAGAACCTCCAGCGGCAACCTGAGTGTACTGGCTGATGCCTTGGTCAGGGAAATGGAGACCTTTGCCAATGAACCTTCTCTGGACTCGCAGGAACGCGGTGATATGCTGCGCCACACCCTCAATCAGGAGCGCCGATCGATTCAGATAAAACTGGAAGCGGGTCTCTCAGCCTTGGCCAGCATCGGCTCCATCTCGACGATTCTGGGGCTGCTGGGTACGGTATGGAGCATCATGAACCTGCTGAAAGCCATTTCCACCTTCAGCTCGGCCGGTCTCGACATTGTCGCCGGCCCCATCGGGGATGCGCTGATCACAACCGCCGTCGGTATCATCGTCGCCGTGCCGGCGCTGCTCGGCCACAACTTCTTCGTACGCCGCATCCGCGTGGCCATGATGGATATGGAACGCTTTTGTGAAATGCTGCAGCACCTTGCCATACGTTCCGGCTTCAGGATCTGAGCCATGTCCCAGTTCGACTCTGATTCAGAATCCAATGCCATCAGCGAAATCAACCTGACACCGCTGGTAGATGTCATTTTTACCATCCTCGTGGTGTTCATTGTCAGCATTCCGCTGCTGACCAATGTCATCACCGTCAACCTGCCTAAAACCGCACCGACCGATGCCAGTCAAAAAGTCAGCGACATGCGGGTCAGCATCGCCGCCAATGGCGAACTGTCTCTCAATCAGGAGAAGATAGCTCCGAACGCCCTGGAGGCTGAACTACGGAAACACAATGTCGGCGGCCAATTGCGTGTCGAGATTCTGGCGGATGAAGCGGTAGCCTATCGCGAGGTCGCCCGCGCCATGGTGCAGATCCGCCGGGCCGGTGTGGAAAAATTCACCTTTGTCGTACTACCGGAACACAATCAGCCGACCACTCCCTGAATCCGTCCGCAAACCTGCGCTTGCCGACTGCGGTGCCGGACGCAAGCCGACCGCCTTCGAGGTATAATCCGGATATCTCAAATTCAAGAATCCGAACCCTCATGCAACAGCAGTATCCATTCCGCGAAATCGAACAATCCACGCAACAACAATGGGAAAGCAGCAAGACTTTCCGCGCCGAGCCGGATAAGTCGAAACCCAAATACTATTGCCTCTCCATGTTCCCCTACCCAAGCGGCAAGCTGCACATGGGGCATGTGCGCAACTACACCATCGGCGACGTACTGTCGCGCTACCACCGAATGAAGGGTTACAACGTGCTGCAGCCCATGGGCTGGGATGCATTCGGCCTGCCGGCCGAGAACGCCGCCATCCAGAACAAGGTGCCGCCGGCACAGTGGACCTACGACAACATCGCCTACATGAAGAAGCAGCTGAAGTCGCTGGGTTTCGCCATCGACTGGAGCCGCGAACTGGCGACCTGCCAGCCCGAGTACTACAAGTGGAACCAGTGGCTGTTCCTGCGCATGCTGGAAAAAGGCATCGCCTACAAGAAGACCCAGGTGGTGAACTGGGACCCGGTCGACCAGACCGTGCTGGCCAACGAGCAGGTGATCGACGGCCGCGGCTGGCGCACCGGCGCACTGGTGGAAAAACGCGAGATCCCCGGCTACTACCTCAACATCACCGGCTACGCCCAGCAACTGCTGGACGACCTCGACAAACTGCCGGGCTGGCCGGAACGCGTGAAGACCATGCAGGCCAACTGGAT
>DLMX01000124.1:0-242 GCA_002479405.1 Methylophilaceae bacterium UBA7525
TCTATCTCGACCAGTACCGGGTCTCCATCGAGGCCAGAAAGATCACAGGTATCGATGACGACCTCTCCGGCCTGACCTACAACACCGAAACCAACACACTGTTTTCGGTTCTGAACGGACAACCGCTGATCGTCGAACTCGACCTCGAGGGCAGGCTGCTACGCAAGATCGAAGTACGCGGAGTCAAGGACATGGAAGGTATCAGCCATGTCGAAGGCAATCGCTATGTAATTGCGGACGAA
>DLMX01000124.1:367-924 GCA_002479405.1 Methylophilaceae bacterium UBA7525
AAGACCAGCGACTGCTGCTGCTCGAGATCAGCGCAGACAGCGGTGTGATCGACGTCACCGGCGCGCCGCAGCTCAGCCTGGGCATTACGTCGAATGGTAGCAACAAGGATTTTGAAGGCGTTTCGTGGGATGATAAAAACCGGCGCCTGCTGGTTGTCAAGGAGCGCAACCCCCTGAGCATCTTCGAAATCACCGGCTTCGTCGATGGCGACGGCCAGCAACCGAACCTGAACGTTTCCAGCATCACTCCACACAAGTTCAGCAATATCAAGCTGCGTGATTTCTCCTCCATCACCTATCACGATGAAAGCGGACATCTGATTCTGCTTAGCGACGAATCGCGGATGGCCGTCGAATATGACTTCGAAGGTCGTGCCGTCAGCGCGCTGGCTTTATGGCGAGGATTCAATGGCTTGCAGAAAAATGTTCCTCAAGCCGAAGGTATCGCAATCGGTCCCGACAACAGCGTCTATATCGTCAGCGAGCCGAATCTGTTCTATGTCTTCAAGCCGGCCGACTGAACCAGCGCGGCTTCGCTGCGAACAGCCGCCTCGCAT
>DLMX01000124.1:1085-20256 GCA_002479405.1 Methylophilaceae bacterium UBA7525
CCTGAATGCCTCGGCATCCAGCGAACAGCGCCCGATCAATCCGCCGTCAATATCCGGCATGGCAAATATCTCCGCGGCATTGCCCGGTGTAACGCTGCCACCGTAGAGTATTCTGGCCTTTGCGGCAAAGTCCTGATTGCGCCCGGCGATCAGGTTTCGCATGAAGCCATGCATCTTCTGCGCCTGCTCCGGGGTCGCATTCTTGCCGGTACCGATCGCCCAGACCGGCTCATAAGCAAAGACGGCATTGAGTTTTTCCGCCAACCCCAAGCACTCGGGGCCCAAGTCATCCAGAACCGCATGCATCTGTTTACTGACCACGGTATCCGCGAGACCTGCCTCACGCTCCGCGTAGGTTTCCCCCACGCAAAACACCGGCGTAATGCCCACCTTCAACAACTGCTTGAAGCGATTGGCAGCGCTCATGTAGCTTTCATGACTGAGGGCACGCCGCTCCGAATGGCCGATGATGGCATAGCTGCAACCGAAATCCGCCACCATTTCCGCCGAGATGGAACCGGTGAAGGCACCTTCGTCAAACTGACTGACGTTCTGTGCCCCCCAGTGAATATTGGTACCCGCCAGCATTTGCTGCGCCTGATACAAATAGGGGAAAGGCAGGCAGATGGCGATATCCACCTGCTGCAGATCGCGCAAACGGTCGACCAGACCTGTCAGCAGCACCCGGTTTTTGGCCAGATTGCCGTGCATCTTCCAGTTGCCGATGACCAATGGCTGTCTCATGGCGGTCTTAATGTTCGCCTGGCCCAAGTCGTAAAACTAGCGGATCAACGCGGCCAGTTCGCCGCTGGCATAGCGCGCAGCCATGGCGTCCAGCGGGATGACCTTGATTTTTGACGCCTGCCCGGCACTGCCGAAGGCCTCGAACCGATTCCTGCAAACGCTCCTGGCTGCCTGCGTCGCCACTTTGAGGAAGGCGCGCGGATCAAACTCATCCGGGCTTTCATGCATTTTCTTGCGCATGGCGGCGGTCATCGCCAACCGGATATCGGTATCGATATTCACCTTGCGCACGCCATTGCGTATGCCTTCGACGATCTCCGACACCGGCACGCCGTAAGTCTCCTTGATCTGCCCGCCGTGTTCGCGAATCATCTCCAGCCATTCCTGGTCGACACTGGATGAACCATGCATGACCAGATGCGTATTCGGGATGCGCTGATGGATTGCGCGAATACGGTCGATCGCCAACAAATCGCCGGTTGGCGGCCGGCTGAATTTATAAGCACCGTGACTGGTCCCGATGGCAATGGCCAGCGCATCGACCTGCGTCGCTTCGACGAAAGCCGCCGCTTCGTCCGGATCGGTCAGCAGTTGCGAATGCTCCAGCGTCCCGACCGCGCCGCTACCATCCTCTTCGCCCGCCTGCCCAGTCTCCAAGGAACCCAGACAACCCAGCTCGCCTTCGACCGAAACGCCGACGCAATGCGCCAGTTCAACCGCGCGCCGGGTGATGTTGACGTTGTACTCATAGCTGGAAGGGGTTCTGGCATCGCTTTCCAGACTACCGTCCATCATGACGCTGGAAAATCCGCTGCGGATCGCCACCTGGCAGACCTCGAGCGAGGCGCCGTGATCCTGATGCATGCAAATCGGAATATACGGATAGCGCTCGATGCATGCCTCCACCAGCTTGCGCAGAAAAGTCTCGCCGGCATAGGCACGCGCACCGGCCGACGCCTGCAGGATGACCGGGCTATCAACCTCCTCGGCCGCCTGCATGATGGCCTGTATCTGTTCCATGTTGTTGACGTTGAACGCCGGCAATCCGTATTGATGTTCTGCTGCATGGTCGAGCAATTGCCGCAGTGAAATCAGTGCCATATTCAAACCTCACATTCAATATTGTCTTGCAGATAATCATGTACCGCACGCAGGTCATCGATCAGCCTGTCCGCACCTGCCTGCCGGATATCGCGTCCAGAGTTGTAGCCATAAGGCACGGCCCAGCACATCACACCGGCGCCCTTGGCGGTCGCCACATCAATATCCGAATCACCGACATACAGGCTGCGTTCTGCTGTTTCATGCAGCGTCTGCAAACAATGACGGATCACAGCCGGATCCGGCTTTCTGACCGGTAGCGTGTCGCCACTGATGACCAGGTCGAATAAATCCGTCATGCCGTGCTTCTCCAGCACGCGCTGCGTGAATGACGATTCCTTGTTGGTGATGACGGCCTGCTTGATGCCAAGCGCTTTCACTTTTTGCAGCGTCTCCATCACATGCGGAAACGGCCGGCTGCTTTTGCCAACGGTCTCGCGATAGTGCCTGCTGAAAGTTGCCATCACGTCATCCAGACGCGCACCGGCGCTCATGGTGCGCCAGGCTTCCTCGATCAGCTTGGCGGCACCATAGCCTATCCATGCGCGAACTCGACATTCATCGACTGTTTCCGCCCCGAATTCGGTCAGCGTCAGATTGACGGCCGCCGCGATCTCGCTGGCGGTATCCAGCAAGGTGCCATCCAGGTCATACATCACCAGTCTGATCATCATTCCCTCATATTCATCAAACGCTGAATCATCGGTGTAAATATCAACTGCATGGCCAGACCCATTTTGCCGCCCGGGATGACCAGCGTGTTCGGCCGCGTCATCATGGAGTCATGCAGCATGTTCAGCAGATAGGGGAAATCGATACCGCGCGGATTGGCGAAACGAATCACCACCATGCTCTCATCCGGGCTCGGGATATCCTTGGCAATGAACGGATTGGAGGTATCCACCGTCGGTACGCGCTGGAAATTGACATGGGTGCGCGAAAACTGCGGGCAGATATGGTGAATGTAATCCGGCATGCGACGCAGGATGGTATCGATCACGGCCTCGGGCGAATAACCGCGAATCTTCTGATCCCGGTGCATCTTCTGTATCCATTCCAGGTTGATGATAGGCACGACCCCCACCAGCAGGTCGACATGACGGGCCACATCGGCCTCCGGCCCGACATAACCACCATGCAGCCCTTCATAGAAGAGCACGTCAGCACCCGGCTCACTGTCACGCCAAGGTGTCAGCGTCCCCGCCGACTGACCGTAGGGCAAGCCTTCTTCATCGGTATGGATGTACTTGCGCACCTTGCAGCGCCCGGTCTCGCCAAACACGCGGAAAGTATCGGCAAGTTCCGGCAGCAGATTGGCCGACGGACTGAAATGGCTGAAATAACTGCCGGGTATCTTGCTGCATTTTTCCAGCTCGGCATCCATCGCCTTGCGTTCATAGCGATGCATGGAGTCTCCCTCTATGACCTGCGCCCGGATACCGTCACGCCGGAAGATATGGCGGAAACTGTTCATCACCGTCGTTGTGCCTGCGCCGGATGAGCCGGTAATGGCAATCACGGGAAATTTTTTTGACATCGTCAGCCCCTCCCTGCACTACATATAAAAAGATCGGTCACTGAAAAACGGCGACTTGCCGCTCTCGTCTTTTCCAGTGTCGTAATCCTGATGGTAACGTTCCACCCTGAGCACCTCATCACGCGAACCCATCACGACCGGCACACGCTGATGCACATCAGCCGGCTCGATCTCAAGTATGCGCATCCTGCCGGTGGAGGCGATGCCGCCCGCCTGCTCAACCAGCATGGCCATGGGGTTGGCTTCGTACATCAAGCGCAAACGCCCCGCCTTGGTATGATCCTTGTTGTCCTTCGGGTAAAGATAGATGCCGCCTCGCATGAGTATGCGGTGGATATCCGCCACCATGCTGGCCACCCAGCGCATGTTGAAATCCTTGGCACGCACATCGGTGTTTCCCGCCTTGCACTCGGCGATGTATCGCTTGACGGGCGGTTCCCAGAACCGTTCATTGCTGGCATTGATGGCAAATTCCGCCGTATCCTCCGGTATGCGAATGGCCGGGTGTGTCAGCACGAATTCATTGCTTTCATGATCGAGGGTAAAACCATGCGTACCCTTGCCGACAGTCAGCACCAACATCGTTGCCGGGCCATACAACGCATAACCTGCAGCCAATTGCCTGCTTCCCGTCTGCAGATAGTCTGCAGCTTCTGCCAGATGGTCGGCAGGTGCCTGCAGTACCGAGAAGATCGAACCGATGGAAACGTTGATCGGTACATTGGATGAACCATCCAGCGGGTCAAAAATCACCAGATAAGGTGCCTTGCCCGGCTGCTTCGCCAGCAATACGGTTTCATCCATTTCCTCCGAAGCCAGGCCGTGTGCCAGTCCGCCATGCTTCAACTGCTCGATGAACAAATCGTTACTCATCAGATCCAGTTTCATCTGCGTTTCACCCTGCACGTTCCGGCTCTCGAGTTTGCCCGTCATATCGGCAATCGCACCCTGCGCAATCATGGCAGAGAGCATTTTCACCGTCTCGGCAACTTGCAGCAGCAATGCAGACAAAGGATGATCCGGTGCCAGCCCCCGGGCCGGGTCACTAAGGAAGGCGCGTAGTCCTGTTTGTTGTGTACTCATATCAGATCCGCTCTTTTCTCATCATGGCGCTGCTGTCCAGTTCTCTTTACAAATCGGCTTGCGACTCAGTATTCATATCGGCGTTCAAGCCGCCGTCAAATACCCGCGAAGCACGGATATCGGCTTCCGTGATGGTCGACAGCTCCTCTGCCGTCGGCTTTGATTTACCTTCCACCGTCAGCTCGAACACCCGGTTGGCGTGCCGCAGCCTTGCCCTGTCCAGCGCATTGCGTATTGAGCGTGCATTGGCGAAATGCGGTTGCTTCTGCCGGAAATCGATATATTCCGCCATGGCTTTCAGCGCGCCGTCATCAAAATGGTAGTGCATGGCGGCCACCATCTTGCCGGCGATTTCCACCAGCTCGGACTGGCTATAATCAGGAAAGTCGATATGGTGTGCAATCCTTGACGACATGCCGGGGTTGGACTGAAAGAATTTCTCCATGCGGTCCTTGTAACCCGCCAGGATAACGACCAGGTCATCGCGGTTATTCTCCATCACCTGCAGCAATATCTCGATCGCTTCCTGGCCGTAATCACGCTCGTTTTCAGGACGATAGAGGTAATACGCCTCGTCTATGAAGAGCACGCCGCCCATCGCCTTTTTCAGGACTTCGCGCGTTTTCGGCGCGGTATGGCCGATGTACTGACCCACCAGATCGTCGCGCGTCACGCTCACCACGTGGCCTTTGCGCACGTAACCCAGACGATGCAAGATCTCAGCCATGCGCATGGCCACCGTCGTCTTCCCTGTACCCGGATTGCCGGTGAAACACATATGCAGGCTGGGTGGCGCCGACTCGATTCCCAGTTGCTGGCGGGCCCGTGACACCACCAGAAACGCGGCGATTTCACGGATGCGCTGCTTCACCGGCGCAAGGCCGACCAGATCACGGTCCAGCTGATCCAACACTTCGCCTATATTGGCGTCCGTCAGGATCTGTTGCAGGTCGATGCTAGTCATTGCTGTAACCGCCCGGCCTTTCGGTGGCATAGGGCCGCGTGGTGTAACGTATCATGCGGCCTGCGGCTTCCTGACGGATCAGGCCGAAACCAGGCTCCATCACCGGCCGGTTGACGATGAAGCTCATCACGGTCGACTCGACACCGCGCGTATTATCGAAAGCATTGACCTTGATGTAGGTATTCGGGCATGCCTTGCGACAGGCCTGCAACTCGAACAGCACCGCAGCGCCGTCCTTGATCTCAAACATGGGCGTTCCCCACATATTCCAGTAAACGTTGCGCGGATGCGGGTCGTCCGTCCACTCGATCGCCACCGCCCAGCCCTTGCTGATGGCATAATCGACCTGCGCACGGATCTCGTCATCGGTCAGTGGCGGTAAAAAGGAAAACTGTCCCTGAGTAATATGCATCTTCGTCTCCTTGTATTCAGCTATCGGTTCAAAACGGTCAGTTCGAAGCAGTCGGAGTAGTGACGAAATCCGGCGTATCGGTCGACGTATAGTTGAACGATACATCCTTCCAGGTTTCCAGCGCCTGCTCCAGCGGCTTGCACCACTTGGCCGCCGCACGCAGGATATCCGGCCCTTCATTGAGGATATCGCGCCCTTCATTACGCGCCTTCACCATCGCTTCGATACCGACCCGGTTCGCTGTGGCTCCGGCCTGGATACCACCCGGATGCCCGATCGTACCGCCACCGAACTGCATCACCACATCATCACCGAACAGGTGCAGCAACTGGTGTATCTGCCCGGCATGGATACCGCCGGAAGCTACCGGCATGACCTTGCGCAAGTCAGCCCAATCCTGATCGAAGAAGATGCCCCGCGCCAGATCCTGGCGGGTGACGCCATCGCGGCAGACGTTGTAATAACCCTGTACCGTCATCGGATCACCTTCCAGTTTGCCCACCGCCGTACCGGCGTGCAAGTGATCGACACCCGCCAAGCGCAGCCATTTCGCCATGACGCGGAAAGAGACGCCGTGATTTTTCTGCCGTGTATAGGTGCCATGCCCGGCTCTGTGCATGTGCAGGATCATGTCGTTCTTGCGCGCCCAGTTGCTGATGGATTGAATCGCTGTCCAGCCAATAATCAGATCCACCATGATGATGTTGGACCCCAGTTCCTTGGCAAATTCGGCACGCTCATACATATCTTCCATGGTCGCTGCCGTGATATTCAGGTAATGACCCTTGACCTCGCCGGAATTCGCCTGTGCCCTGTTGACCGCTTCCATGCAGAACAGGAAACGGTCGCGCCAGTGCATGAAGGGCTGGCTGTTGATGTTTTCATCATCCTTGGTGAAATCCAGACCGCCGGTAAGACCTTCATACACTACCCGCCCATAATTCTTGCCGGAAAGCCCAAGTTTTGGCTTCATGGTCGCACCGAGCAATGGCCGGCCGTATTTATCCAGACGCTCGCGCTCGACAATAATGCCGGTCGGCGGACCCTTGAAGGTTTTGACATAGGCGACGGGGATGCGGATATCTTCCAGCCGCGCCGCCTTCAAAGGCTTGAAACTGAAGACATTGCCAATCAGTGAGGCGGTGACATTGGCGATGGAACCTTCCTCGAACAGGATGATATCGTAGGCGATGTAGGCAAAATACTGCGCCTCCTTGTCCGTGCCGGCGCCGGTTCCGGGAACCGCATCCAGGCGATAGGCCTTGCCCTGATAATCCTCATGCGCCGTCAGCATGTCGGTCCAGACCACGGTCCAGGTTGCCGTCGATGACTCACCTGCCACTGCAGCCGCAGCTTCTTCCGGATCCACCCCCTCCTGCGGCGTGATGCGGAAAACACAGATGAAATCGGTATCCTTGGGCTCGTAATCCGGCCGCCAGTAACCCATCTGCTTGTATTTGAGCACGCCACCCTTGTAGCGCTCCTTGATATCGGTGATTCTTCCGTCGGTCAGATTGCTCATCACAGGTCTCCGTTTGGTCTACACTTACTGATTTACACTTGGACTCATTAATACTTTAACGTTAGCTGGTGGCCCACTTTAAACTCAAGTTCAATTAAGGTAAATTAACGATTAATTTACGCTGGATTAAGTTTTTCTTATGAAGAATCTCACATTACGCCAAATCCGCATATTCCTTTGCGCCGTCAAGCACATGAACTTCAGCAAAGCCGCGGAAGAACTGCATATCACTGCGCCGGCAGTCTCATTGCAGATCAAGGAAATGGAAGAAGATATCGGCGTCAGCCTGTTCCTGCGCGAAGGCAGACGAGTGGAGCTGACTTCGGCAGGCGAATATTTCCTGCTTTATGCCAGACGCATCATCAGCACCCTGAAAGAAGCCGATGACACCATGGAGCGCTTGAGAGGGCAGGATGCCAGAGTACTCAAAATCGGCCTTGTCAGTACGGCCAAATACTTCGTGCCGAAAATTCTGGCGCAATTCAAGCAGGAATACCCCAAAGTACAGATCCGCATTGAAGTCAGAAATCGCCAGCAACTGGTAGAACTGCTTCGCGAAGGTGACATCGACGTCGCTATCATGGGTCGCCCGCCACGAGAAATCGATACACGGGTTGAAGCCTTCGCCGACCATCCGCATGCCTTCATTGCCAGCCCCCAACATCCACTGGCGGACAAACAGAACATCACGCCGAAGTCGCTCAACCAGTTCGAGATCATCACACGCGAGCATGGCTCCGGCACCCGCTTCATCATGGAAACATTTCTGGCTGAACATGAGGCTTCTCCCATCATCACCATGGAAATGTCCAGCAATGAGAGCATCAAGCAGGCAGTGATGGCCAATCTCGGCATCTCGTTTGTTTCGTTGCACACGATTGGCCTGGAGCTGGAGAACAGGCAGATTGCGGTTCTGGATGTTCAGGACACTCCCATCATCCGCACCTGGCATGTGGTGGCACTCAGCAAGCGCAACCTCTCGCAGGCGGCGGAAGGTTTCCGCTACTTCATGCTGGAAAAGGGTGGGGAACTGCTGAATGAGATGTTCAATACAGCCAAACCCGGGGCGGCTCGCTAGCCACCCGGGTTTGGCTGCTTAAGGGTCAAAGCATGCGCTGCAGTACGCCATCCTTTTGGCCACACGGTGAAAAATCGCGGAAGCAATATGCGACAGCACCAGTAATGCCAACAGAATGGCAAGCGGGGAATGGAAGCCGCCGGGCAATCGCCAAGTCGGTCTTGCCAGCAGGTTTGGCGATCAACTCCAGCCCGAAGAATTTGACTGACCTGCACCCCACATTTCTCCCACACCAGAAAGGAAAACGGCCCAGGAAATATCCTGAGCCGTTGATTTGGATGGTGGCCCCCCTCGGAGTCGAACCGAGCACCAACGGATTATGAGTCCGCTGCTCTAACCAAGCATGAGCTAGAGGGCCGAAAGAGGTTTAGTCGTTGCCGGTTTCGAGGAAACTGCGCAGACGTTCGGAGCGTGTCGGATGACGCAGTTTGCGCAAGGCCTTGGCTTCGATCTGACGGATACGTTCACGTGTCACATCGAACTGCTTGCCTACTTCTTCCAGCGTGTGATCGGTGTTCATCTCGATACCGAAACGCATGCGCAGCACCTTGGCTTCGCGCGGTGTGAGCGATTCCAGCACCTCGGATGTGGCATCACGCAAGCTTGCATAAACCGCCGCATCGACTGGTGCCAGCGTGGTGTTATCCTCAATGAAATCGCCCAGATGCGAATCATCATCGTCGCCGATCGGTGTTTCCATGGAGATCGGCTCCTTGGAAATCTTCAGAATCTTGCGTATCTTCTCTTCCGGCATTTCCATCTTTTCCGCCAATGTCGCCGGATCCGGCTCCAAGCCGGTTTCCTGCAGAATCTGACGGCTGATGCGGTTCATCTTGTTGATGGTTTCGATCATGTGCACAGGGATGCGGATGGTGCGCGCCTGGTCAGCGATAGAGCGGGTGATGGCCTGACGAATCCACCATGTGGCATACGTGGAGAATTTATAACCACGGCGATATTCGAATTTGTCCACGGCCTTCATCAGGCCGATATTGCCTTCCTGAATCAGATCGAGGAACTGCAGGCCGCGGTTGGTGTATTTCTTGGCAATGGAGATGACCAGACGCAGGTTGGCCTCGATCATTTCACGCTTGGCGCGGCGGGCACGTGCCTCGCCGGTGGACATCTGTTTGTTGATTTCCTTCAGTTCCTTGATCGGCAGCCCAACCCTGCCCTGCAGGTCCAGCAACTGCTGCTGCTGGTCGACAATCGAGTGTCTGAAGCGCTCCAGGCGCTCTACATAGGGTTTGCTTGATGCCAGCTCACCTTCGATCCAGTCCAGATTGACTTCATGGCCCGGAAACACCTTGATGAAATGCGGACGCGGCATACCGGCCTTGTCGACGCAGAACTCCATGATTTTGCGCTCATGACCGCGGACTTCATTCACCATGTCACGCACAGTACCACACAGCGCTTCAACCTGCTTTGCGGAGAAACGGAATGCAGTCAGTTCTTCCAGGATGCTGTTGTGCAGCTTGATATATTCCTTGTCCTGCGAGCCTTTCGATTGCAGGATTACGGTCATTTTTTCGTGAGCCTGGCGTATCACGGCGAATCGCGTCAACACTTCCGCCTTCAGCTCTGCCAGCGCAGCCGCGGAGATAGCGGCAGCCTTTGCTCCGTCATCATCCTCGTCCCCTTCATCTTCATCTTCGGCTTCCTCTGAAGCGTCTTCCGCGGCTTCCGCTTCCATTTCATCCGACATGCCGACATCTGAGTCAATCAGGCCATCGACCAGATCGTCGACGCTCATTTCATCCTTTTCGACCTTTTCGACCATTGCCAGCAATTCGTTGATGGTCGTCGGACAGGCGGCAATCGCCTGCACCATGTGCTTGAGGCCGTCTTCAATGCGCTTGGCAATCTCGATTTCACCTTCACGCGTGAGCAGGTCGACGGTACCCATTTCACGCATGTACATACGCACAGGATCGGTCGTGCGGCCAAATTCGGAATCGACTGTGGACAGCGCCTGTTCAGCTTCTTCCACTGCATCTTCATCGGTGACGGCTGCAGGGGCATCGGACATCAGCAAAGCTTCAGCATCCGGTGCTTCTTCATAAACCTGAATGCCCATGTCATTGATCATGCCGATGATGCCGTCGATCTGCTCGGAATTCTGCACATCATCCGGCAAATGGTCATTGATCTCAGCATAGGTCAGGTAGCCGCGCTCCTTGCCAAGGACAATCAGCGTCTTCAGGCGCGTACGACGATCTTCAGCCTCGTTTGGAGTTGCTGCAGTCTTGTCGCTCACTTTGTCGTTCTGCTGCTCTTTAGCCATGCTTTACCTCAAATATTTTGTGCCGTAATTAATACTGCGGAAAACCTTGCATTATACCTCAAAATCACTTCCAATTTTAGCCCATAGACCCATCTTCCAGCTGTATTTGCCACAGCGGCTTGCAATCGCAGATACCAAACCCTACCGGGTATTCAGCTGCTTCAAAAGCTCGCGCTCTTCCTCAGTCAACTGACTCAGGCTTTTTTCCCGGATACTGTCCAGCAGTCTGGAATGTGTACGTTGCGAGTAGACCTCTCTTAATTGCTTGCGCGCACCTTCAAATTCAAGAGCAAAATCCAGATTTTCATCCAGAAGATGCAGTTCACGCTGGATTTCGCGAATCAATCGCTCATCCAGATGCTTTTCCAGCTGATGCATGATCGCAGCAGGATTGGACTGCGGATTGTGCAAGGCGGTTTCAATTGCCATTCTCACCATGCGGTCTTCTTCCTCGTCCCCATGCAGCCACTGCAAATCCTCCGCGCTTGCCAGTGAAGCCTGCCGAACCAACATCAACACATAACGCCGATGCAAGGAAACCGTTTTGCGAGTCTGCCTGGGTGCAGGTTGGCGCGACGGCTGATACAGCGCGGGCAGCTTGATCATGCTACGCATCTCGTCCAGCGTGATGCCCGTCAGTTCGGCAATTCTCTTGCGTAACATCAAGGCCAGACGAGGCGCCTGAATCTGCTTGAGTATGGGCTCAGCCTCATTGAGAAAGCGAACTTTGTCCTCCTGCGATTGCAGCGGGTTGTCCGCGCTCAGGTGCTGAATGATGTATTGCGACAATGGCAGGGCCGTCTTCATTGCCTCTTCAAAGGCTTCCTTGCCGAATTCGCGCACATAGCTATCCGGGTCATGTCCCTTCGGCAGAAACAGAAAGCGCAACTGCAGGCCGTCAGTCAAAGCCGGCAGCGCATTCATCGCAGCACGCCAAGCTGCGCTGAGCCCAGCTGCATCGCCATCAAAACAGAACACCACCTCGTCCGTCTGCCGCATCAACTTTGTGATGTGGTAAGGTGTAGTCGCCGTGCCCAGCGCAGCTACAGCATATTCGATACCGTATTGCGCCAGCGCCACGACATCCATATAGCCTTCCACCACCAACGCCCTGCCGGCATCGCGGATTGCGCGTCTGGCCAGAAATAATCCATAAAGCTCATGGCCCTTCTGGAACAGCGGAGTTTCCGGCGAGTTGTAATACTTGGGCGTATCTTCCGAGTCAATCACCCGGCCGCCGAAACCAATGACCTGGCCTTTCTGATCGTGAATCGGAAACATGATGCGGTCGCGAAAGCGGTCATAGCGCCGCCCCTGCTCGTTCTCCACCACCAGACCGGCTGTTTGCAGCACCTCATCATCATAATGCGGGAACACACTCTGCAAATTCTGCCAGCCTTGCGGCGCATAGCCGATCTGAAACCTTGCCGCAATCTGACCGCTCAGGCCACGATTTTTCAGATACTCGATGGCACGCGGCGATTTCTTCAATTCACTTTTGTAGTAACTGGCTGACTGCTGCATGGTCTCCAGCAAACCGGGCACAGCTTTCTGCACCGACTTTGAAGCGTCACGCGCTTCCTGCGGCACAATCATGCCGACCATCTTCGCCAGCTCATGCACCGCCTCGACAAAACTCAAGCCCTGATATTCCATCAGAAACCCGATAGCGGTGCCGTGGGCTCCGCATCCGAAGCAATGGTAAAACTGTTTAGTCGGGCTGACGGTAAAGGAAGGGGATTTCTCGTTATGAAACGGACAACAGGCAGAATAATTGGCGCCCGCCTTTTTCAGCGGTACGCTCTTGTCCACCACATCGACGATATCGACGCGATTGAGCAGTTCCTGGATGAAGGACTCTGGAATCATAGATGATTGAATAATAGCCTAAAAATAAAAAAGGAGCTTTCGCTCCCATTTAATTTACTGCCCGGTCGAACCCGACTATCGAATACTGATTCAGGCACCCAATCGAGCCTTAATCAGGCCGGATATCTTGCCCATATCTGCACGTCCAATCACCAGCGGCCTAACGGCCGCCATCACCTTGCCCATGTCCTTGATACCGCCAGCACCCGTGTCAGCTATCGCCTTGCCAAGAATCTCATCCAGCTCGGCATCCGTAAGCGCCACCGGCAGATATTCCTGCAGGACGCCGACTTCAAACTTCTCGACATCCGCCAGGTCATTACGACCTGCCGCTTCATATTGAGAGATCGAATCTCGGCGCTGCTTCAGCATCTTTTCGATGGCTTCGACGACCTGCGTATCATCCAACTCGATACGCTCATCGACCTCACGCTGCTTGATCGCCGCCTGCAACAACCGGATAGCACCTAGCCGCGCAACATCCTTTGCGCGCATGGCGTTTTTCATATCTTCGGTGATTCTGGCTTTAAGCGACATTTCAGCACTGACTTGCAAGGTTCAAAAATCAAGCAACACCCGGCGTCCGATATTCAATGAGCGCACAAGGTGTTGCGAAAATTCCTGAATGGCCTGGTCTTAAATTGCTTAGTAGAGCTTGGCTGGCAGAGTCTGGTTGCGAATGCGACGATAGTGACGCTTCACCGCAGCGGCAGCCTTGCGCTTACGCTCCCAGGTTGGCTTCTCGTAGAATTCACGAGCGCGCAAATCGGTCAGCAGACCAGTTTTTTCAATCATGCGTTTGAAGCGGCGCAGCGCTACGTCAAACGGCTCATTTTCTTTAACACGTACAGTAGACATTCAGCTCAATTCCTTGAGGTTCTTTTGAAAAGTCTGCTATTCTAGCCCCCGCTTCACTATTTATCAATCATTATCAATGAGTTTTTGCATATTCCCCCCGTGTTGATACTAGGCATTGAATCTTCCTGCGACGAAACCGGCATCGCGCTTTATGACACTGAGCGTGGTTTGCTGTCGCATGCACTGCACTCGCAAGTGGACATGCACGCTGAATATGGCGGCGTGGTACCAGAGCTGGCTTCCCGCGATCACATCCGCCGTGCACTGCCGCTGACCCGCCGCGCGCTGGATCAGGCCGGCGTAAACTTGAACGATATCGATGGCATCGCCTACACCCAAGGCCCAGGGCTGGCAGGAGCACTGCTGGTCGGTACCAGCATCGCAGAATCCCTGGCCTTCACCCTCAAGGTACCGACCATCGGGGTCCACCACCTGGAAGGACATCTGCTGGCGCCATTGCTTGAAGAAAATCCACCCGAGTTTCCTTTTGTTGCCCTGCTGGTTTCCGGCGGCCACACGCAACTGATGCGCGTCTCCGGCATCGGCGACTATGAGCTTCTGGGCGACACGCTGGATGATGCCGCCGGTGAGGCCTTCGACAAAACTGCGAAACTGCTGGGCCTCGGTTACCCCGGTGGTCCCGCCCTGTCCAGACTTGCCGCACAGGGCAAAGCCGGCAGATTCAAACTGCCGAGACCTTTGCTCAACAGCGGCGACCTGAATTTCAGCTTTAGTGGACTGAAAACAGCTGTACTGAGCATCGTCAACAGTGCAAAAGCTGAAACCGGAGAACTGGATGAAGCAACCAAGGCTGATATCGCCTGCGAATTCCAGGAAGCAGTGACCGAAGTGCTGACTGCCAAATGCATGGCCGCGCTACGTGAAACAGGAATGGACAATCTGATTGTGTCAGGCGGCGTGGGCGCCAATGCCAGGCTAAGAGCACGACTGAATGAAGCTACCAGCCGCAGGCTGTGCAAGGTCAGCTACCCGCGTCTTGAATTCTGCACGGATAATGGCGCGATGATTGCCTTTGCCGGTGCCATGCGCATGAAGAACCTGATTGCCAAACACGCCGGGGATGGTGATCACAGCTTTACCGTGCGCCCGCGCTGGGATCTGGCAGAACTGCAGAAACCCTAACAGCCTGCCGGACTTAGAGAAGTTAACGGCAAATTCACCTAGCCGCTCCATATTCCACCGCTTTTTGGGTCACCAGAATGACTATTGACCTGCAAAACCGGCGCAATCTGTCTTCGCCCAGCCGATTTTTTCGAGCAATTGCTTTGCGGCTGCCCGCTTGAAGTATCTCGCTTCAATACTGCAAGCCTGACTCCTGCTAGGATTTACCCTTGCTGAATCCGCCCTCGGTACCGTTCAGCAAATTACGGATATTGCTGCGATGGCGCCAGATCAGCAACAAAGCCAGCACTGTCGTCGTCGCAAAGTAAGCAGCGTTCCCATCCAGCAGATTCCAGGCAAATAACGGCGAAAATGCAGCCGCAAGAATCGCAGCGAGCGATGAATAGCGCCAGATGGCAAATGCCAGAATCCAGGTCAGCAGCACCGACAAGCCAAGCCATGGCGAAATGGCCAGCAGGACACCTAGCGCAGTCGCCACGCCCTTGCCGCCCTTGAAAGCGTAATAGACCGGGTAAAGATGACCAATAAACACCGCCAGCCCTACCAGACAAATCCAGGTATCGGTCAAGCCATACCAGGCTACCGCCCAGACAGCCAGATAACCCTTCAACGCATCTCCAAGCAGAGTCAGCAGAGCGGCCAGCTTCTTGCCGCTACGCAGCACATTGGTCGCCCCCGGATTACCGGAACCCACGGTGCGCGGATCTGGCAGACCGAAGACCTTGCTCATCAGAATGCCAAATGAAATCGAACCCAACAGATAGGCGGCAATAACAAACCCTGCTTCAACCATAGCGAATGCTCTAAAATGCGACAAAGGGGATTCTAAACCATGGACATCATATTTCTAAGCGAAGTCAGGGTCGAGACCAAACTTGGCGTGCCGGACTGGGAACGGATGACGCCGCAAACCATCATTCTCGACATCGAGATCGGCATGCCACATAGCCGCTCTTGCCTGACCGACGCCATCGAAGACACGATCGATTACGGCAAGGTTGTCGCACGTATCCGCGAAACGCTGAAAGAGCACAGCTTCAAGCTGGTCGAGGCGTTGGCAGAACATGTCTGCCAGCTAATCCTCAACGAATTTGATGCACCGTGGGTCAGAATCAAGGTAGCCAAGCCCGGCATATTGCCCGGCCTCAAGGCACTGGGTGTCATTATCGAGCGCAGAAAAACCTGAGTTTTCATGCAATCACCGCCAAAAGGACGACTAGCCTCTGGGATGATGCACCGCATGCAGCCTCTTCAATCTTTCGCGCGCTACATGCGTATAAATCTGTGTTGTTGAGATGTCGGCATGACCAAGCAGCATCTGCACCACCCGTAAATCTGCACCATGATTAAGCAAATGTGTGGCAAATGCATGGCGCAGCACGTGTGGCGACATGGGTTTGTGAATTCCAGCCTGTAGCGCATAGCGTTTGATCAGGTACCAGAACGCCTGACGCGTCATGGCTTCCCCGCGCTGGGTAACGAACAGACTGTCACTCAGGCGGTTTTGCAGAATCTCCGGACGGGCCTCCTTCAGATAGCGGGCAACCCATTCCACCGCTTCCTCCCCCATGGGCACCAGTCTGGTTTTACTACCCTTGCCGGTTACGCGGATGACACCTTCCTGCATACTGAGCTCCGTCACTTTCAGCCCCACCAGTTCCGATACCCGCAAACCGCAGGCATACAGTATCTCCAGCATGGCGCGGTCGCGCAATCCCAGCAACTGGCCGAGATCGGGCGCATTGAGCAAAGATTCGACCTCACCTTCATTCAGGCTTTTAGGCAGGGAACGTGGCAGCTTGGGCGCATCGATTTGCAAGGTGGGATCAACGGTCACATGACTTTCCCGCAAGGCATAGCGATAATAGCGCCGCAAAGTGGCGATCAACCGACTGATGCTGCGAGGCTTGCTTTGTGGAAACCTGACGGCAAGATATTGCTGGATATCCGTCTGTTGCGCCTGATTCAGGCCCTTGTTCGCATCTTTTTCCAGCCATTCGGCAAATGCCGTCAGGTCCAGCCGGTAGCTGACCAGGGTATTTTTCGACAGGCCGTCTTCCAGCCAAAGGTGGTCAATAAAGCGATCCACCAGTTCCAGATTAGGCGGATTCAACGCTTCTGCTCGTGATTCAAAAGCCATCGCTTTATTTTCAGGCCACTTTCCTGCCCCTGCATGAAGCCACCCAAGCCATGTTTTGCCACCACTCTATGGCATGGGACCACGAGTGGCACATGATTCGCCCCACAAGCGTTGGCGACTGCGCGCGGACCGGAGCCCGCCATTTTTGCCAGCTCACTGTAAGTCAACGTTTCGCCAGCAGGAATCCGGGCAATCGCTTGCCACACGCGCTTCTGGAAAGGTGTGCCTTGAACGGCATAGGGAATATCAAGGGAAGTGCCCGGATTATTGAGGTACTGCTGCAGTTGTCTGATGACAGATTGTGCAAAATGATGCTGCGGGATCTTCTCGGACTGCAGATCCGGTATCAACTCCACGCCCAGCAGAAAATCATCCTGTGTGCGGATTCCGATAGCACCGAATGGTGCTGAAATAATGGCATCAAAATCCTGAGTCGTCATATATGGCCATCTTAACGCAAATAAAAAAGCCCCGAAACTCGGGGCTTTTTTCAATCATGCAGCGCTTATTCTGCAGCAGCTTCTGGCGCCAGAACTTCCCTGTCACGCATTTGCAGCTTTTCCTTGATGCGTGCGGACTTGCCGGAACGCTCACGCAGGTAGTAAAGCTTGCTGCGACGCACGTCACCGCGACGCTTCACTTCGATGCTGGCGATCAGTGGGGAATAAGTCTGGAATGTACGCTCAACGCCTTCGCCGGAAGAAATCTTGCGAACGATGAATGAGGAGTTCAGGCCACGATTGCGCTTGGCGATCACAACGCCTTCGTACGCCTGTACACGCTTGCGGGTACCTTCAACCACGTTCACACCAACCACTACGGTGTCACCTGGAGCGAAGTTTGGAATCGTCTTGCCTAAACGGGCAATCTCTTCCTTTTCCAACATTTCAATAATATTTGCAGCCACTTTGTTGCTCCTTCTAGTTATGCGAATCTTGTTCCTGCTCCAATTCTTTGAGCAGCCGAGATTCCTCTTTTGACAACGGCCTTGCGGCCAGTAAATCCGGACGTTTGGTCCGGGTTCTCTGCAATGACATTTTAAGGCGCCATTGCTTGATCTTTGCGTGGTTACCGGACATCAACACCTCCGGCACCCTTACGCCCTTGTATTCTTCCGGTCTTGTGTAATGAGGGCAATCCAGCAAACCATCAACAAACGAATCCTCGACTGCTGAGTCTGCATCGCCCAACGCACCCGGCAACTGCCTCACGATGGCATCCAACAGCACCATGGCAGGAAGTTCACCGCCAGACAGTACGTAGTCGCCTATCGAAATCTCTTCATCCACCTGACTTGCCAGCAAACGCTCATCAACGCCTTCATAACGACTGGCCAGCAATATCAGTCCCGGCTCAGCCACCAGCTGCATGACCTTCTCATGCGTCAGCGGCTTGCCTTGTGGCGACAGGTGAATCACTCTGACACGGCTTACACCCGCCTCCTGCTGCCGCAGTTTCGCGGCATTGATTGCCTTTTCCAGTGGTTCCGCCAGCATCACCATACCGGGACCTCCGCCGTAAGGCCTGTCATCTACGGTCTTGTAATTGTCCATCGTGAAATCCCGCGGATTCCATAGCGACAACTCATAAATCCTTTTTTCCAGCGCACGTGCCGTGATACCGGACTGCGTCACCGCATCAAACATTTGCGGGAACAATGTAATGACATCAAATTGATACGATGTCTCAGCTGAGCGCTCTGACATACCATTCAAAACTCGGCATCCCAGTCTACTTGCATGGTGCCGGCATCCCGATTCACATCAAGCACGACCTGAGCGATGAAAGGGATCAATCGCTCCCGATCGCCCTTGGCCACCAGAACATCATTGGCTCCAGTTTCGAACACATCCACAATCCTGCCGAAATCGACACCTTGCAGATTGGTCACCTGCAGGCCGATCAGGTCGGACCAGTAGTACTCGTTCTCGTCAGGCTCAGGCAGCTGCTCTCTTGGCACTGCGACCTGCTTACCCTTTAGGGCAAAAGCTGCATCCCGGTCGGAGACACCCCTCAGCTTCACCAGCAAGGTTGCACTATGCACCCTGGCCGTTTCCACTTCGTACTTCTGCCACTGATTTTCACGGCCCAACCACCAGTCAGGGTAATCAAACAGGCCATCCAGCATCTCTGTATCCGGCTGGACTTTAACCCAGCCAAAAATGCCATATGGGGCGACAATGCGCCCCATGATTACCATTTCACTCAAAGCCTGCTCACTTAAAGCTTGCTTCACTTGACCGCTCTCGCAATTGAAAGCGATCCGGCTTGATTAAGCAGCTGGTGTTTCAGGTGTATCAGTAGCTTCAGCAGCCGTTTCAGCCTGAGCAGATTCTGCTTCAGCAGCGGCGCTAGCGGCAGCAGCAGCTTTTGCTTCAGCTTCTTCCTTGGCCTTGGCTTCAGCAGCCTCCTTCAGTTTGGCAGCTTCTGCGG
>DLMX01000099.1:0-24650 GCA_002479405.1 Methylophilaceae bacterium UBA7525
CATCGCCATGCGGGCGAAGGTGATGCGAACATCATGCGCCGTCTTGATCGGGTCCGGCTTGCCATCGACGCCTTCCGGGTTGACGTAGATCAGGCCCATCATGACGGCTGCCAGCGGGTTTTCCAGATCGCGTTCGCCGGAGTAGCGGCTGCCTTCGCTGCCGCTGGGTGCCAGCCATTCTTTTTCCGAGCCCCAGTAGATATCCTTTTCCGGATGCCAGATGTCTTCGCGGCCGAAGGCGAAACCGAAGGTCTTGAGGCCCATGGATTCATAGGCGACGGTGCCGGCGAGGATGATGAGGTCGGCCCAGCTGATCTTGTTGCCGTATTTTTTCTTGATCGGCCACAGCAGGCGGCGTGCCTTGTCCAGGTTGGCATTGTCCGGCCAGCTGTTGATTGGCGCGAAGCGCTGGTTACCGGTACCTGCACCACCGCGGCCGTCAGCGACGCGGTAGGTACCGGCGGCGTGCCAGGCCATGCGTATCATCAGGCCACCGTAGTGACCCCAGTCCGCAGGCCACCATTCCTGGCTGTCAGTCATCAGTGCCTTGAGGTCTTGCTTGAGCGCATCGAAATCGAGTTTTTTGACTTCTTCGCGGTAGTTAAAGTCCGCGCCCAGCGGATTGGTCTTGCTGTCGTGTTGATGCAGGATGTCGAGGTTCAGGGCCTTGGGCCACCATTCCATCAGGGATGAACCGGCGGCGGTGTTGGCGCCATGCATGACCGGGCATTTGCCGGCCGGGGGCGTTTTGTTTTCCATGGTTAAGCTCCTTCTATCGTATGGGTTGTTCGTGCCCTTAGTGGCTGATTCCATAATTGGCCAGATAATCCAGCAAGCGCTGGTTCAAAACAGTTTTTCTGAAGTGATGCATGATGTCTCCTGATGTCATGAAGTGAGACCATCATAGAGCGTATGGATTTATTGATAAAATTGATTGTTAATATCTAATAGATAGTAATTATTAATTAACATGTGATACATGGCTTTCATGGATAAGTTATCAACATCTTGCCGGTTACAAGCTGTTGAGTAGCAGTGGCCGTGTCTCATGCTGCAATGGTGAATCTCTGCGTCCGCTGGCATACTAAATACTAATTGACAGCCAAAGAGGAATTGCTCATGACCAGCCAGAAGATTACATTGCGCAGCCTGCGAAGCCTGGCATTGGTGAGCGGGCTATCGTTTTCCGTGCTGGCGTATTCTGTAACCTCACTGCCCGATACGGCATGTGCACAGGAAATTCGCCGGCAAAGCGAACGGAATGGCGTGGTGCGCCTTGCAGTGCATGAGTTCGAAACGGGGAAATATGATCTGGCGATGCTCTTCGGAGAACAGGCACCGGAAGTCAAACGCATAAGCTTTTCCGGCAGCGAAACCGCATGTGCCTATCAGCCGCTGGTGCTGCAACGGGGCGGCGATTGGGGCTGGCACATGATCTGGCAGGAACCCGGCAAGGGTTTGTTTTATGCGCGCATGGATGGTGATGCCTGGGTATCCTCACCCAAGAAGCGTATTGCCGACCAGCTTGTGCAGCAGGTCGAGTTCCAGTCGAATGGTCAGCAGTTGGGCATATCCTGGCAGGATGAAACTGGCCAGCAGTTCAGCCTGCGTTCGGCCGATGAAGGCCGGAGCTGGGATTAATCCCTGGGTTCTGATTCATTGTCCGGTTTGTGCGCGATGTGCAGTGCGGCTTTGCACAGCAGGTGCGCGCTGACTGGTGCGGTGATGAAGAGGAACATGGTGGCCGCGATCTCGTGCAGGCTGATGCCTGGGTCGTTCACGCTGAAATAGATGGCGGATGCGATGACCATGGCGCCGACGCCCAGCGTCGTCGTTTTGGTCGGGCCGTGCAGGCGCATGAAGAAATCCGGCAGACGCGCAAGTCCGATCGAACCCAGCAGGGTAAAGCTGGCGCCGACCAGGATCAGTAATGCAATCAGGGTTTCGGTCCAGATGCTCATTCTATGATATTCCCCCGCAGCAGATATTTGGAAAGCGCCACGGTGCCGACGAAGCCCATGATGGCGATCAGCAGCGCGGATTCGAAATAGGCCGAATTGCTGGTGTTGATGCCGAGCAGCACCAGCAGGGCGATGGTGTTGATGTAAAGCGTGTCCAGTGCCAAGATGCGGTCAGTGGCGTCCGGGCCGCGTACCATACGGTACAAACTCAGCACCATGGCCAGCGCGATCATGGCAAAGGCGATCTGGATGACGGCGTTCAGCATGAGAATATCTCCTTCAACGGTTGCTCGTAGCGCGTCTTGATGGCGCGTATCGTCGCTTCGCGATTATCTACATTGAGCGCATGCACCTGCAACACCCAGCGGCTGCGGTCGATATCGATGGATACGGTACCCGGTGTCAGTGAGACGATGCTGGCGAGCAAAGTGCCGACGAAAGGGTCCTGCATGTCCAGCGGCACTTCGATGAAAGCCGGTTTGATCCGCCTGGTCGGACCCAGCACCAGTTTGGCGACATCGATACTGGCCAGCAGGATGTCGTAGAGGACGATACCGAACAGGCGTATGGCGGGCAGCAGTTTGACGCTGGGTGGATGCTCGGGCCAGAAGCGATGGGTCAGTAGTGGCAGGCCGATCGCCAGGATCAGCGCCAGGATGGCGTGTGCCAGCGAGGATGCATTGTTGAGCGCCATCCAGAGCAGGAAGATGGCGACGGACAGGGCCGGGTGCGGGAAATAGCGTCTCATGGTCTGGTCATCCTTGGAATCGCAGCATGGTCTGAAATCACCGCCTCTATGTATTGCGATGGTTCATGCAGTTGTGCAGCGGTGCGTTGGGTGAAGTCTGAAACCGGTCTGGCAAGGATCACGAGCAGGATGGAAACCGCAACCAGACCGAAGGTGGACAGATACTGGCGCCAGCTTCCAGCAGCAACTGGTCCTGCCGGTTGTTCATGAGCTTCATCTTCCTGTGGCGCTTCCCAGAACAGACGGCTGCCGGCCTTGGCCAGGGCAACCGTGGTCAGCAGCCCAGAGACAAGTATCACGGCCCAGATGGCAGCGGCCAGCGAGCTCTGGCTTGCCGCCGAGAGCAGCATCAGTTTGCCGACGAAACCGGAGAATGGCGGCAGGCCGGCAGCAGTCGCGGCCAGCAGCAAAAAACCGACCTGCAGGGTGATGCTGGAGATCTTTTCTGCCCGGAACAGGCCGTCGCCCGCACGTCCGCGTGCATCACGGATCAGGCCCGCCAGCATGAAGAAGGCGGCACCGGCGATCGCGGATTGCACCAGATAATACAGTCCTGCAGCCGTGGCCAAGCTGTTGCCTAAAGACGGCACAATCAGCAGTACGCCTGCGGAAGCAAGTACCAGCCAAGCGACCAGTGCCTGCAGACTTTTTGCGGTAAGGATGCCAAGTGCGGCAAAAACGATGGTTGCCAATGCGGCAATTATCAGCCAGTCGCCGACCAGCCCTGCGGTGGCCGGTGCAGAATCAAAGGCAATCATTTGAACTCGCAGTACAGCGACGATTCCGACCTTGGTCATGATGGCGAACAGTGCCGCGACTGCCGGTCCGGCAGCCGCGTAAGCGTGCGGTAGCCAGAACGACAGCGGCAGCACCGCGGCCTTCAGCACGAACACGGTAATCAGCAGTGCGCCGGCAACGCGCACCAGGGCGGACTCCTCGGCAGGGATGCTTTGCAGCTGCAGCGCAATATCAGCCAGATTGAGGGTGCCAAGTGTGCCGTAGATCAGGCCGAGCGCAATGAGGAAGACGGCGGAGCCGGCAAGATTGAGCGTGACATAGGCAAAGCCTGCACGGCTTTTGTTGAGACCGCCGCCATGTGCCAGGAGGATATAGGAAGCCAGCAGCATCACTTCGAAAAACACGAACAGGTTGAAGACGTCACCTGTCAGGAACGCGCCGTTGATGCCTACCAGCTGGAGCTGGAAGATGGCATGGAAATGACGGCCTTTCTGGTCGAAGCCGGCACTGGCATAGAGCAGGGCAGCCGCTGCCAGTATCGAGGTCACCATGAGACCGAGCGCTGCCAGGCGGTCTGCGACCAGTGTGATGCCGAAGGGTGGTGTCCAGTCGCCGAGTGCGTAGCTAAGCGGGCTGCCGTTATCGGTCAGCAACAACAGGTGAGTGGAAGCGGCCAGCAGCAGGATGGCAGCCAGCGCACTGATGCCGCGATGCAGGCATGCCTTGCGGCTGCTCAGCATCAGCAGCAACATGCTGCTGACGAAAGGTATCAGTATCGGCAGAATCGGACTATGGCTCATGATGCTGTGGTGCATAATATTCGGTTCATGACTGTTGTTCTTTTTGGCTGGCTGCTGGCGGTCTGCTGTCGATGGCAGCTTCGGTGGCGTTGTTATCGACAATTTCCGGCATGTCGACATGGTCGCCGCCTGACTCGGACAGGCCGCGCAAGGCGAGGGTGACGATATAGGCTGTCATGCCGAAACCGATGACAATGGCGGTCAGCACGAGTGCTTGCGGAATCGGATCGGTGTAATGGCTGGTCTCGCTGCTGATGATGGGCGGCGCGTTAACCACCAGGCGACCGCTGGCAAACAGGAACAGATTGACCGCATAGGACAGCAGCGTGAGGCCGAGAATCACCGGGAAAGTGCGGGCACGCAACATCAGATAGACGCCGCAGCTGGAGAGCAGGCCGATCGCAATGGCTAACATGGCTTCCATCAGGCTTTCTCCCCTCGAATATGCAGTCGACCCAGCTCGGTAAGTATCAGCAGCACGGTTGCCACCACTACCAGATAAACACCGAGATCGAAAATGATGACCGAGGCGAGTTCGATGTCACCCAGCAACGGGATGCCGAAATGTCCGTGCGCGCTGGTGAGAAACGGTCTTGCAAAGAACCAGCTGATGAGGCCGACGCCTGCGGCAAAGGCCAGACCCAGACCGAGGAATGGCGGGTAGTACTTCGGCAAGCGGTCCTCGGCGAATGAGAAGCCGCCTGCCAGCGATTGCAGGATGAGGGCAACACCTGTGACCAGGCCGGCGACAAAACCGCCGCCCGGCAGGTTATGGCCGCGCAGGAAGATATAGACGGCGACGGCCAGCGCCAGAGGCAGCAGTGGCCGCATCAGCATCTTGAGGAACAGCGGATGAGCTTCTTCCGCCCACAGGCGGCCCACGGCATCTTTGGCCGGCGGCGTCAGCCGCAACTGGTCAAGCAGTGCATGCGCACCCAGTGCGGCCATGGCCAGCACGGCAATCTCGCCGAGAGTATCGAAGCCGCGGAAATCGACCAGGATCACGTTCACGACATTGCTGCCACCGCCACCGGGCACGGACTGTTGCAGATAGAACCCGGAGATGGTGTTGAACGAACTGGTCAGCAGTACGTAGGTAATGAAAGCCATGCCGAAACCAATGGCAACTGCAAGCACGATGTCGCGGGCTATGCGCGAGCGTGATGATTCCTTTGGCGAGTTTTGCGGCAGGTAATAGAGTGCCAGCAGCATCAGCACGATGGTGACGACTTCGACCGAAAGCTGGGTCAAGGCCAAGTCAGGTGCCGAGAAGCGCACGAAGGTCAGGGAGACGACCAGACCGACGATGCCGATCAGGACCACGGCCAGCAAGCGGCGATGGTGCAGTAGCGTGGTGCCGATGGTGCCGAGCATGAGGCCTGCCAGAGCGATGATGGCGGCAATGTCGAACGGGATGCCGGAATTGCCCTGCGGCAGGCGGTCGCCAGTGCTGTAGGCCCAGCCGGCGTAGGCCAGTACGAAAGCACAGAGCAGGGCGATATAGCGTTGCAGCGAGCCGTTGTCCAGCAAGCGCAGCAGACGTTCCGCCTGATCTACCAGATAGCGGTGCAGGCGTTCGAAGCCGGTGCGGCTGTTGAGCGAGGGCAGCTTGTGGTGCCACTCGATCAGATGACGGCGCATGACGTAGATGCCGACACCGCCCGCCAGCGCGATCAGACTCATGACAAAGGCCAGGTTGAAGCCGTGCCAGATTTTCAGGTCATAGGCTGGTAACGGGGCTTGCAGGACAGCGCTGGCAGCGGACGCCAGCATACTACCGACCGACCAGGCAGGGAACATGCCCACTACCAGACACAGCAGCACCAGAATCTCGACCGGCACCCGCATCCAGCGCGGCGGTTCGTGCGGTTGGCGAGGCAGGTCGACGGGCTCGCCGTTGAAGAACACATCGTGGATGAAGCGCACGGAATAGGCGACAGCCAGTATGCCGGCGATGGTGGCGAAAACCGGCAATATCAGATGGGCGCCGTCAAAGCCGGTAAACAGTACTGCCTCGGTGAAGAACATTTCCTTGCTGAGGAAGCCGTTGAGCAGAGGCACCCCGGCCATCGAGGCGGCTGCCACCATGGCCAGGGTCGCCGTGATCGGCATCAGCTTGAACAGGCCGTTGACGCGCCGCATGTCGCGGGTGCCGCACTCGTGGTCGATGATGCCGGCTGCCATGAAGAGGGAAGCCTTGAAGATGGCGTGGTTGATGATATGAAACACCCCGGCGACCACGGACATCGGCGTGCTGAGGCCGAACAGCAGCGTGATGAGGCCGAGATGGCTGATGGTGGAATAGGCCAGCAGGCCTTTGAAGTCGTCGCGGTACATGGCCATGTAGGCGCCATAGACCAGTGTGATGGCGCCGATGACACTGACGCTGATGACCCAGGCATCGGTGCCGGAAAGTACCGGATAAAGCCTCGCCAACAGGAATACGCCGGCCTTGACCATGGTTGCCGAGTGCAGATAGGCGGAAACCGGAGTCGGCGCGGCCATTGCATTCGGTAGCCAGAAATGGAAGGGGAATTGTGCGGATTTGGTGAAGGCTCCCAGTAACACCAGAGTCAGGATCACCGGATAGAGCGGATCGGCCTTGATCGACTCTGCCGCCGCGATGACCGCGCTCAGTTCATAGCTGCCTGCCGCCTGACCGAGCAGAATGACGCCTGCCAGCAATGCGAGGCCACCACCACCGGTGACGACTAGCGCCATGCGGGCGGCAATGCGCGATTCATAGGCATCGGATTTGTAGGCGATGAGCAGGAAGGAGGAAAGGCTGGTGATCTCCCAGAAAACCACCATCAGCAGCAGATTCTCCGACAGCACGATGCCGAGCATGGCCGACATGAACAGCAAAAGGAAGGCATAAAATCGCCCCAGTCGGTCGTAGTCCGGCAAGTAATAATAGGCGTAGAGCACGACCAGAATGCCGATGCCGAGTATCAGGATGGAGAACAGCATGCCCAGCCCGTCGAGTCGGAAGCCGAGATTGAAACCGAGGGCCGGTAGCCAGTCCAGATGCATGACCACGGTTTGCCCGCCGATCACGGTAGAGAATAGCGGAATGAGTAGCGCCAGTGCCAGCGCCATCACGGCGCCAGTGGCAATGGTGGTCGCCTTGCGGCCATAGGGTTCCGCCATTAATGGCATGGCAACGCCGCCAAATGCGACCATCAGCGCCAGAGGCAGCAGCAGGGCTGGTGACAGGTGCTCAATCATGCGAGTTGTTCTTCAAGGAGGACATAAGTGACCGGCTTGTTCAGATTCTTATAGTCAATTGGCAGGGCTGAGTAGTTCATGAGCTCAGCAAAAAAATTCCGCAGCATGCATACCGGTTACGGAAGTCATACGCGAAGAAATTCATATGCGAAAAAATTATAGCACGGCAAATGCAGGTCCCCGATGATTGCACCCACTTGAAATACGTGCAGAATCCCTCATGTAGATAGCAACATAATCTGACTAGTGAAGAGGACAACATGCGCTTCGACAAACTGACAACAAAATTCCAGGAAGCGATTGCGGAGGCCCAGAGCATTGCAATCGGCAACGACAATCCAAGCATAGAGGCGCAGCATTTGCTGCAGGCGCTGCTGCAACAGGAAGATGGAAGCACTTCATCCTTGCTGGGGCATGCCGGGGTCAACCTGCTGCCGCTGCGTGCGGCACTGCAGCAGTCGATCAAGGACCTGCCCAGAATCGAGAACAATGCCGGCGAGGTGTCGATCTCGCGCGACCTTAACAACCTGCTCAATCTCACCGACAAAAACGCGCAACAACGTGGCGACACCTATATCGCCAGCGAGATGTTCCTGCTGGCCCTGGCCGATGACAAGGGCGCGACCGGCAAACTGCTGAAGCAGCACGGCCTGAGCAAGACTGCGCTGGAAAAGGCGATTGAAGCTGTGCGCGGCGGTTCTCAGGTAGACAGTTCCGAAGCAGAAGGCCAGCGCGAGGCGCTGAAGAAATATACGCTGGACCTGACCGAGCGCGCCCGCATGGGCAAGCTCGACCCGGTCATCGGCCGTGACGACGAGATCCGCCGCGCCATTCAGGTGCTGCAGCGCCGTACCAAGAACAACCCGGTACTGATCGGTGAGCCGGGCGTGGGCAAGACCGCCATCGTTGAAGGCTTGGCGCAGCGTATCGTCAATGGCGAGGTGCCGGACACATTGAAGAACAAGAAGGTGCTGTCACTGGATATGGCCGCTCTGCTGGCCGGTGCCAAATACCGCGGCGAGTTCGAGGAGCGCTTGAAATCGGTGCTGAAGGAACTGGCGCAGGACGAAGGCCGCACCATCGTCTTTATCGATGAGATCCATACCATGGTTGGTGCCGGCAAGGCTGAAGGCGCCATGGATGCCGGCAACATGCTGAAACCGGCGCTGGCCCGCGGCGAGCTGCATTGTGTCGGTGCCACCACGCTGGACGAATACCGCAAATACATTGAGAAGGATGCCGCGCTGGAACGCCGTTTCCAGAAAGTGCTGGTGGACGAGCCGACCGTCGAGGCGACTATCGCCATACTGCGCGGTCTGCAGGAAAAATACGAACTGCATCATGGTGTCGAGATCACCGACCCGGCCATCGTCGCTGCCGCCGAGCTGTCGCACCGCTACATCACCGACCGTTTCCTGCCGGACAAGGCCATCGACCTCATTGACGAGGCCGCTTCGCGCATCAAGATGGAGATCGATTCCAAGCCGGAAGTCATGGACAAACTCGATCGCCGCCTGATCCAGCTCAAGATCGAGCGCGAGGCGGTGAAGAAGGAGAAGGACGAAGGTTCGCAGAAGCGTTTTGCCCTGATCGAAGAGGAAATCGAGCGCCTGGAAAAAGAATATGCCGATCTCGAGGAAATCTGGAAGTCGGAGAAGGCGCAGGTGCAGGGCAGTCAGCACATCAAGGAAGAGATCGAGAAGATCAGGCTGCAGATGGAAGAAGCCACCCGCAAGGGCGAATGGCAGAAAGTTTCTGAACTGCAATACGGCAAGCTGCCGGAGCTGGAAGCGCAACTGAAGCAGGCGGCGAGCGCAGAGGCTTCTACCGAGCAGCCACGGCACAGGATGCTGCGGACCGAAGTCGGTGCCGAAGAGATCGCCGAAGTCGTTTCGCGCGCGACCGGCATCCCGGTTTCCAAGATGATGCAGGGCGAACGCGACAAGCTGCTGACCATGGAAGACAAGCTGCATGAGCGTGTGGTCGGCCAGGATGAAGCCGTACGTCTGGTATCGGACGCCATCCGCCGTTCGCGTTCCGGTCTTTCCGATCCCAACCGCCCTTATGGTTCTTTCCTGTTCCTCGGCCCGACCGGCGTCGGCAANNGTGCTGCTGGTCTTCGCCAGCCTGATTGCCCCTGCGGTGGCGACGCGGGGGGTGCCGGAGCAACGGCGCACCGTCTATGCCTACGCAGTCGGTGCGCTGGGCTATGGCAGCGGCCTGGCCGCCTCGCTGGCCGCCGACCTGCCGGCCGGCGCCGCCATCGTCTGCGCCCTGGTGCTGCTGGCCGTTGCCGGCCTGATGCTTGGGTGCCGTCCCGCCAGCGCCGAGTTTTGAGGTTTTTGCAGGGGTAGAATCGCCGCACCCCATTTCTGGAAGCGGTTCATGGAGCAGTATCACGGCACGACCATCCTCTCCGTCCGGCGCGACAATGTCGTCGCGCTCGGCGGCGACGGGCAGGTCACCCTGGGCAACATCGTCGTCAAGGCGAGCGCACGCAAGGTGCGCCGCCTCTATGGCGAGAAGATCCTCGCCGGTTTCGCCGGCGGCACGGCGGATGCCTTCACGCTGTTCGAGCGCTTCGAGGCGAAGCTGGAGAAGCACCAGGGCAACCTGCTGCGCTCGGCCGTCGAACTCGCGAAGGACTGGCGCACCGACCGCATGCTGCGGCGGCTCGAGGCGATGCTGGCGGTGGCCGACCGCGAGAATTCGCTGATCATCACCGGCAACGGCGACGTGCTGGAGCCGGAGCTGGGCATCGTCGCCATCGGCAGCGGGGGTGCCTACGCGCAGGCGGCGGCACGCGCGCTGCTCGAGAATACCGACCTGGCGCCGGCGGCGATCGTCAAGAAGTCGCTGGAAATCGCCGGCGACCTGTGCATCTACACCAACCAGAACCACCTGATCGAGGTGCTGGACTAAGCGCCGGCAAGGGATGCAGGAGATGGCCAGGACCTTGATCAAGCCGCGTGAATTGCCGATCGGCAGGCCGCTGCCCTGGAACATCTACGATCAGGACGGCAGCCTGATGTTTGCCAGGGGGGTGGCGCTCGATCCCGAAACCAAGGCGCGCATTTTCAAACCGGGCTTGCTGCGCGACGTCAATGTCGAGGAGGGCGAGCTGGTCACCGAGCGCATCAAGGGGGCGGCCGACGAGCAGGCGAAAGAGGTGCGTCTCGCTTTCAGCGAAACGGGCGTCAGGCCCGGCGATGCCGTGCATCTGGTGCGCGACCTGGACGGGACGCGGCTGGCCGCGCGACTGATCGGTTATCTGAAAAGCAAGTCGGTCATCATCACCGTCCCGGCGGACGAACAGGGCAGCATTTACCTCAAGGCGGGCGAATCCGTCGTCGTCAAGGTCTTTTCGGGCAAGCACGTCCTCGCGTTTCCCTGCACGGTGCTGGCCGGCGTCACCAATCCCTTTCCTCATCTCCATCTCAGCTATCCGGCGGAAGTGACCGGCATCGTGGTGCGGAAATCGGCGCGGGCGAACGTGCGCCTCATCGCGGCCATCGAGGCCGGCAGGGAGCAGGCGTCCGGCATCATCGCCGACCTGAGCACGGGCGGCGTGTCCCTGGCGACCCGCTTCCGCGGAATCGAGATCGGCAGCAGGATCGCCATCAATTTCAGGGTCGAACTGGCCGGCTGCCAGTACATCATGAAGATCGCCTGCCTGGTCAAGGCGGTTCGCGCCAACAACTCCGACCTGCTGGAGGGGGCGACGGTTTACGGGCTCCAGTTCTGCGACCTGCTGGCCGAAGACATCCTGATCCTCGGGCAGGTGGTCAGCCAGCATCAGGCCGAGGCGAGAAATACCTGACCCGACATCGAATGGATGGTTTGCTTACCATGACACATATGACGCCGGCCGAGATCGTCTCGGAACTCGACAAACACATCGTCGGGCAGGGCCGCGCCAAGCGCGCGGTGGCGATCGCGCTGCGCAACCGCTGGCGGCGCGCACAGGTGGCCGAGCCGCTGCGCTCGGAGATCACTCCGAAGAACATCCTGATGATCGGCCCGACCGGCGTCGGCAAGACTGAGCTGTGCAAATCACTGGCGAACTTTTTGTTTGATAGCGAGGAACATCTGATCCGCATCGACATGAGCGAGTTCATGGAGAAGCATTCGGTCGCCCGCCTGATCGGTGCGCCGCCGGGTTATGTCGGTTACGAGGAAGGCGGTTATTTGACCGAAGCAGTGCGCCGCAAGCCGTATAGCGTCATCCTGCTGGACGAAGTCGAGAAGGCGCACCCGGATGTGTTCAACGTGCTGTTGCAGGTGCTGGATGATGGTCGCCTGACCGATGGCCAGGGCCGTACTGTGGACTTCAAGAACACCGTCATCATCATGACCTCCAACCTCGGCTCGCACATGATCCAGACCATGGCAGGTGACGATTACCAGGTCATCAAGCTGGCAGTGATGGGCGAGGTGAAGACTCACTTCCGCCCGGAGTTCATCAACCGTATCGACGAAGTGGTGGTATTCCACGCACTGGGTGAAGCGCATGTGAAGTCCATCGCCAGCATCCAGCTGAAGAACCTCTCGGCGCGTCTGGCGCAGATGGAGATGACGCTGGAAGTCAGCGATGCGGCTTTGGCCGAGATCGCCAATGCCGGCTTTGATCCGATCTACGGGGCAAGGCCGCTGAAGCGTGCAATCCAGTCCGAGATCGAGAATCCGCTTGCAAAGGAAATTCTCAATGGGAATTTTGTCGCCAAGGATACGGTCAGAGTGGATTACAAGGGCGGCAGGATGCTGTTCAGCAAGGCCTGAGCCGTGAATTAGAGGAGAGTGCTATGCGCAGACTGATGTTCGGATTGCTCGGAGGCTTTGCCGTGCTGGCTTCGGGCTGCGCGACCACCGCCTATCAGGAACCGCAGATTCAGCGCATTTCGGCCGAAGAGCTGGCGCAACTGATGCCGCCTCCGGTCGCTACGCTCAGTCTGGATGAGATCGTCACGTTGTCCAAAGCGGGCACATCGCCGGACGATATCATTGCCAGAATCAAGGAGACCAACTCCCAGTACGAGCTGACACCATCACAGGCCGTGGACTTGGCCCGCCAGGGTGTGAATGCCAGGGTGCTGGATTACATGCACAGCAGCCGTGAGCAGGTGTTGCGTGACAGCATGGCGGAAGAGATCAACAAGCGCGAACTGGAAAACCGCAAGGCGCAAGACCGGCTGAAACGCGAATACCAGCTGCGTTACCAACCTTACTACCATCCCTATTTCGGCTACAGCTATTCGCCCTGGTGGCGTTACCGCTACTACGGCCCCGGCTATTATTGGTGGTAGGCCGCGTTTATAGAGCACACAGAGACAAAGTGGATTGCGTGATGATTAAAGTGGCCGGTGAGGTGGAAGTCATGACTTCGGCGACCTGTGTTTCGTCTGTGAACTCTGTGTTCTCTGTGGCTAACCGCGTTTTGCAAGCTTAATCAGATTTCTGTGACAGATCCCGCTTGGCGGCCAGCCAGCGCATCTCCCTCGAGTAGGCATGCCTTGCCTGCAGACGCATGTCGGTCAGGATGATCTCCAGCGTTTCCCCCAATACCATGACAATCCCCAGAATCGGGATCACCAGCATGAGACCGGCGATGCCGGCAATCGCTTCGCCGACCAGGAACATCATAAGGGTCAGCAGCGGATGGATGCGCAGGCTCTTGCCGACAATCAGCGGCAGAAAAACCAGATCATCCAGGGCTCGCAATGCGATGAACAGGCCGATGATGCTGTAGACCAGCGGCAGGTTGCCTGGGAAGTCGGTGGCGACTACCATCATGACGATGGTAAAGCCGAGCAACGGGCCGAGATAGGGAATCCAGTTCAGCACCGCGACGATGATGCCCAGCAACAATGGCGAGTTCAAGCCCAGCAGCCAGAGGCTGCAAGCCATGATCAGCATGTCCAGTACCGTGATCTTCATGAGGCCGACGAAATAGATGCGCGCGGTGCGATCGACTGCATGCATCAGGTACAGCGTCTTCTCGAAAAAGGCATTGGGAACAGCGCCGCCGAGCATCTTTCGCAAGCGTGCGTGGTCCTTCAGCAGGAAAAAGGTGATGATCGGCGTTAGTAGCAGCGAGGGCAGCCATGCGGCAAAACTGAGGATGAATGCGCCAAGATACTTGTCGGAAAAATGCATGGAAAAGTCGCGGAACTGCAGATAGAGGTCATCATCGAAGCGTGCATTTTTCAAAAAGCTGAACTGATCCCCGAACGACTGCAGCATATTTTCCAGCAGGGCGGCACCGCCCGCCAGATAATGTGCCAGCCCGGCCTGCCATTCGTCCGCGTTGGCGATGGCCAAGGGATAGAAGGAAAGCACTGCGACCGACATCACCAGCAGGAACAGACCGCTCAGGCTGACGGCGGCGACATTGCTGCTGAAGCCGGCCAGCAGCATTCTTTTCGACAATGGCAGCAGCATGTAATAGAGGATGAGTGCCAGCAAAAACGGCACGACCAGCCACAGCACCTTTTTGAAGACGAACAGCAGCAGGCAGGTGACGGTCAGGATGCCGATCCAGGTCAGCGGTCCGGGCACGTTGCGCAGATTTGAAATTCCCGGGCCGGTGTGTTGCGCTGCTTCGATTTTGCGCGTGGCATCGCGCAGTTGGCAATGAGAGGAAATCTTGCTGGCGATGGCAGGGTTGGTGTGCAGCAGCCAGAGAAAATCGGCGCGGAACAGTACGGCTATGACAGAATCCTTGGATGCGCGTGCCTGTGCGATGCGCGGTTGGTTTTCAAGCAATGCGCGCTCGCCGAAGAATTGTCCCGGCGTGATTTCAGCGAGGGTTTCGCCGCTATCCTGTTGAGTAATGATGACCTTGCCCGACAGCAGGAAATAAATGGCCTGTCCTTCTTCGTCCTGATCGAAGATGACCTCGTTGCGGACATAATCGCGCTGATGCAATAAGTCGTCCAGCGTGTGCAATTCATGCGTACTGAGATCCGCAAGCAGTGGTACCTGGCGTAACAAGGTCAGGTGTGCTGGTTCCATAGCGCGGCGAAAGTAACGCAATAGCATGTTTTTTCTTCGTTTTTATACAATGGACAATGACATCATATTCCCGGAAGTGAAGCGGCGACAAGTTGATCAAGGTGCTGCCGGCCGTTTGCCGGAAAATCCGTTGTTGTGGCCCGCCGCGCTATAATCAGACTATCCGTTTATATTGATTGCCACCATGCGCCAGCTCACTCATCAGATCAGCCTCAGAACCAACGGCAGACGTCTCTACGACATCACCTCGGAAGTGACGCAATGGGCCAGCCAGAGCGGCATGCAGACCGGTCTGCTGACGCTCTATATTCAGCATACTTCCGCCAGCCTGCTAATCAACGAGAATTACGATTCCGATGTGCTGGTGGATATGGAAGCCTTCTTCGCCCGATTGGTGCCGGATGGCGACCCGCTGTTCATTCATACGGTGGAAGGGCCGGACGACATGCCGGCCCATGTGCGCAGTGCACTGACCCAGACCAGTTTGTCCATACCCTTGTTGCAGGGGCGCGTGGCACTCGGGCAGTGGCAGGGCATCTTCCTCTATGAGCATCGCCTGATGACGCACTCGCGTCGTGTGTTGCTGCATCTGGTCGGCGATTAAAGTCCATGGTTGTATCTGCTACCACGATGCCAATGAGCAAATGTCATGGATTATGGCGCACGCTTTGCAGCGTCCTGCTGCTTGGATTGACGATGCATTCGGGCCCGGCTTCGGCCGAACCGGCACAGGGCATGTTGAGCGGTCAGCGTTTTCAATACACGGTGCAGCCAGGCGATTTTCTGTTAAAAATCGGCGCGCGTTTCGGTGTTTCGGCACGGGTCATCGCCACGGACAATGGCCTGCGCTACGAAGGCTACATCTACCCAGATCAGAAACTCTGGATCGATAACCGGCATATCGTTCCAGTTCTGCAGCACATGAATGAGCAAGGGAACGGCTTGCAAGGCGATGGCTTGTACATCAATCTGCCGCAGCGTATGCTTTATTTGATACGTGGCGGGCATTTGCAGGCGGCTTATCCGGTCGGGCTGGGTAAACCGAGTTGGCCGACGCCGATGGGCTGTTTCAAGGTCACCGGCAAGGAGCAGGACAAGGAGTGGCGAGTGCCGCTGTCAATCCAGCAGGAAATGGCAGAGGCCGGTCAGGAAGTAAAAAAACTGGTGCCGCCGGGGCCGGACAACCCCTTGGGTCGTCACTGGCTGGAACTCAGCCTGCCGGCGATCGGCATACATGGTACTACCGCGCCTTCCAGCATCTACCGCTTTCAGAGTCACGGCTGCATACGCCTGCATCCGGAAGATATCGAGGCTCTGTACGCGCAGGTGGAGCCGGGTCTGAGCGGACAGATTGTCTATGAACCGCTCCTGCTGGCGGAGATCGATGGTCGCGTCTATCTTGAGGCGCATGAGGATATTTATGACAAGGGCGGCGCTGATTTTGAAACGCTGCAACGCATGGCGGCCGAGCGTGGTCTGACGGACCGGATCGACTGGTCGAGGGCCTACGAAGTGCTGACCGGTTTCGAAGGTGTGGCGCGAGACGTCACATTATCCCGCGAGTAAGCATGCAATTTTTACATGGCAGGAGGCAGTATGGATGATTCTGTGAACAAGGCGCGGCGCGGTCTGTTAAAAGCAGGGATGGCCATGGCCTTGGGCGGACTTGGAGGCAGACCGGCATTCGCGGCGCTGACAGCCGACAACACGCCGGTGCGCGAGCTTGCTTTCATGAATCTGCATACAGGCGAAAGCCTGAGTACCGTTTACTGGGCCGACGGATTCTATGTGCCGCAGGGCCTTGCCGAAATCAATCATATTCTGCGCGATCATCGCAACGACCAGGTCAGTCCGATTGCACCAAGGCTGCTGGATCTGCTGTATCAATTGCATGGCAGGTTCGATACATCAATGCCATTCCAGGTCTATTCAGGCTATCGCTCACCGTCCAGTAACAACCAACTGAGAGAGGCCAGCTCCGGCGTGGCGAAGCGCAGCCTGCATATGGAGGGGATGGCCATCGATCTCTGCATGGAAGGCATTGCCCTCGATGATCTGCGTCGCGCCGCCATGGAAATGCGTGCCGGTGGTGTCGGCTATTATCCGGATTCGCATTTCGTGCATCTGGATATCGGCCGCGTCCGTAGCTGGTAATCGCAAGCGGAAAAGAGCTTATTCATGCAAGCTGAATTCTGGCTGGAACGCTGGGAGCGCGGTGAAATCGGCTTCCATCTGGACGACATCAATCCCTATCTGCGGCAATACTGGCCGCAATTGCAGGTTCCTGCCGGTAGCCGCGTGCTGGTGCCGCTTTGCGGCAAAAGTCTGGATATGCTGTGGCTACGCGATCAGGGTTATCGTGTGACTGGTGTTGAGCTGAGCCGGCTGGCGGTCGAGGCTTTCTTTCAGCAAGCCGGTCTGGTACCGGAAATCACTGTGATAAACGAGTTGCAGCATTATGCCGCTGGCGACATCGAGGTGTTCTGCGGAGACTTTTTTGCGCTGACCACAGCCCAAGTGCCGGATATCGTTGCCGTGTATGACCGCGCCTCGCTGATTGCATTGCCGCCCGATTTGCGTGAGCGCTACGTCCGTCATCTGGCTACGCTGGCCGGCAAGTCGGCAGTCAGCCTGTTGGTTACCATGGACTATCCGCAGGCAGAGATGCCCGGGCCGCCCTTTGCGGTGAGCGAAGACGAGGTGCGCCAGTTATATGACGGCCTGGCGCAAGTGCAGGCATTGGCCGCATTCGACGTGCTGGCGCAGAACGAGCGCTTTCGCCAGCGCGGGCTGACGCGCATGCATGAGCATATCTATCGACTGCAGTTCAACTGACGTGTCGTCGGCCTTCCATCATTCAACCATCAACACTATCCGGGGACTGATTCATGCAGGCAAATACGATCAATGCGGACAAGGCTTACGTCACGCTGGTGCAGGTACACGTCAGGGTAGCGCATCTGCAATCTTTCATTGCGGCTACGCGCATCAATCACGAGGCCTCGGTCCGGGAGCCGGGCAATCTGCGGTTCGATGTGTTGCAGTCGGTCGAGGATCCGACCCGGTTCACACTGGTGGAGGCATACGTGAATGAGGCTGCCGCTGCAGCTCATAAGCTGACGGCGCATTATCTGGCCTGGCGTGACGCCGTTGCTGACTGGATGGCAATCCCGCGGCAGGGGTTGCGCTACGACGGCCTGTATCTGTGAGCGACTGATTTTTCAGTAAGTGATCAGTTTTTCAATCAGCCAGTGATTTTTAAATAAGTAATATCAGCCATGAAGATTCCTGATTTTTCTATATCTGCCATTCCCGGCATTGTGTTCGGCAACGGTACACGTCGTCGTCTGCCGGAACTGGCAGAGAATTTCGGCCGCTCGGTGCTGCTGGTGACCGGCGCGGCCTCGTTCCAGCGTTCCGCGGCCTGGCCGGAATTGATCGCCGGTTTGCAGCAGCGCGGGATGGTGTTTGAACATATGACCATCAGCGGTGAGCCTTCACCGCAACTGGTCGACGAGGCGGCGCAGCGTTTTCGCAGCTCAGCGATTGACGTCGTCATGGGCATCGGCGGCGGCAGTGTGCTGGATGCGGCCAAGGCCATCGCCGGCTTGTTGCGGGTCGAGAACAGTGTCATGGATTATCTGGAAGGTGTCGGTCCGGAACTGCCTTACCAAGGACCGGCGGTGCCGTTCATTGCCGTGCCGACCACCGCCGGCACCGGCTCCGAAGCGACCAAGAATGCCGTGTTGTCAAAACAGGGCGAAAGCGGTTTCAAGAAATCCTTTCGGCATGACACCTTGGTGGCACGCTATGCCGTGCTCGATCCGGAACTGTTGGCGACCTGCCCGGCTGCGTTAGTCGCAGCGGACGGCATGGATGCCTTTACCCAGTTACTGGAATCCTATGTTTCAACGCGCGCCAACCCGTTCACCGACGCGCTGGCCATGTCCGGCATCCGCGCCGTGCGCGACAGCTTGACAGGATGGTACCGGCAGGAGGGAGATGTAGCCCAACATCGCGTCAATATGGCATACGCCGCGCTGCTTTCCGGCATCACGCTGGCGCAGGTCGGGCTCGGCTCGGTACACGGCCTGGCAGCGCCGCTCGGTGCCTTTTTCCCGATGCCGCATGGCGTCGTCTGCGGCACGCTGGTGGCGGAATGCACGCGTGCCAATATCCGCCTGTTGCTGGCCCGCGAGCCTGATAGTCCGGCTCTTTGGCGCTACGCTCATGTTGGCAAGGTGCTGGCAAACGATATGAAGCTGGACGAACAGCAGGGGCTGGATGTGCTGGTGCAGGTGCTGGAAGACTGGACACAGCAGATGCAGCTGGCGCGGCTCAGCGCCTACGGCATGCGTATGGAAGACATTCCGCGGGTGGTCGCCAATTGCCGCGGCAGCAGCATGAAGACCAATCCGCTGGTGCTCACGGATGATGAGGTTGCGTCCATCCTGCAGGCGCGCTTGTGATGGTGACCGGAGCCCTCTGCGAATTCCTCGAAGGGCGCACTGCGTTGAGGGGCAATTTGGTGTTTTGGAGAAGACCTGGCGGCCTTGCGGATACACATTGGGGCAAGTGCCCGGCACTATTGGTTGTTCTGCTGATGCTGCCCGGATGGCCTGATGCTGTCCTGCAAGGCATGAGAGCGCTGCCGTGAGCGTGCCGCACGATGCGCGTGAGCTACATGCCCAGCATGAGGCGGCTGCGATCGAGTTGCGGCTGGCGGCGGCCAAGCAGAATAGCTATCTGGGCGATGCCGTGCTCGGTGCGATCGACGGTTGCGTGACCACCTTTGCCGTGGTTGCAGGCACGGCGGGCGCCGGGTTGCCGGGAAAAGTGGCGATCATCCTCGGCTTCGCCAACCTGGTTGCCGACGGGTTCAGCATGGCGGCCAGCAATTATCAGCGTGCCAAAAGCGAGTGCCAACTGCTCGCTCGTGCTCGCGCCGAAGAGGAAATGCACGTACGCGAAGTGCCGGATGGCGAGCGCGAGGAGGTGCGTCAGATCTTCCACGCCAAGGGGTTTCGAGGCGAGGTGCTGGAAGACATCGTGACGGGCATCACCAGCAACCGGAAACTTTGGGTAAATACCATGCTGACCGAGGAGTTGGGGCTGCGTTTGGAACTGCCCAAGCCTTGGGTCGCGGCGCTGGCGACCTTCGGCGGCTTCATGCTGGCCGGACTGCTGCCGCTGCTGCCCTACCTGCTGCCAGGCCTGCCGCAATCGCTGGTGTTCCCACTGAGCGCAGCGGCGACCGCGGTGGCTTTCTTTGCCATCGGCGTACTCAAGGGCAGGGTGCTGCGCCATCCGCCATTGCGATCGGGTCTGGAAACCCTGCTGGTAGGCGGCGCTGCCGCTGCCATGGCGTATGCCGTCGGCATACTGCTGCGAAATCTGGTGGGTACAACGTTCATTTGATCAGACTGCGTGGCTGACGCGACTTCAGAAACGGCAGGTGGCTGGCTTGATGGTGGGTTTACTGGCTAGTTCAGGAAACCTTTCTTGCTCAGTGCCTTGCGCAGCCCTTCCTCGACCAGCCGGTAGCCTTGGGTATTCGGATGTATCGGATCCGCCTTCAAGGCGTTCTTGGCCAGGACATCGGAGAAGATATCTTCCACCAGCGGCGTACCGGTTTCCTTCGCCAGTTGCCGGTAGAGTTCATGATCGGACAGACTGCCAACAGCAGCACCGAACGGACTGAATGCCGGGATAGCCAGCAGCAGAGGTTGGATGCCGTTTGCCCTGGCTTCGCTGAGGATGGCTCTCAGATTGTTGATGGTTTCCTGCTGCGGTACACGCCGGATGAAATCGTTGCCGCCCAGTTCCACGATCAGCAGGTCAACCTCATGTCTATTCAGCAAGTCCGGCAGGCGCTGCAGGCCACCGGCAGAGGTGTCGCCCGGTACGCCGGCATTGATGATGTTCCAGCCTGTACTGGCGGCCAGCAGACTAGGGTAGTCTTCGCCCTCGGCCGCACCGGTGCCGTGACTCAGGCTGTCGCCCAGGATCAGGACGTTCGCACCTCTGGGTAGCGGTGGAAATTGCGGTTCGCTGCTGCAGCCGGCCAGCGCCAGTGCTAGCAGGATAATCAACAACAGGTGTTTCAACATCGCAATCATGATTTCTTTCCTCCAGATGACTATCTGACCACGCTCCAGCTCAGCGGGTCGAACGGCTGGCTCTGGCGGCGCAATTCAAAATAGAGACCGGAGCTCTCGTTACCGCCGGTATTGCCGACGGCAGCGATGGTGTCGCCACCTTTGACATCGTCGCCCAGGTTCTTAAGCAGCGACTGATTGTTGCCATAGAGGCTCATATAGCCATCACCATGATCGATGATGATCAGGTTGCCGAAGCCGCGCAGCCAGTCGGCGAAGACGACGCTACCCTTGGCGACGGATTTTACTTCGGCGCCTTCCGGGGCGCGTATGAACAATCCCTTCCAGGAAAGACCGGTGTCTTTTCTGGCAGCGCCGTAACGGTTGGTCACGTCGCCGCGTACCGGCAGGTTGAGCTTGCCCTTGAGCGAGGCGAAGTTGCTGCCGTCGTATTTGCTGGTGGGCAGTGCCTGGTTGCGGGCGACGGTGCCCGATTTGCTGTCAGCCGGTTTTTTCTGCGCGGCTTGCGACTGTTTGCGGCGGGCCTCTGCCTGCTCGCGGGCGATCCTGGCCAGACGTTCGACCAGACTGGAAAGCCGTTTTTCATCGCGTTTCAGCTTGTCGATCTCATTTCTCTGGGCGGCAATTTTTGATGAAAGTTTCTGCAGGACCTTGCTGCGCTCGGCTTTTTGTGCCTGCAATGATTTGCGCTCCTCCTCCTGCGCCAGCTTGAGCTCCTTGATTTCCTGCAGCGCCTGCGTGGTTTGCTGATTGATGGTTTCGATCTGCTTGAGGTTGTCCTGCATGCCGTCTATCAGTTCGGCACGCGCCTTGGAGACATAGGAGTAGTAATGCAGTTGCCGGGCGATGGCATTGGGGTCCTGCTGTTGCAGCATGATCTGCAGATGATTCTGTTGGCCGTGCAGATATTGCTGATAGAGCTGTTTGCCCAGCAACGCCTGCTGTGTGTCCAGGGTCCGGATCAGACCGGCCTGCTGTTTTTCCAGGGATTGCAGCGTTTCGCGGTTCTTTCTTTCCTGTTGCGTCAGCTCATGCAGCTTGCGGTTGGCTTCACTGATGGCCTTTTCGCTGTCCTTCAGTTCGTCTGCCGCATCGCGATGCGCCTCGCGTGAGGAATTCAATTCCTTGTTCAGCGCCTCGATCTTCTTGTGCAAGGCATTGAGTTCGGCCTTCGATTTATCCGCACTGGTATTGGCTGAAGCCGGTTGCGCCAGTAGCAGCGTAGCCAGAATCAAGGGCAGAAGGTGCGTATAGCGTGTGGCCAGAGGATGACGGATACCGAATGCCTGCATGTTCAATCAGGCGCTGAATTTGACCAGCGGCTTGCCGGTCATTTCGGCCGGTTGCGGAATGCCCATCATTTTCAGCAGCGTCGGTGCGATATCGGACAGGGCGCCGGTCTCCGCGAGTTTTGCCTTGCGGCCGATATAGACCAGCGGAACCAGGTTGGTGGTGTGCTGGGTATGAGGCTGGTGATTGACGTTGTCCATCATCATTTCTACATTGCCGTGGTCGGCGGTGATGATGACTTCGGCACCAACCTGTTGCGCCGCGGCAACGATGCGGCCAATCGAGATGTCGACGGCCTCCACCGCTTTGATCGCGGCTTGCAGTATGCCGGAATGGCCGACCATGTCGCAGTTGGCGTAATTGCAGATGATGGCCTGATACTGCCTGCTGAGGATGGCTTCTTCCAGCCGGTCGGTGACTTCATGGGCACTCATCTCCGGCTGCAGGTCATAGGTGGCGACCTGCGGCGACGGCACCAGAATGCGGTCTTCGCCTTCGAACACCAGTTCCTCGCCGCCATTGAAGAAGAAAGTGACATGCGGGTATTTCTCGGTCTCGGCAATCCGTAGCTGCTTCATGCCGAGGCTGGAGACATATTCACCGAAGGTGTTGCTGACCTCGAACGGCGGAAAGATCGGCACGGCTGCCGCCTCGTTCTTGTCGTGCAGGGTCAGCGTGAAATAGCCGGCCAGTTTGCGTACATGGCGACGGTGAAAGCCGTCGAAGTTTGCTGCCAGTAGCGCATGGGTCAGCTGGCGCGCCCGGTCGGAGCGGAAATTCATCTGCACGACGATATCGCCGTCTTCCAGATGCGCCGGGGTTTCGCCGGGGGCGGCAATGGCGGTGGCCTTGACGAATTCGTCATGCTCGCCGCGTGCATAGGCGGCTTGTAGAGCTTCGCCGGCGGTGCTGGCACGATATTCGCTGATGCCTTCGGTAATCAGGTCATAAGCGGCTTCCACGCGCGGCCAGCGTTTGTCGCGGTCCATGGCATAGAAGCGGCCGCAGATCGAGGCGATCTTGCCGGCGCCGAGCGCGGCGATATGGGCTTCCAGCTTTTCGATATACGGTGCGGCACTGACCGGCGGCGTGTCGCGACCGTCGAGGAAGGCGTGCACGTAGACTTTCTTCAGGCCGCGCTTGACCGCCATCTCCACCATGGCGTGGATGTGGTCCTGATGGCTGTGGACGCCGCCATCGGACAGCAGGCCGAAGATATGCAGCGCCTTGCCATTGGCTTTCAGTTGATCGACGGCGTTGACCAGCGCTGGAATCTGGAAGAATTCGCCGGATTTGATTGACTGGTTGATGCGTTCGAAGTCCTGATACACCACGCGTCCCGCACCTATGTTCAAGTGGCCGACTTCAGAATTGCCCATCTGGCCGTCTGGCAGGCCGACATAGTGTTCCGAAGCGTTGATCAGCGTATGCGGATAAGTTGCCCACAGCTTGTCCCAGTTGGGTTTGCGCGCTTGAGCGATGGCGTTGTCAGCGGCTTCTGCCCGATGGCCGAAACCATCGAGAATCAGAAGAATCACAGGAGTAGGGTTCATGATGTCGGACTTGCGCTTTTCAGGTAACAAAGTGATTGTATTATCCCAGATAATTCATGAGGGCGTGAAATGAAGGCCAGGCAGATTGCGAGGCAGTTTTGTGGCTTGGGAGAAGTCCATAGCCAGATCTATGGACGCCGAGTAAGCCGCGAAAATGACCGCGAGCTGACCGCCCGCACTCGCACAGGTGCAACGCGCCGCCTAATGGATTATCCGGGATTATATTCCCAGCCAGGAAAGACCGCGAATTCCGGCTTGAATTCAACGTTTTTTGCTCAATATGGTCGATAATGTCGAATTGTTTGCTTAATCAATAAAAGAGGTGTGGTGTGGAGTTCATTACAAATAATGCATTACTGATTGGTTTGGCCGTGGGGTCGGGTCTCATGTTGATCTGGCCAATGTTGCGCACAGGTTCTGGCGGGACTGCCAACCTGGCGCCGAGCGAGGCTGTCATTCTGATCAATCGCAACAATCCGCTGGTGCTTGATGTTCGCGACGATGCCGAGTTTGCCAGCGGCCATATAACCGATGCCAGACATATTCCCCTGGCCAAATTGAGTGAACGTATCAAGGAGCTCGAAAAGTTCAAGGACAAGCCGATTCTGGTCAATTGCCAGGCCGGTGTTCGTTCGCTCAAGGCTTGCGATATTCTGCGCAAGCATGAATTCACCAAGTTGCACAATCTGCAAGGCGGGCTTAATGCCTGGATTGCAGCCAAACTGCCGGTCGTGAAAGGCTGATCGTGGCCAATGTCGTCATGTATACCAGCGCCTACTGCCCCTATTGCATGAATGCAGAGCGCTTGCTGGCCAACAAGGGCGTGACCGTCAACAAGATACGCGTCGATCTGGAACCGGAGCAGCGCGTCATCATGATGGAAAAGACCGGCCGCCGGACCGTGCCTCAGATTTATATCGACGACCGGCATATCGGCGGTTTCGATGATCTGCGTGCGTTGGATCTGGCTGGCGGCCTTGATCCGTTGCTGGCCGGATAGCAGGTTTTTGAAGGCTGCATAATGGTGCAGTTTCAAAAGCGCAGCATAAGAAGATAGAATAACGGATTAATCTTTCTGCGGCTCACCGGATTTTCACCGGAGCCGTTTAACTCAGCACTCAGCGTGCGTAAATAGGAATTGTCATGGCAGAAGAGAACCAAGCAGCAGCACAGCAGCAACAGGAAGCCGTTTTCGGTATCGA
>DLMX01000099.1:24814-25572 GCA_002479405.1 Methylophilaceae bacterium UBA7525
GAAGACAAGACGGTATTCCTGGTTGAAGTTGCACAGTCCGGCATTTTCCAGGCACGCAATATTCCGGAAGAGAATCTGGAAGGCCTGCTGGCAGTGACCTGCCCGAACATTCTGTTCCCTTACGCCCGCGAAGCCGTTTCCGATCTCGTCGTACGTGCAGGTTTTCCACCGGTGTTGCTCAACCCGATCAATTTTGAAGCGCTCTACCTGCAACAGAAGCAGCAGCAAGCTGCCGCAGCTGAGGCTCAAGGCGCAAGCACACACTAAAAGTGGTTGCCTTCAACAGACTCGCGTTTGGATTGACCCTGATGCTGATGCCGATACTGGCATCAGCCATGGATTTCCGTTCGATCGCCGTACCCAAGGCGGTATTGTTTGATGCGCCATCGGCGCAGGCCAAAAAGCTTTATCTGTTGTGGCAGGGTTATCCGGTCGAAATCATCGTCAACCTCGGCGACTGGGTGAAGGTGCGCGATAACCAGGGTACATTGACCTGGGTGGAATCCAGAAATCTCAGTTCCAACCGCACCGTGATCGTGGTGAAGGAGCTGGTCACCATGCATCAGGCTGCCGACGCCAACTCATCTGTTGTCTCGCAGTTGCAAAAAGATGTTGTGCTGGATTATATCGAAACCACACCAGGCGGCTGGGTCAAGGTCAAGCACCGTGATGGGTTGACGGGCTATCTTCAGGCAACCGGTGTCTGGGGGCTGTGATCGTTTTGTCATGGCAGTGCAGGTTCGACACAAGTGCTAGGG
>DLMX01000099.1:25742-26976 GCA_002479405.1 Methylophilaceae bacterium UBA7525
GCTAAACCGGATAAGAGTTTGCATTGAAAAAAATAGCCGTTCTCGGTGCGGGCGCGTGGGGTACTGCGCTTGCCATACAGCTCAGTCAACGCCATCAGGTTGCGCTGTGGATGCGCAATGCGGAACGCGCAGCCGAAATGCAGGCTGCCGGTTGCAACCTTCAGTATCTCGGCGATTTCCCGTTTAATCAGAATCTCAGAGCCGGACATGATCTGGCAGCGGCGTTGCGTGACGCCGACCTGATTGTTTCCGTCGTTCCAAGCTCCGGTTTTCGTCAGATCCTGCGTGATATCAAAAAGACCGGCTGCAGAGCGCCGCTGGTCTGGGCCTCCAAGGGACTGGAGCCGGCAACTGCCAAACTGCCATATGAAGTCGCGCAGGAAGAACTGGGTGATGACCGGCCTTGGGGCGCACTTTCCGGCCCCAGTTTTGCAGTCGAACTGGCACGCGGCTTACCCACTGCCGTCACGATTGCGTCAACCAGCGAAGCGTTGGCCAGTCAGGCTGGTGTACTGGTGCATGGCGGCAATCTACGGGTTTATATCAGCCATGATGTCATCGGTGTCTCGGTCGGCGGCGCCGTCAAGAATGTCATGGCGATTGCAGCCGGCATCAGCGATGGCATGCAATTCGGCAGCAATGCCCGCGCCGCGCTGATCACCCGTGGTCTGGCGGAAATGACGCGTTTCGGTCTTGCGCTCGGCGGTAACAAGGAAACCTTCATGGGTCTGACCGGGGCGGGGGATTTGATTCTGACCTGCACAGGCGAGTATTCGCGTAACCGTGAAGTCGGTTTGCGATTGGCTCGTGGCCAGACCCTGGATGAAATCCTGCAGCAACTTGGCCATGTGGCTGAAGGCGTACATACTGCGCGTGAGGTTTACAAACGCGCTGCAGAACTGGGTGTTGAAATGCCGATTACCTGCGAAGTTAATCAGGTGTTGTCTCATGGGCAGTCACCGCGTGTCGCGGTGGAGAATCTATTAAGTCGCGAGCAGAAGTCGGAATCGGTTTAGCGGTTATTAGGGCGTGTTCACACAGTGTGAACACGCCCTAAGTATCAGGAGCGATATGCAATAAAAACGGCACCCTCCTTGGGTGCCGTTTTTATTTTGCTTCAATTGACTTGGCGCTTGCGTTCTAAATCGGTTTGCGCCTTAACGGTTGCGCTCTCCGTTTATTTGCAACTCGACGGTTGCGCTCTCAGGTGGTTTGCAACTTAACGGTTGCAAAC
>DLMX01000099.1:27229-39966 GCA_002479405.1 Methylophilaceae bacterium UBA7525
TCTTGTCTCCTGATTTTCATTAGGGGAATTTGAGCTGGCTTGAAATACCAGCTGCCCAGTGCTTCCGTTTGGATGAGTCATGCCTGAATCTGCATTTGGATATGGCAAGAATATGACATTAATAAGGCAGGGATATGAAAAATTTTGGTATGATGGCACCGCCGCTAACGGGCTGTTTATTAATGCAATGATCAATATTTGATAGCAGGACTTTTATGAAGCTCAAGAATTTTACCGAGATCGAACGTGCAACCAAGAAGGGGACACGCGAGTCCTCCAGACTGGGCATAGGCCTGCTTTTTATTGTCAGCATCATGCTCTACACTGCGCTTGCGAATGGCGGCGTCGGTCCACAAAGCACCATGTTGGTTGTGGCGGCCATGATCGGCGGTTATATGGCGATGAACATAGGTGCCAATGATGTCGCCAACAATGTCGGCCCGGCGGTCGGCTCGCGTGCCATCACGATGGGCGGTGCCATTGTCATTGCGGCCATTTTTGAAATGATGGGTGCGCTGATTGCCGGTGGCGATGTTGTCTCAACTGTTCGCGGCGGTATTATTGACCCGGCCGCCATTGCCGAAAGCAATCATTTTGTCCTGATGATGATCTCTGCCCTGCTGGCCGGAGCACTGTGGCTCAATTTCGCCACCGCGATCGGGGCACCGGTCTCAACGACGCATTCTATCGTCGGCGCTGTTCTGGGCGCAGGCATCGCCGCAGGAGGCATGGCTGCAGCCAATTGGGGTACCATGGGCGGCATTGCCGCGAGTTGGGTGCTGTCTCCCGTGATGGGAGGCCTCGTCGCCGCCGGGTTTCTGTTCTGGATCAAGCGCGCTATCACCTACCAGTCCGACATGGTCGCTGCGGCGCAGCGTACAGTACCTATCCTCATCGGCATCATGGCCTTCTCATTTACCACCTACCTGATACTCAAGGGCCTGAGCAAAATCTGGAAGCTCGACTTTTTGACTGCCAGCATGATCGGTGCCGTTATCGGCTTGATAACCTGGCGTTATATGGGCAAATCCGTGCAGCGTCGTCTGCATCAGTTCGACAATACCAAAGAGAGCATCAACTCCATGTTCACCGTGCCGCTGATCTTCGCGGCGGCGCTACTGAGTTTTGCCCATGGCGCAAATGACGTCGCCAACGCCATCGGCCCGCTGGCCGCAATTGCCGATACCGTGGCCAAGGGCGGAGTCACTGACAAGGCCAGCATCCCGCTATGGGTCATGATGGTGGGCGCGATCGGTATCGCCGTCGGTCTCGCGCTCTATGGTCCCAAGCTGATTCGTACCGTTGGCGGCGAGATCACCGAACTCGACCAGATGCGCGCATTCTGTATCGCCATGGCCGCCGCGCTGACGGTGATTATTGCCTCACAGCTGGGCTTGCCTGTAAGTTCGACACACATCGCCTTGGGCGGCATTTTCGGTGTAGGCTTCCTACGTGAATTCATCAAGACCAATTACTCGCAAATGGTCGACGAGATCAAACAGCATCACCTGGGTGCCGACAAGGAAGTAGTCGAAGCTTTTCTGGATCGTTTTGCCAAGGCGAAGATAAAAGAGAAACAGGAGATGCTGGACCAGCTGAAAGCGCACACCGCACTAGCCGAACTCTCCAAAGCCGAACGCAAGCGCATGCGTAAGCTTTATAAACACGAACTGGTCAAGCGTACTGCCGTCTTCAAAATCATTGCCGCATGGCTGATCACCGTTCCCGCCTCGGCTCTGATGGCCGCCATGATCTACTACATGATATTCGGGGTGATGTACGCGTGAGTTCCGTGAGAAACCTGCTGCCTTGGATTGCTTCTAAGAGCGTTGCTAAACATAACGGTAGACTGTGAACATCAAGTCAGGGTTATTGCATTCTCCCTGCTTTGCGATGCATGAAGCTGGCCACCAATATGCCGGTCTCGTACAGTAGCCACAGAGGCACCGCTAGCATGAACTGCGAAATAATGTCGGGCGGAGTGAAAATTGCTCCGAGCACGAATGCACCGACAATTACATAGGCGCGCGCCTCACGCAAGGCTTCAACACTCACTACACCGGCGCTGACTAGCACCACCACTGCCACCGGCACTTCGAAAGCCAGACCAAAGGCGATAAACAGAGTCAGAGCGAAATCCAGATACTTGCCTATATCGGTCATCATCGCCACGCCATCCGGGGTCGTGCTGCTGATAAACCCGAACACGACCGGGAATACCAAAAAATAGGCAAATGCCATTCCGCAGAGGAACAGCAGCACGCTGGAGAATACCAGCGGGCTGATCAGGCAGCGTTCGCTGGAATATAGACCGGGGGCAACAAAAGCCCAGGCCTGATACAAGGTGTGAGGCAGGGCGAGCATGAAAGCCGCCAGCAAGACCGCTTTCATTGGTACAAAAAACGGCGTCGTCACATCGGTGGCGATCATCTGTCCTCCAGCCGGCAGCGATTGCAGCAAGGGTGTAGCGAGGAAATGGTAGATTTCCTGGGCGAAAGGCAGCAGCGCCAGCGACACCACCAGTAAGCCAATGACGACACGCAGCAGTCGGTCTCGTAGTTCGATCAGATGCGAGATGAAGTTGTCGGTAGCGATCAATCCGGTAGGCTCCGTTTGACCGGCGGAGGCTCGAGTGTGTCGGCGTTGGCGGCGACCTGCGCTCGAGGTTCTTCGGTGATGGTATGTGGTTTTGTGTGGTCGATGACCTGACCGACCTGATAGGCCGGGGTTCCCGCCTCGATGTTCTGTCGCAGTTCTTCCTGCAGGCGTTGCAGATCTTCCAGACGCAGTTCGTTATTGAGGTCGGACTTGATCGCATTGGCATAACGCTGTATTTGGCCGATGAACCGGCCGGCGCTGCGCGCGACCTTGGGCAGTTTTTCCGGGCCAATGACGACCAGGGCAACGATGCCAATGACAATCAGTTCCGGGAAGGCTAGATCAAACATGAGTCAGTGCTGCGCGATATCCGGCTAGCGGTTTTCTCTTTGCGCGATCTCGTGTTCGATGTTCGCCGCATGAGCAGTGCCATCGAGCAGCGGTGCTGCCTTGCCGTCATTGACGGCATCCTTGAAGCTCTTGACCGCCTCGCCGACATCACCGCCCAGATTGCGCAGTTTCTTGGTGCCGAACACCAAGGCCACGATGACCAGCACGATCAGCCAGTGCCAGATACTGAATGCTCCCATTTGCTGCTCTCCTGATTTCCGGGGTTTGCTTGCGATTTCGTTGCACAAACCCACTTTGTAAAAAATTGCTTACTGCCTGTTTTCTTTGCGCCAGCATTCACCTTTAGTACATACGCGCCCGAGCAATGGTAAACGCCACGCCAAGTGCCGCTGAGTGATGACTTTCGCCAGCGAACTGGTAGGCTGTCCGGTTCGCTCAGTGGCTCAACGTGCGCGCGCGTTCCAGCGTCTCGTTCGGGAGTTCGCCGAACAGTTCACGGTAATAGCGGGAGAACAGGCTCATGTGCCAGAAGCCCCATTTTGTGGCAACGTTGGCGATGGTCGAGACCCGGTAGGGCGACGATTGCAGTTCTGCACGTACCCGATGCAGGCGCACGTTGCGCATGTAGGTGACCGGTGTAATGCCGAGTACGCGAGCGAATGCGTGGTTCAGTGTGCGACGGCTGATGCGCAGGGTGGTGCAGAGTTCGCCAATGGTCAGCGGGTAGCCACTGGTGGCGAGCGTCAGGTCACGTACGCGATTGACGATGTAGCGGTGGACGCGTTGATCGTGATGGTGTGCACTCCGGTTTTCCTTGGCTTGCAACAAGGCTTGCAGACAGGTCGCCAACAGGTCGTCCTCGAAGTGACGCCAGATTTGTTCGACATCTGCACTTTCGTCCAGTGTCGCAAGATAGTCCATGCCACCGCCAATGGCAGCCAGCATACGCTCGACGACCAGCGGTTGCGCGGCTTCCACCGGCTTCACCTTGTCCATCACCTTGTCCAGATCCATCCATTCTACTGTTCCCGCATATTCTTCCAGACGTTTTGCCGAGATGACGGCGACGGTGATCTCCGAGAGTTGCGAGGTGCGGAACAGCAGCTCGGCATTTTTGTCCAAGGTGATCAGCGAATTTTCCCTCACCGGTAACAGTCCCCAAGTGGAATCGCCATCGACGATGGTCGGCAGGCCGATGACATAACAGTCGGCCGGTGCGCTGGCGATCTGGTCGACGGCGCGGTTCATCGATTCGCGGAACAACTGCACCCCGCGGCAACTGACGCTGGTGACCGAACCGGAAAACATGCCCTTGTCCAGTTGGGTGTAATCCTGCGACCAGAATGGCAATGCCTCTGCCTGCTGCAGCACGTCGTTCGATGTGCGCTGCACTTTCTGTATTTCGTAACGGTCGGCTGTGGGTGTGCCGATGAAATCTTCTTGAAAACTCATGACGCTTCTCCTCTTTATCTGGCCTTTTCTGGACGTCGAGGTCCGGCATTTGTCGTAATGTCTGATAAAGGCCTGTCCGGTCTTCTTTATTTTTGGGCCCGCGAGATTTTGGCGGTGCGTATGAAGCTCCAGACTACATAACCGAATTTACACAGGTATGAAGAATGGGGGTAGCAAAAATCGGCAAGATTCACAAGCTGTCGGCAAGTGTCTGTAACAGATGCCGATTATTGCTACGCCGGACGTGAAGTTATGGCTATTGTCGCATTGTTTCAAATTTCAACACAGTCCGGTTTTACGCAAGTCAGTGACATGGCGAGCGGGCGGTGGTGGCTGTGGCTTTGCGCAGCCGTATTCCCCCCGAACGGTGTTGAAGGCTGCGCCTCATGATGTGAAATGCGCATGCTGAATATCTTAATAAGACCATGAAGTCGACCGCCTGTTCAGGTTGGCCAATTATTCGCACAAAAGGAAAAGCATATGAAAAGAAATCTCGTCATCGTGGCACTGTTCGGTCTGGGCAGCGCACTTCCTTTGACATCAATGGCGCAAGATGCCGTGGTGCCGGAATCGGCTCATGCATACTCGGCAAACATTGGTCTGTTCAGTCAGTATATCTGGCGTGGCATGACACAGACCGGCAAGCAGCCTGCGCTGCAGGGTGGTTTCGATTACACGCATGCCAGTGGCTTTTATGCTGGCGCATGGGTCTCCAACGTCAGCTGGCTGAAAGATGGCGGCGCCGCTTCACTCTATAAATCCGGCGGCACTGTGGAGCTGGATCTGTATGGCGGTTTTGCTGGCGAGCTGGCTGAGACCGGAATCGGCTATGACCTCGGCGTGATTCAGTACATCTTTCCGGGCAGCAAGCGCTCCGGCAACCCCAGCGCCAATGCGACCGAGCTCTATGCCGGCCTCAGCTACGGCTGGCTGTCAGCCAAATACTCTCATGCCGTATCGGATGATGCCTGGGGCTTCGATGATGCCAGGGGCACCGCTTATTACGAGATCAATGCCGATATCCCGCTGGGCGACAGTGGTATTGCGCTCAACCTGCACATCGGCAGCTTCAAGTACGACGGCAAGGCAGGCGGTGTCGACAATGATGAATACGATTACGAGGACTGGAAGATCGGCCTGACCAGGTCCTGGGACAACGGTATCAATGTCGGCGGCTACTGGACCGACAACAATGCTGACAAGTCAGATGGCTGGAACAAGGCGATGACCGAGGGCCAGTTCACCGTATTCGTGCAAAAGGTGTTCTAGGCCTGCCCTGATATCGGCCTTGCCTCGAAGGCTTCTGCCTGCAACGCAGGCAGAAGCCTTTTTGCTGTGTGAAATGGCCTGCCTGAAGATGGGCGTGAAGGCATCCGGAGGCCTTGCTGCATTGTCAATTGCGCTGGCCATCGGGCCGCCAATCAGGCCGCTGGGCGTGCAATCCATACCACACAAGATTGCCTTTTTGCGGCTGCCGGCAGAACCGGATAGCAAGAATCGGCAAGACTCAATTGGCGGCAGGAACCTATGCTGATTATTGCTACGGTGACTAAAAAGTCGTCGCTATAGTGGCCTTGTAATAATTTTTTACAAATTTTTTATCAACAAGTATCACCAGAGGCCAATGGCCTGAGGAGGAAGATGTGAGTATGAATACAGAGGCTGGCGTTTATCGTCGGCTGACTCCTGGGGGACCTGAAGTTGTGTGTGTGCCCGATGCGATCAGTTTTTCTGAGTCGAAATCACCCGCAATCAGATTTCTCATCATGGTGTCCGCTGTCGTCATCGGTGTGGCAGGGGCAAGTCTGCTTGATTCGCGCGTGGCAAATGCCGATGCGTTGCAATGGATGTTTCTGGCATTGACGCTGGCGGGCGGTTTCCTGTCCACCTGGTCGCCCTGCGGTTATTCCAGTTTGAGCCTGTTGCGTCCTGCCGGCCGTTACTCGTTCGGTTCAGTTGTGCGCTGGACACCGACTTTCATCACGCATGCGCTCGGTTATGCGATCGGTGCGCTGGTGCTGGGTGGCGTCCTGGGTCTGGTCGGCTGGCTGCTGTTCGAGCAAGTGCCATTTAACTACATGGTGGCCGGCCTGTCAGTGCTGGCACTTGGTTATGGTGCGCATCAGCTCGGATTTCTGAAGATGCCTTATCCGCAGCGGCGTGCCCAGGTGCCGCATGACGCCCGCTTCCGTTTCCGCTCATCTGTCATCGGCCTGCTCTACGGTTATGCGCTCGGCATGAATTACCTGACCTATGTGCAGACTCCGATTCTCTACATCGTGACCGGTGTGGCGCTGTTCAGTGGCGACATCATGACGGCTATCGCCATCATCGCCGTGTTCAATATCGGCCGCTGTCTGCCGGTCGCCATCAACTTCCTGCCCGTCCGCAACGAGACTGCTCAGGCATGGCTGGCGAGATGGCAGGAACGCGCTGTGGAAGTGGATGGATTCCTTCTGCTGTCAGTCGGATCCGCAGCGCTCGCGCTGCTGGTGCTCTGAGAGCGGGCAGGTTTGTTGTAGAAGTGCAGTAACTTAAACCATTAATGAAGTTTGGAGGAGTTATGAAAAGATCAAATAGTCAAACAAAGACAGGCCGGCCTTCTGTCATGCGTCGTTTTGCAGGACATCTCGCCGCCGCAGCCGTGCTGACGGCAGCACAACCGGCACTGGCAGAAATGCCGGCCACACTCGATGGCCTTGCCACTACGCCGTTACATGACAAGGTGACCATAGATACGGCACCACCAAGCGATTCCAAGCGCGTCTATGTCGTCGACCCCGGCCACTTTAATATGACTTCCGTCATTTTTCCCGTGGATGGCAAGAACAACAAGCTGCTCGGTATGGTAGACGCCACCAAGCTGCCGAACGCCATGATTACCAGCGACGGCAAACGCATGGTCGTCGCCAACACAATGTACTCGCGCGTCGCTCGGGGCAAGCGTGATGACTACGTCGAAGTGCTGGACATGGAGACCCTGAATCCGGTTGCTGACATCGATATTCCCGAAGGCCGCTTTCTGATCCAGGTTCTGGACAAGATGGCATCTCTGAGTACCGATGACAAGCATATGTTCTTCTACCAGTTCGCGCCGACACCTGGTGTGGGTATGGTCGATCTGCAGAAGAACTCCTTTGTCAAAATGCTCGATGTGCCGGATTGCTATTACGTCTTCCCGGCGCCTAAGCAGAACTTCTACATGCACTGTCGCGACGGTTCCATGTTGCAGGTGACCTATGACGACAAGGGCAATACCAAGCAGAAGACCCACAAGCCAATACGTGGTGAGAAGGATTTCATGATGAATAACCCTTACTACTCCACCTCGAATAACCGGCTGGTGTGGCCGAACTATGAAGGCCGTGTGTTCCAGGCCAAGCTCACTGCATCGGGTGCCGAGTACATGAAGCCGATCGAGATATTCTCCGACAAGGAAAAGGCCGAGAACTGGCGTCCTGGTGGTTGGCAGCCAGTTGCGTATCACAAGGATCGCAACGAGATCTATCTGCTGGCAGACCAGCGCGCGAAGTGGACACACAAGACCCCGAGTCGTTTCGTCGTGGTTGCGGATGCCACTACCGGTAAGCGCCTGCGCAAGATCGAAATGAAGCATGATATTGACGCGATCGCCGTCAGCCAGGATAAGGAGCCGCATCTCTACGCTCTGGACACGATCGCCAAAACCATGCACACGTTCGATGCAAAGACTGGCAAGCATGTCGCTTCCCTGGATGAACTCGGCAAAGCGCCAATCATGCTAATCGTCGCAGACAAGTGAGAACGCCATGATATCGATCATTTATGACCCCGTTACATCCATGCTGGCCTCGCTGTTCCTCGGGTTGGTATTGGTAACGGCGGCGTTGCCCAAAATCCGTAATGCGGACGAATTTCAGGGGGTGGTGGCCAATTACCGTCTGTTGCCGTCCTTCCTGGTGATGCCGTTCGCACGTCTGTTACCCTGGATCGAACTGGCTTGTGCCGTGGCTCTGCTGGTGCCTGCGTGGCGTGAGACTGCGGCATGGGTGGCTGCCGGACTGTTCGTGATGTTCGCGCTGGGGCTGGCGATCAATGTCGGTCGTGGCCGTACGCACATCGACTGCGGTTGCGTGCGTCGTCCTACCAGCATGAGTCGCATCGGCATGTTCCATGTGCTGCGTGCCCTCGCACTGGCAGGTGTCGCGCTCTACGCAGCCGTGATTCCGGTCGACATCGCGAGCATCTCGGTCGAGTCATGGCTGATCGGTATCGCCTCTGCCGGCTTGCTGACATTGCTCTATCTGGCTGCAGACATGATGGTCGGGCTTCCTGAAGCTCGTTCGTCAAAATCCTAGTCTTTAATATAAGGAAATAACTGAAATGAACGCTGAAATCTTAATTGCTTCAAATGTGCTCTTGTGGGCAGGCTTTCTGGCCCTCGCCGCGCTGATGCTGGGTGTTGTCCGCCAGATCGGTCTTCTGCATGAGCGTTCCGCCCCGCTGGGCGCCATGATGCTGGATCACGGTCCGGATGTCGGCGAACGCTCGCCGGTCTTCAACGTGAAGACCTTCGAAGGCGACCCGTTGATCGTCGGCCGCGCCATCACTCCCGAGCGCCCCAGCCTCTTGATGTTCACCGGACCATCCTGCCCGGTCTGCGCCAAGATCCTGCCGATCGTCCGTTCTGTGGCTGCTACCGAAGGTGCTGACGTCATCCTGATCAGCGACGGCACTACCGCAGAACACCGCGAGTTCCTGCGTGAGCACCCGCTGCAGGACGAGCGTTATGTCGTGTCCGCCGAGATCGGCATGAAGTACCAGGTCTCCAAGGTGCCTTACGGCGTGTTGCTCGACAAGGACGGCGTGATTCTGGCCAAGGGTCTGTGCAACTCCCGCGAGCACGTCGAAAGTCTGTTCGAAACCATCCGTCTCGGTCATTCGACGCTGCAAAGCTACCTGAAGAACAGCACGGCGGTTGCGCCCGATGCCGGCCACAACCACGTGCACTAATACCATCCATTCGTCAGAACATTACGGAGAAGGAAAACGAAATGAAAAAGAATTCTGGATTTGATTCAACCATCGAGAAGCTGGCACGCGGTACCGCCAGCAAGACCGGTCGTCGCAGCTTCATCGGCAAGGTCGGCGGTTTTCTCGCCGGTACCGCGCTGCTGCCGCTGTTGCCGGTGGACCGTCGCGGTCGCCTGAACCAGGCGCATGCTGCCAGTGTGAACAGTATGACCCGTGAAGGCTGGAAACCGCAGGACAAGGATCCCAAGTCTTGTGATTACTGGCGCCATTGTGCCATCGACGGCAACGTCTGTGACTGCTGCGGCGGTACGCTGACCTCATGCCCACCAGGTACGACCGTGGCGTCCGCGTCCTGGGTGGCAAGCTGCTACAACCCGGGTGACGGCATGAACTACCTGATCGCCTATCGCGATTGCTGCGGCAAGCAGACTTGCGGCCGTTGCGGTTGTGTCAACACCGAAGGCGAACTGCCGGTCTACCGTCCTGAGCTGAACAACGACATCGTCTGGTGTTTCGGTGCCGAGGACGACAACATGACCTACCACTGCACCATCTCCCCAGTGGTTGGCAAGGCCACTTAAGGCAGGTTGTTTGTCATGCGTACCGGCGGCCTGTTCCTGATTCTCTGCCTGCTGACGTCGATCGACGTCAGCCAGGCTGCCGACCCTGTTTCACGGGAAGCCTTCAAGCGACCCGAGGGTATTCCGTCGCCGCCTTCCAACCCGCTGACAGCGGAGAAGGCGGCGCTCGGAAAATCCCTGTTTTTCGATCCAAGACTTTCCCGGGACAAGACCATGTCCTGTGCCAGCTGCCACGCGCCGGACAAGCGCTGGAGCGACGGCCGCATGCCGCCGCTGCGGGCAGAACACATTCCCGATGCCCGTCGCACGCCGACGGTGCTGAACAGTGCCTGGCTCACCATGTTGATGTGGGATGGTCGCGCCGCCTCGCTGGAAGCGCAGGCCGTGTTGCCGATCACGACGCCGCACGAAATGAATTTCGACATGCCGGCGCTACTCGAGCGTCTGCAACAGATCAAAGGCTATCGCCCGCTGTTTGCCAAGGCGTTCGGCGATGAAACTATCAACCAGGAGCGGGTGACGCAGGCGCTGGCCAGCTTCCAGAGAACGCTGGTGTCGCAGACTGCGCCGTTCGATCGCTGGGTTGCGGGCGATAATCTTGCGATCAGCGATAGCGCCAAGCGAGGCTTCGCCCTGTTCAACGACAAGGCCAACTGCATCTCCTGTCATAAGTCTTGGCGCTTCACCGATGACAGCTTTCATGATATCGGCCTCTCCAGCCCGGATCTCGGCCGCGGTAAACACGTGCCGCCGGTAGTGACGCTGATGCAGCATGCGTTCAAGACCCCATCGCTGCGTGACCTGCCGGTGCAAGGCCCCTACATGCATGACGGCTCCATGTACAGCCTGGAAGAAGTCATCAAGCACTACGAAGAGGGTGGCGGCGAGCGCAAGAGCCGCTCGGTGGAGATGAAACCGTTTCAACTGACGGACGAGGAGCGGAAGTCGCTCATCGATTTCCTGCACACACTCGACGGCGGTCCGTTATCAGTGAAAATGCCCAGATTACCGGAGTGAACAGAATGAACAGAATGAACAGCAAAACGAGTTTAGCTAGCTTCAATCATCTACAGAACTTGCGCCGGCAGCTGCTGATGCTGGTCATGTCGGTCTGCGTCATGCTGGCATCCATTCTTGCTGTGCAGCAGGCACAGGCGGAGCAAGCTGCAGCGGTGACGACGCACAAGATGATCCTCTCCCACCACGAGTTCGAGCCGTGGGATTTCGAGCCCAAGGCCGGCGACCGTATCGAGATCACCAACACGTCGGATATCGCGCACAGCATCTATATCACCTATCCCGACGGTAAGGTGGTCACGCTCGGCGATGTCCAGCTGCCCGGCCAATCCGCAGTCTGGGAGGTGCCTGCTGACGGCGAGTATCTGTTCAAGTGCTGGATCCACCCCATCATCAACGCGAAGATGAAGGTGCTGTCTGATGCGCCCTAGTATTTGAAAACCGGTAGTTGAAGAAAGGGAGATGGCCGATGGCAAAAGACCCCGTAACAGTCGCCGTTGAGCATGAGCCGCCGCGCCGGAAAGTGTTTCGCCAAGCCATGCGGCGTCTCGGTGCCTTGGTCGTTGGCACCATGGTTGGACATGCCCTGATAAACTCGCGCACGGCGCGCGCGGCTCATCTGCTTCGTCCGCCGGGTGCATTGCCGGAAAAGCAGTTCGATGCAGCCTGTATACGCTGCGGTCTGTGCGTCGAAGATTGTCCGTTCGATATCCTGCATCTGGCGACTTGGGAAGACCCGGCCCCGCTGGGCACTCCGGTGTTCGAGGCGCGCAAGGCCCCTTGTTATATGTGCCGGGACATCCCTTGCGTGAAAGCCTGTCCGACCGGCGCACTCGACCCGTTGCTGACGGATATCCGCAAGGCGGACATGGGTGTCGCCGTCCTCGTCGATACCATCAACTGCCTGAATTACAAAGGCCTGACCTGCAGCATTTGCGTGCGCGTCTGCCCGGTGCGCGGCGAGGCCATCGAGCTGAAGCCGATCACCACCGAACTCGGTGTATTGCAGATTCCCACGGTCAATCCGGACAAATGCACGGGCTGCGGCACTTGTGAAAAGCATTGCGTGATTGCGGAAACGGCGATTCGTGTGTTGCCGCGTGAACTTGGCCTGGGTCTCTCCGGCACCAACGACGCGGGCCGCAGCATATGAGCACCGGCATGATGCGGCGCAGTCTGCAAGCCCTGCACAGCCGGCGCTGGTTGTTGTCGCGCCGCGTTGTGCAGATTTTCATCATCGTGGCGTTTGCCGTCGAATTCCCCAAGATCGAACGTATCGCCGCCGGCAACCTTTCGTCCAGCCTCTGGCTTGGAACTCTGCCGCTGACGGATCCCTTCGTCATGCTGCAGAACCTGCTCGCCGGCGCGCCGCTGGGCATGACGGCATTGATCGGCGCCGCGATCGTCGCCAGCTTTTACGCTTTCTTCGGCGGTCGCATCTACTGCAGTTGGGTCTGTCCCATCAACCTGCTGACCGATGCCGCCTACTGGCTGCGCCAGCGACTCAACATCAAGGGCAATATGGGCATGCCGCGCCAGCTTCGAACCGCGGTACTGGTGGTCGCGCTGCTGCTGTCGGTGCTGACCGCGACGGTGGCGTGGGAAGTCATCAATCCGATCACGCTGTTCCAGCGCGAACTCATGTGGACATCGGCCGCCGGCGTGACCTTGCTGCTGGGTCTGTTCCTGTTCGATCTACTGATCAGTCGTCGCGGCTGGTGCGGT
>DLMX01000099.1:40141-41765 GCA_002479405.1 Methylophilaceae bacterium UBA7525
GCGTTCTACGGCCTGCTCGGCCGTTACAGCCGGTTACGCGTCACCGCAAAGAATCCAGGCGCATGTTCCGGCTGCTCTGATTGCATTAAGGTTTGCCCCGAGTCCCATGTACTGGCACTCGTGGTCGCGCAGAAAGCACAGTCCGTCACATCCGGCGACTGCACCCGCTGCGGGGCCTGTCTCGACAACTGCCCGACCGGCGAACTCAGCATGAAGCTGCAATTGGGCAAAGGCAGCACGCTGCGCGGCATTCCGATTGTCACTGAGCGCTGATTCCAACCGGACCACCATCCCCGGCTGATTGATCAGGTCCAATAATGACGCTCCCTATGTACCAGTCCTGGCCCCTCACTTTTTCCGGGCAAAAAAATGCGGGGCCTTAGCCCCGCCGAGTGTCTTGTGCACAACCCAGTGCGACAAGGATGCTACATGGAGATGATCCACTGGACGACTTGTTTAAATTCATCATCACTTAATTTGCCGGCTTGGGGTGGCATTGGTAGAACCCCCCAGACACCACGGCCACCATTCTTGATCTTGTTGATCAGATAGGCTTCAGCGTCTTTCTTGCCCTTGTATTGGGTAGCGACGTTCAAGAGTGCCGGTCCGAGTTTTTCTCTTCCGTCCATGCTATGACAGGCGACACAACCACCTTTTTGCAGCAAAGCGGAGGCGTCTGCCAGGGCGCCATGGGATGCCAGACCGAACCCGGCGACCAGTAAAATTTGCAACAAGGATTTCTTCATCATGATTCTCTCAAGTGATTGTTGGTGAAATGAATTCTAGTTCCACCCCCCTGGTAGGAGGTAGCAAGAATCGGCATCGGTTGCAATTTGTTTACAATTGGCCAGGTGTGGATTCGTTGAGGTGTGTTAGCTGTCTTGATGGTCTCGCGTTTGCAAGGATTGCAGATATTGTTTTCAGTATTCAAGAGTTCGGTTGGCTAGCTTGCAGGTCATCTGAAAGTGGCGCAATCATGCCTGTCATGAAAGACGAGAATGAATATCCGAAAGCTGAAGAAGTGATCCAAACAGGGGAGACGCCGCCCCGGTTTGGTTCCTACAGCCCACCGCCCACATATTTGCCGGAGAATCCGTAGCCGATGAAAGTGGGAGGGAAGCAATCTATTTAATAGAATTGATCTTGTGTGACTTTGGCAAAGTTTTTGATAGGCAAGAAAACAAAAAAGGGCTTGCAACTGTTTAGCTGCAAGCCCTTCTTTATATATGGCGCGCCCGAAGAGATTCGAACTCCTGACCCCTTGGTTCGTAGCCAAGTACTCTATCCAGCTGAGCTACGGGCGCTTAAGAGAGCAGAATTATACGCTAAAACTGCAATCTGGTATATCTATTATGGCGGAGAGCGAGGGATTCGAACCCTCGATACAGGTTTAAGCCCGTATGCTTCCTTAGCAGGGAAGTGCCTTCGACCACTCGGCCAGCTCTCCGCACGAGGGCGTAACAATACGCGAATACGCCCTAAAAATCAAACCAAATCAGCCGATAGCGGCTTCGTCCAGGTCAAAGGCCTTGTGCAGTACGCGTACTGCCAGTTCCATGTATTTTTCGTCGATGACGACGGCGATCTTGATCTCGGAGGTGGAGATCATCTGGATGTTGATGCC
>DLMX01000087.1:0-5261 GCA_002479405.1 Methylophilaceae bacterium UBA7525
CCGAACTTGTTGTTCTTGAGGCCGGTGGAAATGTAGGGGTGGGTCTTGGCATCCACATTCGGATTCACACGCAGCGAGACCGGCGCACGCTTGCCCATTTCACCGGCGATCTGGTTCAGGCGATCCAGTTCCGCAGCAGATTCGACATTGAAACAGAAGATACCCGCATTCAGTGCGGCGCGCAGTTCGTCCCCCGTTTTGCCTACTCCGGAAAATACCACCTTGGCCGGGTCGCCGCCAGCCGCCAGTACGCGTGCCAGTTCGCCTCCGGAGACGATGTCAAAGCCTGCGCCCATACGGGCGAACAGGTTGAGGATGGCGAGGCTGGGGTTAGCCTTGACGGCAAAACATACCAGATAGTCACTGCCCGCAAAGCCGGCCTTGAATCGTGCGAATGCGGTTTCCAGTGCCTGCCGCGAATAGACGTAGCAGGGCGTGCCATACGTACTGGCGATATCGGTCAATGCGACATTTTCGGCATGCAGCACGCCGTTCTTGCTGTGGAATGGGTTCACGTGTTTTGTCGTTTCGTGTTCGGTTTAAAGCGGCTCAGCCATTTCCTGCTCCGGCGCAGCCGGTCTCGGTTGGGCATCTTGTGGATACTGCCGTTCCGGAATATAGAGCGGGCCTTTGGTACCGCACGCGGTCACCAGCAGACACAGCAGAATTGAAAGGCAGAGATGTCTCATCGCGTCATTGTCCTTAAAACTGGATACTAACATAAACCTGTGTTCCGGCAGGTGGCGGGAACCGGATGACCGTTCATCCGCCATCCCGAACCGGTTGTCAGCTACGGGTGGATTTGATGAAGCTTTTATAGCAGTATGGCTTGCGTGTATAAGGGGATGAAAATGCAAAAATTATCCAAGGGATTCACTTTGATTGAGCTGATGATTGTTGTTGTAATCATTGGCATACTTGCTTCGATTGCATATCCGAGCTACACGCAGTACATCATTCGCTCAAGTCGCGTAGCCGCCCAATCGGCGATGATGGATATCGCCAATCGTCAACAACAGTTTCTCATGGCTGACCGTCAATATGCCGATAAAGCCACGTTGGAGGCAAGCGGTTATGTTCTGCCGGATGAGGTGAGCGCAAAGTATGATTTCGATATTGAAATAGACAATGAAGCATCCCCCCCTAATTTCACCATTACCTTTTCGCCTACTGGTTCGCAGGCCGTTGATGGCGATCTGGCGCTCGATAGTAGCGGTGTTAAAACCCCTGCGGACAAGTGGTAATGATGTTCCAGTTTGAAAATAAAAATCAGCAATCTGGCTCAACCTTGTTGGAGGTTCTGATCACTATCGTGATTTTGTCGATCGGCCTTCTGGGACTGGCAGGGCTGCAAGTGCGCTTACAGGCATCTGAGGTTGAATCCTATCAACGCGCCCAGGCTCTGGTTTTGCTCAATGACATGGCGAGCAGGATCGCCACAAATCGGAATGTTGCGGAGAGCTACGTCACTGATACTCCTCTGGGGGTGGGTATGGCTTGTCCTGGCATTGGGGCAACCCAGCAACAGCTGGATGCCGATGAATGGTGCAGTGCACTGCAGGGTGCTGCAGAATTTGCTGGAGAGAATCGGTTGGGTGCCATGATAGGTGGTCGCGGCTGTGTCGAGAGACTCAATGATGAGGAGTATATGGTAACGGTGGCTTGGCAGGGGCTGGTGCCAATAGCGTCGCCACCAGACAGCGTAAGCTGCGGACAGGGTGAATATGATGCAGCGGGAGAAGCAGCGGGCTGTCAGAACGATCTTTGTCGCCGGGTTGTGACCACCGTTGTGCGCATCGCTGATCTGACATAGCGTGCCGGGATATTGCCAGAATATATAGCGTGCCAAAATGAAGACTTCCAATCGACAGAAACTTTTCCAATCCGGCTTCAGCAGAACTCGATCGCAGAGAGGCATGACGCTGATCGAGCTGATGGTCTCGTTAACTATTGGCCTGATCATTTCTGCGGCACTGGGTACCTTGTTCCTTAATATTTCGAGATCGAATGATGAACTCTCGAAGGTCAATTCTCAGATCGAGAACGGACGTTTTGCCATTCAGTTGCTTCAGGATGATGTCGTGCATGCCGGGTTCTGGGGTGAATTCGTTCCCGCGTTTGATGACCTCACTCTGGAAAACATCCCTGGGGATGCGCCTACCGCCATTCCTGATGTTTGTCTGGCATACGACCCGGTCGCTTGGGATGATGACCACAAGACCAACCTGCTCGGTATTCCTGTTCAGGTTTACGGTGATACGTCACCGACTGGCGCAGGTTGTGCGAATGATTATGCAGTCAACCGTCAGCCTAATACCGACCTGCTGGTCGTGCGGCATGCTGATACCTGCGTAGCCGGATTGGGGGATTGTCCGCCTTTTGCCGCCGGTGATATTTATTTTCAATCATCGCTCAGCTATTACCCCGTAAGTGGCGACTCGAATTGCCCATTGGGTTCTACCGCTGATCCTGTCCCGTATCTGCTGGATACAGTCAATCTGGATACCTTGACACGGAAAGATTGTAATACGCTCATCACGGACAAACGCAAATTCATCTCGAACATATACTTTGTCCGTGATTATGCCAACGCGGAGGGCGATAAAACCCCGACCTTGATGCTTGCACAGTTTGATCAGGGCCGTCATCAGGAAGCCATGCCGCTGATCGAGGGTATTGAGGCTTTTCGGGTGGAATTGGGCATCGACAGCCTGAGCGATACTGGTGATGCCGTTGACTACACCCAGCCCGTGATCTGGGCGGATAGCAATAATCTGAGATCGCCCACCAATCGGGGGGATGGCGCAGCAGATGGGGCATATATCGCTTGTACGGATGCGGCGCCCTGTGCCGCAGAAGAGTTGGCCAATGTGGTTGCGGTCAAGCTTTATGTACTGGCACGGGCGACCAGACCGACGCCTGGATACCTGGATAACAAGACCTATGCGTTGGGTTCAACGGTACTGGGTCCTTATGGGGATAATTTCAAACGCCACGTGTTCTCGACGACAGTCCGTCTGAACAATGTTTCAGGACGGAGGGAAACGCCATGAGCCGCCCCATTTCATTTTCAAGGCAACGTGGCATTACGCTGCTGGTCGGCATGATCATGCTGGTTCTGATCACCTTGATGGTGACGACAGCTTTCATGCTGAGCAACACCAATTTGAAGTCGGTCAACAACATGCAGGCCCGCAATGAAGCGATCGCGGCGGCCAATGTTGCCATCGAGCAGGTCTTGAGTTCACCGTTTACTGATGCTCCAGCAGCTGAATCTATTGATGTGGATATCGATAACGACGGGGATACGGATTACATGGTCGATATCGCGCCGCCTGTCTGCATTCGCGCGTCACGTGACATGTCTGCGCCGCCAAGCAGCATTACTTTGCCAGTGCTCTCGGTGGCATCTACATGGAATACGCTTTGGGATATCGAAGCCACTGTCAATGATTTACGCAGTGGTGCCAAAGTCACGGTGCGATCAGGTACGCGGGTGCTGCTGGATGAGGCGCAAAAGCAATTGGTTTGTCCTTGAGATCAAATTATATCGGAAGCAATCATGAAACGACTATTTTTTAAAAGCGTACTAATCAGCCTGCTGAGTTTCACGCATCTGGCCGTGCAGGCTGAAGATATTGATTTGTTTGCCGGGGTGGCAAGTGAAACCGATTTGCCTAACGTGTTGTTCATCATCGACAATACTGCGAACTGGAACACTGCTTTTACTACTGAAATGCAAGCACTCGCCGAGGTCTTTGCCAGTTTGCCGGTCGCAGCCGATGGCTCAGCCAGAATCCGCGCAGGCGTGATGTTCGCCAATGAAACCGGTAGTCCCAACAACAACATCTCAGGCGGCTATGTGCGTGCCGCCATGCGTCCCATGACCGCGACCAACAAGGCACTCTATGCTGAAATGATCAAGCGGTTAGATATAAATAACGATAAAGGTAACGGCGGTATCTCCAGTCTTGTCATGGCTGAGGCTTACCGTTATTTCACTGCCGATGCTCCTCATGGCGGCAACGGCAAGGTGAAAGCGGATTATTCCGGCAACAGCGCCAGCGCTCATAATACGAGTGATGCATCCAAGGCGGCGATGAAGGCGATCTATGATTTGGGTGACAACGCGCTGTCTTCCTTGAATGCTGATCGTTATCAGAGTCCATTGGGTTCCGGATGTCCTGACAATTTCATCATCTTCATCAGTAATGGGCCGAGCAACGATAATAATTCGGTGCGCGATCTATCAAACACCATGTTGAAAAAAGCTGGTGGCGATGCCACACAAATCGCGCTGTCACCGAGCGGCTCAGCCGTCAATCCCAGCGACGAGTGGGCGCGATTCATGAAGTCGAGTATCGGGGTCACAACCTATACCGTCGATGTCATAACCAATATTACAGGCCAGACAGGAGGTTGGTCGGCACTCCTGAGCAGCATGGCACAGCAAAGTGACGGCAAGTATTATCAAGTGAGTGACGCTGCCACCATCGGTGAGGAAATTCGCAAAGCGATCGATGAGATTATGTCAGAGATTCAGTCAGTCGAAAGCGTGTTCTCAGCAGTCAGTCTGCCAGTCAGTGTCAATACTCAGGGTACCTTCCTGAATCAGGTCTACATCGGCATGTTCAAACCGGATGGCAGCTCTCTGCCGAGATGGGATGGCAACCTGAAACAGTACAAGTTGGGTTTTGATGGCGGCGTGCTCAAATTGCTGGATGCCAACAATGCCAGTGCTATCAACGCAAATACCGGTTTTATCACGGCTTGTGCCCGCAGTTTCTGGACAAGCGCTGATGACTATTGGACTTTTGATCCCATTAAAAACTGTTTGATTGAAGGTACCGATATCTCCAATTCTCCTGACGGTAATATCGTCGAGAAAGGCGCGCAGGCTCAAAAGTTACGAAGCACGACAGATCGTAGCGTATTGACCTGCAGTTCGTCATCGTGCACCGGTCTGGCAGGTTTCAATAACACTACCGTCACCCAGGCCATGCTGGGTGCGGATAGTCCGGCAGAGCGCGATATGCTGATCAATTGGGCCAAGGGGCTGGACCTTGCGAAGCCTGATCCGAATCCTCTTGAACTCGACGGTGACGAAAATCGCAACGGCGTGGTTCTGACAGAAATGCGGGTTTCCGCGCATGGCGATGTAGTGCATTCGCGGCCGGTGGCGATCAATTATGGTTCGGATGAATCGCCGAATGTCGTCGTGTTCTATGGCGGTAATGATGGCATGCTGCGGGCGGTGAAGC
>DLMX01000087.1:5390-7527 GCA_002479405.1 Methylophilaceae bacterium UBA7525
GCATGCTGCGGGCGGTGAACGGTAACCGTAATGGCGGCGAGGAGCTCTGGTCCTTTGTTGCACCTGAGTTTCACAATAAAATCAAACGCTTGCGAGAAAACAAGGTCACAATCAGCTTTCCGAGCAATCAGGCATCGGATCCGGCGCCCCAGCCCAAGGATTACGGCGTCGATGGCCCGGTAGCTGCTTACTTGGATAATTCCACCGCATGGATTTACTCCAGCATGCGGCGCGGCGGGCGGACGATGTATGCGTTTGATGTCTCCAGCAAGACAAATCCCTCATTAAAATGGAGGCTTGGCTGTCCGAATGTTCAGAATGATACCGGGTGTACATCAGGCTTTGCCGATATCGGCCAGACTTGGGCAACGCCCAAGCTGATCAAGGCAGCGGGCAGCGCATCCCCGCTGCTATTGATGGGTGGTGGCTACGACACCTGTCACGATAACGACACTGGTACTGCCTGCAATACGCCCAGCAAGGGAAAGAAGATATATCTGCTGAATGCATTGGCAGATTCCGCAAATGCTGCCCTGCTTCAAACCTTTGATACAGAAAATAGCGTGATTGCTGATATCACGGTGATTCCTGACAGTGATGGCAACATCAAGTATGCTTACACGGCAGATCTGGGCGGCAATGTTTATCGCATTTCCGGTGCTACGGCCAATACACCTGTGGGGACAACTTCTCCTGGTAATTGGACCATTACCAAGATCGCAGCACTTGGCGGCACTGGAGCTGATAACCGTAAATTCATGTTTGCGCCGGATGTCGTGGATGACAACGGTACCTACGTGTTGTTGCTGGGTTCCGGTGATAGAGAAAAGCCGCTTCTTCAATACAGCGCTGCCGGTGCTGTGAACAATTACTTTTATGCTATCCAGGATCAGCCGCAAACTTCCGGATGGCCGGATCAAACCAGCACTTGTGGTGCCAATCTGATCTGCATGCAGTCTTTATATGGAATCACCACGAATGCGACACCGACAACAACCGAGCTTTCAGGATACAAGGGCTGGTATCTTGGATTGAAGCCCACAGAGAGAGTGGTGACTTCCGCCATCACGGTCTTTGGTACTGTAACATTCAGCACTTTCCTGCCCTCTGTACCTGTAGCTGGTAGCTGTGAAGCCAACTTGGGGACGGCAATGGTCTACAACATCAATTACAAGAATGCCGCCAGTCTCAATGGCATCAACGTGCGCGGTGAAGTGATCGTGGGGGGTGGTCTGCCGCCTTCACCGGTGGCGGGGATGGTGAAGCTGGATGATGGATCTACAGTGCCATTCATCATTGGTTCCAAGCCAACTTCGTCACTCGAAGGTGGGATACCCCCTGTCCCGGCGCTCAGAGAAAGGCCGAAGAGCAGGGCTTACTGGAATATCGTGAAATAGTTTGAAAGGCCCGTTGATGACCATCAGTACATGCAAGATCGAGAGAAACTCTTTACCGCGTTTTTTTGCGCGAGGGTTTACCTTGATTGAACTGATGGTCACGATCGCAGTTGCTGCAATCATACTGGCGATTGCCATCCCCGGCATGGATGAGTTGACCTTGAGCAACAGGTTGGGTGCTTATGCCAACAATCTGGTTGCCAGTGTTCATTTGGCACGTGGCGAAGCCATCAAGCGTAATGCCGTGGTCACCATTTGTGTTTCTTCAGATGGTGAAAATTGCGCTGCGGGTGGCTGGGAACAAGGTTGGGTTTTACTCGCTGGTGATGATGTTATTCAGCGCCAACAGGCCGCGACAAGCGGTTTTAAAATCACCGAATCCGGAGGTTTGGCCAGCTTAAACTTTCAACCGACTGGACTCGGTGCCACACAGGCCACATTCACGATATGTCGCTCGGAGCCGACCGTAGGAAGCAGGGAGCGTGTAGTCACTGTCAGTCTGACAGGTCGACCATCGGTCGAAAGGACGAGTGCCGGTTCCTGCCCGGGTTAGTGCTGACTTATTGTGCCAGGCCATAACAACCTGGCCACGATCAATCCATTGACACTTCCGAATACCAATGCTGCCAGTGCAAAAACTGGCGTCAGATAGACGATGCCACTATGCGGAATCAGCCAGAGCCAGACGATCAGCAATTGCCCGCTGATATGGGCGAAAGAGGCGAGGATACTGAGGCTGA
>DLMX01000012.1:0-146 GCA_002479405.1 Methylophilaceae bacterium UBA7525
TCGGTGCGCTATGCCTATCATGCTTCCTACTGGGTGAAACTGGCGCCCCCACTGATCGGCCTGCATGTCAGGCCGCCGGCTGAGGGCGAAAAGGAGCAGGGATTGATTGTGGTGGCGGTGATCAACAATTCGCCAGCCGAAAAAGC
>DLMX01000012.1:197-2178 GCA_002479405.1 Methylophilaceae bacterium UBA7525
TCTGCAGCCTGATCCGGCAAGGCCGGGGCGTGATTTTTGCCAGGATGTTTCATGAATTCGCGTGATGATCTCGCAGGATATTGGTTTTTAAGCGCTTTTTATGAAGGAGCGGTGTAGTTATTCATACACCCGACTGAGGAAAAAATGCCGGGGAATCAAAGACCATGCGAGGGCGCGTGAAATTTATGAAATATTCGGGCTAGCAATTAAATCTGGGTAGAATGACAAGCCACCGTGCAACTTCATGCGGTGGCTTTTTTGAGCTCGGTTCCGGCTTGGTTACAGTCGACAGGCGGCATCAAGAGGTCAGCCGGCAAAAAGGGAAATCAAGAACAAGATGACGATAGAAGCCATACTGGAAAAATACAGCGGTGAAGCCGGGCGTGAAGCGAGGTTTGTGGCAGAGCTGGTTGCTGAAATTCGCCCGCCTCGGCTGAGCGGCATCGATCATGCGACGCACGCGCTACAGGCATTGTGTTATGTACTGAACAACGATGCGGACAAGGCGGCATTGCTGCGTAATGCCATTCTGACCTTGCTGGCCGGGCACAAGCCGGTCTCGCTGTTCGTCGAATCCGGCATTCAACCCAGTACCGGTTTTTTCTCCGAGTTGTGGCGCAAACTGGGGCACAAGCTGTTGCCGGCAGCTGTCGATACGCGCTATCTGAAAGATTTGTTCGCCCTGATTTTCCCTAGAGCCGGTGATGAACAATGGGTGGTCGCAGTGCCGAACTCGGTGTGGGAGCAGTTGATCGAGGCCTTGCGTTTTCATGAGGCGCCGTTGGAACAGCGTGCAGCTTGCGCCGAGAACTTCCTCGATGCCATCGAGGTGCTTTCCTACCGTATATCCGCACTTGGTCTTGAACCTGAATTGCTGCGTAGCCTGCCCGAACTGGAAGATCATCAGTCGCCGTTCATTATGCAGAACGTGGAGCTGCGCAGTTTTCTTGCCAGTGTCGATCAGGACGGAGACATCCGGCAGATACTGGTGATGCTGGACCAGTGTCGCAAGGTGATCGCCAAGGTACGGAGCAGTAGTTCACAGTCCGGTACCAGCATCAACCTTACCTATCTCCTACAGCGTATCTCGCAGAAGGTGCGCCGTCTGGAAACCATGCTGAACATTATTGTCAGTTTGCGTGTCGGCGAGATGCCGGGTGCGGCATATGCTGAACTGTTCAAGACCCTGGTGCAGGGAGAATGCCACAAGAACAATGTGCATCAGCATCTGCGCGAAAACATGGAGTTGATGGCCTTGCGCGTCACCGAGAATGCAAGCCGTGCCGGTGAACATTACATCACCGAGACGCGCAGCGAATATTTTGCGTTGATGCGATCCGCTATGGGTGCCGGCCTGATCATCGGCGTTATGGCGATGATCAAGATCATGACCGCCAACCAGCACCATGCGCCGCTGACCGAGGCCATCCTGTTCAGTTTGAATTACGGTTTGGGTTTTGTCCTGATTCACATCCTGCATTTCACTGTTGCGACCAAGCAGCCGGCGATGACGGCGGCTGCGATTGCCGCCAGTATCGATGACAGTGACGGCAAGAATCGCAACATGGATAATCTGGTCAGCATCATTGCGCAGACCGTGCGTAGCCAGACCATCGCCATCATCGGCAACGTTTCCCTGGCGGTGCCGACCGCCATGCTGATTGCCGGTTTATTCTATTTGGTCGGTGGCGAGCATTTCGTCTCTGTTGAAAAAGCCGGCAAGCTGCTGGAGGAAATCGATCCGTTGCATAGCGGCGCGCTGTTCTATGCCGGTGTGGCTGGTGTCTGCCTGTTCCTTTCAGGCCTGATCGCCGGTTACCACGACAATATGGCGATCTATAACAAGATCCCGCAGCGTTTGCGTGCCTTGGGCTGGCTACAATTCATATTGGGTGAAGCGCGGCTGGAGAAGGTCGTGCGATACGTGGAAAACAATCTGGGCGCGCTGGCAGGTAATTTCTACTTTGGCTGTCTGCTTGGC
>DLMX01000012.1:2337-5560 GCA_002479405.1 Methylophilaceae bacterium UBA7525
CTTGGCGGCATGGCTGCCGTTGGTGTGCTGCTCGGCCTGCCGGTCGATATCCGCCACATCGCGTTTTCATCCGCCTTTGTCGGCTTCTCTTTTGTCGGTCTCGAGTTTGATATTACGCTGGGTGCGGCGCTCTACGCCGCGCTGGCCGTGATGTTGATCGGTACGGTGAATCTGCTGGTGAGTTTCGGCCTGGCACTGTATGTCGCCATGAAGTCGCGTAAAGTCAGTTTCGTGCAGTGGCGCCGCTTGGCCGTTGCGCTGGCAAAACGGCTTTACCGCAATCCGCGTGAATTTTTCATGCCGCCGAGGATGGAGCAGGAAGTTGCGTCAGTGCCGCAAGAGGAAAAGTTGCATTAGTCTTCAGGCGTAGAATCCCCGGATTCTTCCGGATGGCTGTCGGTTTCGACAATCTCCCGCAGTAATTTGAACAGTTCGCGGCTGCTTTTGGGCGGTTTGTTGGCGTGGACTTCGCGTTTGTGGTTGCGTATCAGCGTACGGATCTGCTGGCTGTCGGCATGCGGGTGGTCGCGCATGAATTCGGCCAGGCTGTTTTCATCTTCCAGCAGACGGCTACGCAGGCGTTCGAGCTGATGAAAATGTGCGTTCTCCTCGGTGTGTTTGCCTTCCCAGCGTTTGAGCTGGTCGATGATGGGCGCGGTTTCCACTTCGCGCATCAGGCTACCAAGGTACTGGTGCTGACGCCGCAGGGCACCGTTCGAGGTTATGCGTTTGGCTTCCTTGACGGCATCCAGCAACCTTTCCGGCAGATTCAGTTTGGCCAGCTTATCGCCGGGCAGTTTAGTGAGCTTGACGCCAAGATCCTGCAGGGCGTCCATTTCGGCCTTGCGTCTGGTTTTGCTGATGGGTTCTTGAGATTCTTCTGACATGCTGGCAATGCTGAGTTGAGTGGTGATGTATGATAACAGCTTTTGCCTTTGCCATTTTCAGAGGCGGATTCCGGCAGTCTTTTATATATTTTTAACGGCATTTTCCCGAGTATTCATCCATGAGTGAACCCCGCTTTAGTTATTCCCTGGAACAATTGCAGGACATGAGTGCGCGCGTGTTGAAGCTGGCCAAGGCGGCCGGCGCCAGTGCAGCCGAGACCGATATCAGCCTGGGCATCGGGCAGAACGTCAGTGTGCGCATGGGGGAGACGGAAACCATAGAATACAACCGTGACAAAGGGGTTTCGGTGTCGGTCTATTTCGGCCAGCAGCGCGGTCATGCCAGCACCTCCGATCTGTCGGAGCAGGCGTTGGCCGATACGGTAGCCGCCGCTTGCAATATCGCCCGCTATACCGCACAGGATCCATACTGCGGACTGGCCGATGCAGACCTGATGGCGACCGAATTCCCTGATCTAGATCTCTACCATCCGTGGGATATTTCGGTGGAAGAGGCGATCGATCTGGCCAAACGCTGCGAGGCGGCGGCTCGTGCCGTTGATCCGCGCATCAGCAATTCCGAGGGTGCCAGCGTCTCCAATTCCGAAAGCCTGTCGGTCTATGCCAACAGTCACGGTTTCTGTGCAGGCTACCCGACTTCACGTCACGGCATCAGCGCTTCGGTCATCGCCGAAGATGGCCAGAGCATGCAGCGCGATTACTGGTATACAACGGCGCGCGCGGCATCCGACCTGGAATCACCTGAGCATGTCGGGCAGATGGCCGGTAAGCGTACGGTCCGGCGGCTGGGCTGCCGCAAGCTGAAGACGGCGCAACTGCCGGTATTGTTCGAGGCGCCACTGGCTGCAGGCCTGATTTCCAGCCTGGTCGCTGCGGTGTCCGGCGGCAATCTCTACCGTAAATCCTCGTTTCTGCTCGACAGTCTAGGCAAACCAGTCATTGCTTCAATCATCAATGTCGAAGAACAGCCACATCTGCTCAAGGGACTCGCCAGCAGCGCGTTCGACGCCGAAGGGGTAGCGACCAGGCCGCGCATGCTGATCGAGCAAGGTGTCTTGCAGGGCTATCTGCTTTCCAGCTATTCCGCGCGCAAACTGGGCATGACCAGCACCGGCAATGCCGGCGGCAACCATAATCTGATTGTGCGGCATGCCGAAGGGTTGGCGCATCAGCAGAGTTTCGAGCAGTTGCTGCAGACCATGGGCACCGGTTTGCTGGTGACGGAATTGCTGGGACAAGGGCTGAATATGGTCACCGGTGATTATTCGCGTGGTGCAGCCGGTTTTTGGGTGGAGAATGGCGTGATTGCCTATCCGGTGGAGGAGATTACCATCGCCGGTAACATGAAAGACATGCTGATGCAGATCGTCGCGCTGGGTAGCGATGTGCTGGTGCAGGGATCGCGCCAGGTCGGATCCATCCTGATCGAGCGCATGACGATTGCCGGCGAATAGTTGAAGTCTGGAAAAACAAAAAAGCCCTGAATTTTCAGGGCTTTTTTATGGATGCGCATATTTTAATGCGCGGGAATTAACGATCAGTAGTCGTATTCGCCATTCTGAACCGGCGGATTGCCATCGTAAATCTGGCTCTGACGACGCTGGTAGTAGGCGTCACGCATGAAGGCATAAGGATCCAATGCGGCTTCATCCAGCAGGTCGCTACCTGGCAGCAGTTGTGAACGTCTGTCCAGGAATTTCAGTGCAATGGCACTGTTTCTGGTGGCCGGGTCATCAATGTAACCGATCGGATCGAATGCCACGCTGTCGACCACCAGGCCGGCAGTGTCGCGAATGTTCGATGGGCCGAGGAATGGCAGGACGATGTAGGGGCCGCTACCTACGCCCCAGTAGCCCAGCGTCTGGCCAAAGTCTTCCTTGCGTTTTTCAATGCCGTCCATGGAGGCGACATCAACCAGGCCGGCGATACCGAAGGTGGAGTTGATGACGAAACGGCCTGCGCCTTCAGCGGCCTTGTCGAACTTGAATTGCAGCAGGTCATTGATGACGGAAACGAAAGTGCTCAGGTTGCCGAAGAAGTTGTCGACGCCGCTACGCACCGGGCTTGGCAACACGGCCTTGTAGGCACCGGCGACCGGCTTGATCACGGCCTTGTCGGCGACATCATTGAATTTGTAGATGCCGCGATTGATACCTTCAAGCGGATCGTTATTGGCGGTTGATGCACACCCCGAGAGCATCAATGCCAGGAAGGCGGTAATAAATATACTTTTAGTTTGTATCTGCATTCGGTAACCCGTTTGTATTTAATTATTATTGCCAAGATATTACAGAATTATTGCCAAGATATTACAA
>DLMX01000012.1:5756-5996 GCA_002479405.1 Methylophilaceae bacterium UBA7525
ATTAGAGCGAACTTTAACTGACGAGTCTGTCCTTGTCTACTGTTTTGATATGTGCCGCCAGGCTGCTGGTCAGGCATGATGGGCCTTGCTTACACCGGTGCGGCTGATGCCTGTTTATAGAGTGCAAGGGCCTTTGCACGCTGTGACGCGTGATCGACGACTGCTACCGGGTAATCCTTGCCGATGGCAACGCCGAGCTCCTGTTGGCGAAGCGCCGGCATCAACCATGGCGCATGAATT
>DLMX01000012.1:6163-6313 GCA_002479405.1 Methylophilaceae bacterium UBA7525
GGGCGCATGAATTTCCTTCTGGTTGCACGCGGCAATTTCGGGTACGTATTTGCGGATGAATTTGCCCTCTGCGTCGAATTTTTCCGACTGGGTGACGGGGTTGAAGATACGGAACCAGGGTTGTGCATCGCAGCCGGTGGAGGCCGCCCA
>DLMX01000049.1:0-246 GCA_002479405.1 Methylophilaceae bacterium UBA7525
CCCATGTCGCCCAGCACCAGCAGTTTCTCGCCGGGCCTTGCCACCAGCACATCGATCGCAGCCTTGACGGATGCCGGATTGGCGTTATAGGTGTCATCGATGACCAGCGCGCCGTTGATGCCGCGTTTCTGCTGCAATCTGCCCTTGACGCCAGCGAACGATTGCAGCCCGGCAACGATAGACGGAAGTGTTATTCCCATGGCAACCGCAGCAGCAGTTGCCGCCAGCGCATTGGCGATATTGTGT
>DLMX01000049.1:358-3048 GCA_002479405.1 Methylophilaceae bacterium UBA7525
GGGCGATATTGTGTTGTCCGGCGACCGGCAAATCTACCGTAGCCTCGCCCAGCGGCGTTTTCAGTTTCAACTCGCTGCCGTCGGTATGCAGTTTGAAGCTCGCACTGATATCGGCATCCTTGCTCAGACCGAAAGTCAGAATCGCGCGATTACCCGCCAGCGATCTCCAGAGCGGCGCAAAGGCATCATCCGCATTGATGACGGCCGTGCCGTTTGCAGCCAAGCCTTCGAATATCTCGCCCTTGGCTCTGGCGATGCCATCCACCGAGCCAAGCCCACCCAGATGAGCCGTGGTCGCATTGTTGATCAGCGCTACAGTCGGTTGACCGATTTGTGTCAGGTAGCTGATCTCGCCAAAATGGTTCATACCCATTTCCGCCACGGCGAAGCGGTGTTGCTCACGCAGCTTCAGAAGCGTCAGCGGCAGACCGATGTCGTTGTTGAGATTCCCTTCAGTCGCCAGCACCAGATCATCGCTACCAGTCGCTGCGCGCAAGATGCCGGCCAGCATCTCTTTGACTGTGGTCTTGCCGTTGCTACCGGTAATCGCAGCCAGAGGAATGCTGAATTTTCCGCGCCAGTAGGCCGCCAGATCGCCCAACGCCCGCCGCGTATCCTTGACCAATAGAGCGGAATGCAGTCCATCCACCGCATGCGAGATCATCGCAGCCGCAGCCCCATTACCGATCGCTGACTCAGCAAAATCGTGGCCATCGACACGCTCGCCACGCAAGGCAACGAACAGCTGCCCGGCGCCGGCGCCCCGACTGTCCGTAGTCACGCAGGTAAACTGCACATCCTCTCCAAGGACCTGGCCTCTGGTCGCAACTGCTGCTTCTGACAAGCGCATCATGACTGCCACTCCTTCAATTTTTCGCTAACGACCGTCTGATCGCTGAATGGATGTTTGACGCCGGCGATCTCCTGGTAATCCTCATGCCCCTTGCCTGCCACCAGCACCATGTCTCCGGCACCGGCCTGCCCGATAGCCAGGGCAATCGCCTGTGCCCGGTCCGGCTCAATCTCGTAATCACCATGCATGCCCGCCTCGATTGCCTTGATGATGGCCTGCGGCACTTCATCGCGCGGGTTATCGGAGGTCACGATCACTTTGTCTGCCAGCCTGGAGGCGACTTCACCCATCAGTGGCCGCTTGCCCGAATCTCGATTGCCACCGCAACCGAACACGCAAAACAACCTGCCTGTGGATTGCGCACGCAGCGCATGCAGGACTTTCTCCAGCGCATCCGGTGTGTGGGCATAATCAATCACCACCAAGGGCTTGCTGCCGCCCCCCATCTGCTGCATGCGGCCGGCCACAGGCTTGATCTGGGCAATCGCAGCCACGGCATCATGCAGCTTGACGCCAGTGCTGAGCAAGGTCGCCAGCACCGCCAGCAGATTGGAAGCGTTGAACCGCCCCACCGCCGCTGCGGACAGCGAGGCATGACCGGACGAAGTTGCCACCTGCATGCTCAAACCCTGTGAAGTAAAAACAAGTTCATAGCCACGCACCATGGCATCCTCTGCAAAGCCATAGGTCAACAACGGCTTGCCGGCTGCCGCCAGTTCATGTGCCAATTGCAGACCGAAGGCATCATCGACATTCAGCACCGAGCAGCTCAGCCCCTCCCAATCGAACAGTTTCTTCTTGGCAGCGGCGTACGCCTGCATATCGCCGTGATAATCCAGATGATCGCGCGAAAGATTGGTCAACACGGCCACATCGAAATGCACGCCAGCGACGCGCCCCTGCTCCAGGCCATGCGAGGAGACTTCCATGGCAATCGCCTGCGCGCCCTGCTGCAGATAATCAGCCAGCATGCCGTGTAACAGGATTGGATCCGGAGTCGTATTGATGGCGTGCGAAAGCGCACCGGGGAAACCATTACCGAGCGTGCCGACCAGTGCCGTCTTGCGGCCAAGCAAGCTCAGGGTCTGCGCCAGCCAATGGCTGCAGGAGGTTTTGCCGTTGGTGCCGGTGACCCCGATCATCCAGAGTTTTTCCGAAGGACGTTCGTAAAAAATGTCAGCAATCGCTCCGCATTGCTCGCGCAACCGCCGGACAGGGAAATTGGGGACTTGCCAGTCTGCATGCCAGTCGAAACCTTCACTCTCCCATATCACAGCAGCGGCGCCCTGCGCCAATGCTGGACCGATGAAAGTGCGGCCGTCATGTTTTTCGCCCGGATAAGCCAGAAACAAGCTGCCGGGCTGCACCTTACGGCTGTCAGCCGTGATGCTGCGGGGGGAAATGCCTTGCGCATGAAGCATGGAGAGGATGTCGCTCATACCATCTCCTTCACTTCCGGCGCCTGTTCCGGCGGTATCACGATATTGTCATTGGGGGCATCCTGCGGAATCGCCAGCATGCGCAATGCACCGGACATCACGGCACTGAATACCGGAGCCGCCACTGCGCCACCGTAATACTGGCCGGCAGTCGGCTCGTCGATCATCACCGCCATGATCAGGCGCGGATCGGATGCCGGCGCCATGCCGACGAAGGAAGACACATATTTATCAGCCTGATAACCGCCGACACCGAGCTTGTGCGCAGTGCCGGTCTTGCCGGCGACACGGTAGCCCGCGACCTGCGCACGCGGTGCCGTGCCTCCGGGCAGCACAGCCAACTCCATCATATGCAGCATGTCCCGCGCAGTCTTGGCCGAGAACACCTGCTGACCGAC
>DLMX01000049.1:3261-5144 GCA_002479405.1 Methylophilaceae bacterium UBA7525
TGCAGCAGCGTCATGCTGATGCCGTGCCCATAGGACATGGTGGCCTGCTCGATCGGCCGCCAGGTCTTGTAATCGCGCAACCTGCCCGAGGCCTCACCGGGAAAGCCGATGTTCGCCAGTTGGCCGAAGCCGACCTGATTGAACACATTCCATAGATACTTGGGTTCCAGACCCAGTGCCATCTTGGCTGAGCCAACATTGGACGATTTCTGTATCACGGTCGCCGCATCGATGGTGCCCTGCGGATGCACATCGCGCACAGTGGCATTGCCCACCCGGAACCAGCCGGGTGAAGTATGGATCTGTGTTTGCGTGGTCACGGTGCCCGATTCCAATGCGGCAGCGACAGTGAACGGCTTCAAGGTGGAGCCCGGCTCGAAGATATCGACAATCGCGCGATTGCGGGCGCGCCCTGCTAGATTGACCGGATTGTTCGGGTTATAACTGGGCACATTGGTCATCGCCAGCACTTCGCCGCTTTTCGCGTCCAGCAACACCACCGCACCGGCCTTGGCCTTGTGCTGCTCGACCGCCTTAAGCAGCTCACGATGCGCCAGATACTGCACGCGCCGGTCGATGGCAAGCACCAGATCCTTGCCATCCTGCGGCACTTTCACCGCCTCCAGATCCTCGACGATACGGCCCTGCCTGTCCTTGATGACACGGCGACTGCCTTCCTTGCCGGACAGCAAATCCTGTGCAGCCAGCTCGAAGCCTTCGCGGCCGATCTCATCGACGCCGGTGAACCCGACCAGATGTGCCGCGATCTCGCCGGCCGGGTAATAGCGCCGGTACTCGCGCTGCATGTAGATGCCCGGGATTTTCAGGCTCATGACCTGCCTTGCCAGCTCCGGCGGAATACGGCGCTTCAGATAAACGAACTCGCGCGGATTGTTTTCCAGCTTCTTCGTGATGCTGTCCGCCTTCAGGTCCAGCAGTCCGGCAAGCTTCTGCGCCTGCTCCCGATTCATTTCCAGATTGGGCGGATTGGCCCAGATCGACTCCACCGGCGTACTGATCGCCAACGGCTCGCCATTCCGGTCCGTGATCATGCCGCGATGCGCCGGCAGCGTCAGCGTGCGGCTGTAGCGCGCATCACCCTTCTGCTGCAGGAACTGTTTGTGCGTACTCTGCAGGTAAACGCTGCGGCCGATCAGCACAGCGAAACCGGACAGCACCAGGACCAGCAACAGACGGCGACGCCATACCGGCAGCTGGATTGCCTGCTGCCTGCCGATGGGCGAACGATTCACCGTGACGGTATTGATCACTGCGCAGCCCCTTCTGCCGGCAACGCGCTCACCTGACGCTGCAGCGGCACCACCTGTATTCTCTTGCTGTCCGGTACTTCCATATTCAGATGCTTGCTCGCGATACTTTCTATTCTCGAATGCATGGCCCAGGTGCTCTGTTCCAGCTGCAACTGGCCCCACTCGATCTCATACTGCTTGGCCGCGTCCTGCGCCTGCTGCAATTCAAAATACAGCTTGCGCGCCTGATGCTGCGCACTGACCACGCCCAATGACGTCATCATCAAGACCCCGAATAGGATGAGATTAAGCCTGGTCATTGCACTGCCGTTCTTTCCGCTACACGCAGCACCGCGCTGCGTGAGCGAGGATTGCGCTTCACTTCCGCCATGCTCGGCTTGATCGCCTTGCCCACCGCCTTCATCCTCGGTTGTGGCAGGTCTTTTGCACGCACCGGGAAATTGGCCGGCAGATCGTCGCGATCCTGCTCGCCGCGGATGAAACGCTTGACGATGCGGTCTTCCAGCGAATGAAAACTGATGACGGCAAGCCGCCCGCCAGCTTTCAGCAAATCCCTGCATTGCGGCAGGGCTAGCGACAACTCCTCAAGCTCCTGATTGACGAAAATCCGTA
>DLMX01000049.1:5347-6434 GCA_002479405.1 Methylophilaceae bacterium UBA7525
CTTGGCAAGTTGTCCGGTAGTGGTGATGGCGCTCCCCCCAGTGCGTGTTGCAACAATCGCCCTTGCAATCTGCTTAGCAAACCGTTCTTCACCATAATCTTTTATTACCCCCATAAGTTGTTGCTCTGTTGCCTCCGCGATGAACTCAGCCGCTGTTCGGCCGCGACTTTGATCCATGCGCATATCGAGCGGACCATCAAACCTGAAACTGAAACCACGCTCACCTTCATCGATCTGCGGTGAAGAAATACCGATATCCAGCAAAATGCCATCCACCTGCTGCACCCCGGCATCAGCCAATGCCTGCCTGATTTCCGAGAAATGACTGTGAATAATCTGGAAACGCTTGTCCTGAATCGCTGCGGCAGCGGCAATTGCCGCCAGGTCACGGTCCAGCGCAATCAGACGACCTGCCGCACCCAATCGCTCCAGTATCTTCCGACTGTGTCCGCCACGCCCGAAGGTACCGTCGACGTAGATACCCGATGGCTTAATGGCAAGCGCATCGACGGCTTCATCGAGCAGAACCGTGATATGTGTGTTGGCGTTCAAGTCCGTAACCTGTGGAGGCGATTCGGGTGACAGAGAGGCTGAGGGTTTGGGAGGCTGGCTCAGGCCAACGCTCACAGCGAAAAGCCCTCCAGCTCGGTAGGTAGCGACATGTCGTCGCCGGACATGACTCGCTCCAGCTGAGCGCGCCATGCTTCTATATTCCATAATTCGAAGTGGCTGCCCTGACCGACCAGCATGGCCTGCTTTTCCAGGCCAGCGAAATCACGCAGAGCAGGAGAGACCAACAGACGCCCCGCGCTGTCCAGCTCCAGGTCCTCGGCGTAACCGACCAGTAGGCGCTGCAAAGCACTGGATTGCTTATCAAAACTGGAGAGCGACATGACCTTGGACTGGATAGGCTCCCAGGCAGGTTGAGGGTATAACAACAGGCAACGATGAGGATGAGCGGTCAACACCAGGTGGCCGGCGCACTGCGTCTGCAAGGCATCACGATGCTTGCTCGGCACTGCCAGCCTGCCTTTGGCATCCAGATTCAATGATGTTGCACCGCGAAACATGAAGTTCGCCACCCCTT
>DLMX01000049.1:6641-7591 GCA_002479405.1 Methylophilaceae bacterium UBA7525
CTTCCCACAAAAACCCACTTTTCTCCACTGCTACCCACTATAGATAAAAAAAATGGGCGATGCAAGCCCTTTTTTGTGATTTTTCCTTTACAGGACAATGACTTAGCTGATTTTGTGATAAAAAATAATTCCTTAATAATTAATGGGATAGAAAATTAAGTGAATGTGCTTTATTAGGACTCTTGGGGATGTGCTTGAATTTTTCTTTGCTGGGAAAAGTTGCTCAAGGTGAAAGCGGCGAGGCGCGGATCAAAGCGGTGAAAGAAACTACATGAAATGCAATGTCGGCAAAACAAGCGCTATGTCTGCATAGGACATCTCAGCAGCGGATATCTGACTGGAAAAACAGCACATTCAAATCACGGAGTCATGTGCCGCGTGAAAGTGCCAGGCAAATTATTAAGAGTTGAAGCTGGCCGGTAAGCCGGGTTCTGTTCCCACCTTGCGGCGGGCGACAGTCATTCATCTAGGCGCACAATTGCTCGTGCGCTCAAGCAACCTACCCGCTGGCAGCGCGAGCCACGCCAATACCAGCCTATTTGGTCTTGCTCCGGATGGAGGTTGCCGCGTTTCACCGTAACTTAATACGCTCGTCTCTGTGGCCCTATTCCTCGCCTCACGGCGTACGGCCGTTAGCCGTCATCCTGCTCTGCGGAGCCCGGACTTTCCTCCCCCCACTTGCGTGAGCGGCGACTGTCTGGCCAGCTTCAATGCACATTCTATCACGCCAACTTCCAGCCAATCTCCTGCCCGGCACGCAAAGGTACCAGTTCGCCATCACCCATAGGCAGAGTGTCCGGCACCTGCCAGCGCTCTTTCAGCAAAGTAATGCGCTCCTGATTGCGCGGCAGCCCATAAAAGTCCGCCCCATGGAAACTGGCAAAAGCTTCCAGCCTGTCAAGCGCACCAGCAGCCTCGAACACTTCGGCATACAACTCGATCGCAGCATG
>DLMX01000049.1:7859-9563 GCA_002479405.1 Methylophilaceae bacterium UBA7525
CACCGGCAGACAATAGTGATGCGGCCGGATTCCGCCGGAGAACATGGCATTGCGGTTCATCAACAGATGATGTGCTGTAATCGTCGCCCCGATGTGCGCCGGTGCGGCACTAACAAAATCGGCAGCATCTCTGGTCGTAATGTGCTCGAACACCACGCGCAAGGCAGGGAAGCGCTGCAACAGCGGAATCATGTTGCGCTCGATGAATACTTTCTCGCGGTCAAATACATCGACATCCGCATCGGTCACCTCGGCATGCACCAGCAGCGGCATGCCGCATTTTTCCATGGCTTCCAGCGCCTGGACACAATGCCCGAGATTGGTCACGCCGGAATCCGAATTGGTGGTAGCGCCGGCCGGATAGAGTTTGACGCCGTGCACGATACCGCTTGCCTTGGCCCTGAGGATATCCTCGGCCGAGGTGTTATCGGTCAGGTACAAAGTCATCAGCGGCTTGAATTGCATGCCGGCAGGCAAGGCATCCAGTATGCGCTGACGATAGGCCTCGGCCATTTCAGTCGTCGTCACCGGCGGCCGCAGGTTGGGCATGACAATGGCCCGCGCAAACTGCCTGGCTGTATCCGGCAATACCGCCTCCAGCGCCTCGCCATCTCTCAGATGCAAATGCCAGTCGTCCGGGCGTGTAATGTTCAGGGTTTGTGTCATGAGCTGCCTTTAACTTTTCAGTTGATCCTTGATTTTCAAGCCGTATTCATAAAGTGCGTTTTTCTTCTCGCCACTGATCTCCGCCGCCAATTTTACCGCCTGCTTGAGCGGCAGTTCCGCCATCAACAACCGAAGCATGCGATCAACTTCAGGTGCGATTTCAGCCGACTCCGCTTCCGGCAAGGATTCAATCAGCAACACGAATTCTCCGCGCTGCTGATTGGGGTCTGCCTGCAACCAGGCCACGGCCTCATCAAGGCGGCAGCTATGAAAGGTCTCGAAAGTCTTGGTCAGCTCACGGGCGATCGTCAGCTTGCGCTCGCCGCCAAGCACTGAGGCCATATCCCCAACACTTTCCACTACTCGATGCGGCGCCTCATAAAAGACCAGTGTGGTCTTTTGCTCTTTCATCGATTCAAGTATCTTGCGCCGTTGGCTGCCGCTGGCGGGCAAAAATCCGATGAAACAGAAGCCATTCTGGCGTATGCCGGAAGCGGACAATGCCGCGATCACCGCACTGGCACCGGGCACCGGCACGACGGCAATACCGGCCTGCCGCACGATATCGACCACGACTGCACCCGGGTCGCTGATCCCAGGCGTACCCGCATCCGTCACCAGCGCCACCGATTCGCCCGCACGCAAGCGTGCAAGCAGCTGCTCGGCCGATTGATGTTCGTTGTGCTCATGCACGGCCACCAGTTTTTTGCGAATGGCGTAATGCGAAAGCAGACCCGAGGTATGACGCGTGTCCTCCGCGGCAATCACATCGACCGCCTTCAGCACGTCGAGAGCTCGCAGCGTGATGTCCTGAAGGTTTCCAATCGGCGTGGCTACAACATATAATGTGCCGCTATGATTCAACGTCTATCGTCCTCTTTCTTCTGGTTGTTCTGCCTGCCATGCCTCATTTACCTCAGCGCCACTCAGGCTGTCGCAGCGGTCAACAACACTCCTCCATCCACCGGCAACAAGGCTGAAGTCACTTTTATCGAAGGCCTCAACTGCCTGAAACAGAACGATGTGGCCTGTGCAAAA
>DLMX01000049.1:9784-14057 GCA_002479405.1 Methylophilaceae bacterium UBA7525
ATGCCTCACTACTTCCGGCAGCAGTTGCAAGTTTACACGCAAGCCTCGCCCTAGCCTATGACTGGCAGGCAGATCCACTGCGTGCCTTGGAGCAGCGCATCCTCGCGGAAAGCCACTGGCTGACCGCCAGCGAAGTCGAGGCCCAACAGCTCCGTCAGAACCAGCAGACCATCTGGCAGTCATTGACCGCCCTCGACAGATCGCAGCTGATCGAAATGCGCGGCGAAAGCTTCAACACCAGCATCCAGGGCTGGATAGACCTGGCACTCGCTGTGCAAGACAGTACCAACGTGCCTGCCAGCATCGCCGACTGGCAGAAGGTCTATCCCGACCACAATGCCTACACCGACCTGATCCTCGAATTGAGCCCCAGATCCGCGCAGCCGATGGTTGATGCCCCTGCGGATACCGCCAACAACAGCACACAGAGGATAGCGCTACTGCTGCCATTCGGCAGTCCGGATTTCTACCCGGCCGCCGATGCCATCCAGCAAGGCTTCATGGCAGCCAGAAATGCCGCCCATGACAGAAGCGAGGTCATCATCTACCCGACCTCCGGCGACAAGGACATGATTCATGCCGTCTATGAGCAGGCGATCAGCGAGGGCTCAAACTTTGTCGTCGGTCCACTGGCACGCGACGAGGTGACTGCGTTGACTACCGGCAAACTCAGCGTGCCGACATTGGCACTGAATCAGGCCGATTCCAGTTTCGACCTGAAGAACCTCTACAGCCTGGGCCTTTCGATCGAAACCGAAGCTGCACAGATCGCAAAAATGACGCGCGATGCAGGCATGCAAAGAGCGGCCATCATTACTTCCGCAAGCGGCATCGCCGCACGCATGAGTGAAGCCTTCGCTACCGCCTGGCAGGCAGAAGGCGGTCAACTCGTACAACGGATAACCGTCGATGAGAACACGGCACCGGAAGACCTGCGGACACAACTGCCGGCATACTCGACAGACATGATACTGCTGGCCACCAGCCCCGAACTGGCGCGCCAGATACGCGGCCACCTTGACATCACGATTCCGGCTTATGGATTTTCCCACCTCTATTCCGGTGTCAACCACGAACCGGAAGATGCGGCGCTGCTGGCTGTCAGATTCATTGACCTGCCCTGGATACTGAACATGCAGGATGCGAACTTCGGCCACTACGCAGACACCGCCGCCAATCTGCCGGAAGGCATGATGCAGCGCTGGTTCGCTCTTGGCGTCGACGCCTACCAGGTGCTGGCGGCAATCGCCGCCAGACCGGGTCAAGCCACTTCCATCCGCGGCCTCACCGGCAGGATCCAGATCGGTGCCGATGGCGAGATTGCGCGCACCCTGGCCGTCGGCCGCTTCACCGGCGATGGCGTGGCACTGGAGCTGAACCCTTGAACACACTGGGCAGTGAGGCCGAATATATCGCTGCAATCTACCTGCAACAAAAGGGCTTGAAACTGCTGGAAAGGAACTATCGGTCCCGCTACGGCGAGATTGATCTCGTCATGTTGGATGGCAAGGCTCTGGTATTTGTCGAGGTTCGGCTGCGCAGCAATGCCGGATTCGGCGGCGCCGCCATGAGCATCACCCCTGCCAAACAACAAAAAATCATCAGGACGGCAGAGCAGTATCTGCAGCAGCATGGCAGTCGCAGTTGCCGCTTTGATGTTATGTTGATGAGCAAAGCCAGCGAAGATGGCGTCGAGTGGATACCAAACGCATTTGATGCCAGCTGATAGACAGAGACAAGACATGACACTGCAAAGCAGAATCAGCACACATTTTGAAGAGAGCGGCCAACTCAAACTGGAATTGGCCGGCCTGCTGGCCGCACCCATCGCCAATGCGGCAGAAATCATCGTCGAAGCACTTCTGAAAGAACAGAAGATACTGGTCTGCGGCAACGGCGGCTCGGCTGCCAGCGCCCAGTATTTTGCTTCACTGATGCTCAACCGCTTTGAAATGGAGCGACCGGGACTGGCGGCCATCGCACTCAATGCCGACAATACGACACTGACTTCCATCGCGGACGAGAACCATTTCGAACAAGTCTTTTCAAAGCAGATATCCGCACTCGGCATGGAAGGCGATGCTCTGCTGGTAATCAGCACACGCGGCACTTCCGCCAACATCATCAAAGCAATAAGTGCCGCGCAGGAACGTGGCCTGCATGTCATCGCCATGACTGGCGGCGATGGTGGCAAAGTTATCGAAACCCTGGGGGAGCATGATATACATATTGGAGTACCGCACGACAGCGCCTCCAGAATTCAGGAGGCTTTTGTCCTGATATTGCATTGCCTGTGCGATGCCATCGATTGTCTTTTACTAGGAGTTAACGAATGAACAAGCCCCATCTGCCCTTAAGTGCCAAACTTATTGCTGCCGCCCTGCTTTCCATGCATCTGGCGGCCTGTGTTCCAGTCGTTGCCGGCGGCGCCGTCGCCGGTGGCGTCATGGCTGCTGATCGCCGTACCAGCGGCATCTACATCGAAGATCAGGCAATCGAACTGAAAGCCAAGAAAATGATTGTCGACAATGTCGGCGCTGCCAATATCAATGTCAGTGTCACCAGCTTCAATCTCAATGTACTGCTGACCGGCGAAGCCATCAGCGAAGAAATCCGGGCCAAGGCCGAACGTGCCGCGCTCAGTGTCGAAAATGTCAAGACCGTGACAAACGAACTTGCCATCAGCGAAAAAAGCGGACTGGGCACCAGCGCAAGCGACACCTACATCACATCCAAAGTGAAGTCCATGATGCTCAAGGAAAACCGCTTCCCGGCCAACTACGTCAAGGTAGTCACAGAGAACTCCATCGTTTACCTGATGGGCATGGTGACGCGGGAAGAAGCCGAGGATGCAGTCGATATTGCGCGCAGCATCCGCGGTGTAGAGAAGGTGGTGAAGGTTTTCGAGTACATCAACTAGGGAAGCGGCATGCAACTTGCTTGAATGCTATAATTCCTTCACCACTTTACATCAACAGGCTATATGAACACCGACACCAAAAACAGCACCAGCAATGAAATCATCATTGAAGGTTTGACCCGCGCCGGCAAGCCATTCCGCCCCAGCGACTGGGTGGATCGCATGTGCAGCACCTATGCCAGCTTCGGTCCGGACAAGAAGCTGCGCTATTCGCCTTACCTCAAACCGAAAGTACTGAATGGCGTACGCTGCCTGGCGGTGAATCTGAAACTGAAGGATGTGAATCCGGACGGCTATGCGCAGCTCATGCATTTCGCCGAAGAAAACCAGCTCAATGTGCTGGATGCCGACGGCAACAGCATTCCCACACCAAACTGAATACCATCGAGGAACAATCAGGGAACTGATCCCGCCATCAGTTCCTCGATGTATTGCCGGGTAATCAGGCCGCGCCTGATTTTTACCAGCCGCCCCTGCGGATTGAAGATATAGGTGGTCGGCAATACCGCTGCCGAACCGATCTCGCCGACAATTCGCTCATTTCCCAGCACAATTGGATAGGACATCAACATGTCATCCGCAAACTTCTCGACCTCTTCCAGGGTTTTGTATTCAAACACTACGCCGATCACCATAAGATCCTGGTCCTTGCGGCTATCATAGAGATTCACCAGGTCCGGCACTTCTTCCAGACAAGGCGGACACCAGGTCGCCCAGTAATTCACTATCACCCACTTGCCGTAATAATCAGCCAGACGATGATTGACGCCATTGAGATCGGTCAACACCAATGGTTTTCCTGCCTGCGCAGCGGAAGCAACCAGCAGGAGAACGAACAAAACCAATAACTTCAATAATCGAGTCACCAGAACACCCCTTGAACTTGCCGATAACTACCAACCATTGCCTGTTGCACTGGTACACACAAGTCTATCGTGACAAACAACGCAAGAGTTATTAACATCTGTGCATTATGTGCAGAGTAATTTGAATGCCTCTAAATCTTACAGTTCCGGCTCTCGAAGATAAACCGCTGATCAACGCAGAAACGCGGCCACAGAAGATCCGCGATTTTCTTGCCAGACTACCAGCATCACCACTGGAAGCAGTATCTGCGCTACATGACGAGATGGAGATTCTTAATCGCCAGAAAATCTCATCCGAGCAACGCTTCAAGGCACTGGAAATCTACCGGGAACATATCACTCGCCTGACAGATACTCTCGGCGACACTTACCGCAATGCCTCGCTTCCGCTATCAAAAGAGGCCAAAACCTATGCCGCCGCAGCCGAATCTCTTTGGCTGGAACTTTCGTATGGCTACAAACTGGCCCTGACCGATCAACTGAATCA
>DLMX01000049.1:14274-15696 GCA_002479405.1 Methylophilaceae bacterium UBA7525
TATTTCAGCGTGTCCGGCAGCATCTGGCGCGACTGGCATCAGTTGTATTTCCATGCTGCACAGGAGTCATTGCACGAAATCGAGCTGCAAACCGATGAGCAATCCACCAGCATCAACCTGCTGTACAAACAGATATTGCTGATGTCGCTTGCCGACCCGCAACATCTGGCGCCACAGGACATGGAACTCGTCGCAGACTATATCGCACGCTTTGCCAGCCACACCCAACTGCAGGGACTTGGTATTCTTGAAAACCCGGCCGGCATTTTCGTCATTGCCCTCGACTCCGACAAGCCGCCCGTACCGTACGTCAAGAATGTCGAACAGACCGACGACAGCACCGACATCCTTTTCATCACGGTCGATCTCGCGCGGCTAGTGCATCAACACCTGCAGATGCTGCAATCAGGCAACATCGCCAGAAACTCGGGACTACCCGAGGCCGCGCTCGATTCCAAATACCAGGACATGCTGGTTTACCTGATCAAACATTGGGGGGTATCGCCCAAGCGTATTTACAAACGTTCAAACAAAAACAGTCGGTCGCAACTGGGCGTCGGCATCATCGCTGCTCATTACTTCGTCAACAACGAACAGCATTACCAACAACCGCTATCAGCGAAAGACTCGGATCTGATGGAGGGTACCCTTATAGCCAAACCGCCGGTCAAGGCCTCGAACTGGCAGGTGGTCAATGTCAGCGCCAACGGCACAGCATTGAGAAAACTTCCGTCCGCTTCCGCACAGGTGCGAGTTGGCGACCTGTTGAGTATCAAGAGTGATGCAGAAAAGAGCTGGTCGGTTGCAGTTTTACGCTGGGCGACCAACGGTGATCAGGATCAGCTCGATATCGGCACGCAACAGATATCAGCGAGCGCCAAGGCAATCGGCGCACGTGTAGTCAACAGCGGCATCTACGATCCAGCCCTCGTGTTACCGGCCATGCCAGCCATTAATCAACCCGCCTCCATCATCACGCGATGCGGCATGTATGCACCGGCACGCGTTCTCGAACTGGACGAGAACGGCAGTATTTCCCGCGTCATGATCACCAAACTGGTAGAACGCACCAGAAGTTTTGAACGTTTTCAGTTCAGCGTACTCCAGTCGCACATCAAGTGACTGATTCAACTTCCACCGCTAACGCACTTTGTCCCATATCGTGAAACTTGAGCATTACACTACATGAAGCTTCACTCAATCCACATTTTTCGCTAGGATAGCGAAATAGTAATTTTCACCACCTAAATTCCGTATCAATTTCACAGAGGTTCACATGAGCGAACATATTACCCACGTCAGCGATGACGCTTTCGAGCAGGAAGTCCTGCAATCACAAATCCCGGTTCTGGTTGACTACTGGGCTGAGTGGTGCGGCCCCTGCAAAATGATCGCCCCCATCCTTGACGAGATCTCCAAGGA
>DLMX01000049.1:15930-35576 GCA_002479405.1 Methylophilaceae bacterium UBA7525
CTGATGCTGTTCAAGAACGGCAACGTCGAAGCCACCAAGGTTGGTGCTCTGTCCAAATCACAACTGACCGCATTCATTGACAGCAATATCTAATCAAGTTACTGTTTGGCCTGATTCTTTCGTTTTCGCAGAACCAATCACAAAACAGAGAATCAGGTACTGATCTCCAAGTCTTTCCCTTTCCCGATGCAGTTTCGATTTTCAGCGAGCTTTTCCCTATGCATTTATCCGATTTAAAGCACCTCCCCGTGACCGAACTGGTTGAAATGGCGATTTCCAACGAAATCGAGAATGCCAGCCGCATGCGCAAACAGGATCTCATCTTTGCCCTGCTCAAGAACAAGGCAAAAAAAGGGGACAGCATATTCGGCGACGGAACGCTGGAAGTACTGCAGGACGGTTTCGGATTTCTGCGCTCGCCAGACACCTCTTATCTGGCCGGCCCTGATGACATCTATGTATCGCCTTCCCAGATCAGGCGCTTCAACCTGCACACCGGGGACAGCATACAAGGCGAAATCAGGACCCCGAAAGAAGGTGAACGCTATTTTGCCCTGGTCAAAGTTGATAGCGTCAACGGCGAACCGCCGGAAAACACCAAGCACAAGATTCTGTTTGAAAACCTGACACCGCTTTTCCCTACCGAACCCCTGATTCTCGAACGTGATATCCGCGGTGAAGAAAATATCACCGGGCGCGTCATCGACATGATTGCCCCGATTGGCAAAGGACAGCGCGGTCTGCTGGTAGCCAGCCCGAAAAGCGGCAAGACGGTCATGATGCAGCATATCGCACATGCCATCACATCCAATCATCCGGATGTCGTATTAATCGTGCTGCTGATCGATGAGCGTCCTGAAGAAGTGACCGAAATGACCCGCTCGGTCAAGGGCGAAGTCGTCGCCTCCACCTTCGACGAACCGGCCACACGCCATGTACAGGTCGCCGAAATGGTACTGGAAAAGGCCAAGCGTCTGGTCGAGCATAAGAAGGACGTCGTCATTCTGCTCGATTCCATCACCCGTCTGGCACGCGCCTACAACACCGTGGTACCCGCATCCGGCAAAGTGTTGACCGGCGGTGTCGACGCCAACGCCCTGCAACGCCCGAAACGCTTCTTCGGCGCCGCGCGCAATATCGAGGAAGGCGGCAGCCTGACCATCATCGCCACCGCGCTCGTCGACACCGGCAGCCGCATGGATGATGTCATTTACGAAGAGTTCAAGGGCACCGGCAACATGGAAATCCATCTCGACCGCCGCATGGCCGAGAAACGCATCTATCCGGCCATCAACGTCAACAAGTCGGGCACCCGCCGCGAAGAACTGCTGATTCCGAAGGACATCCTGCAAAAGATCTGGGTGCTACGCAAACTGTTGTACCCGATGGACGACCTCGAAGCGATGGAGTTCCTGCTGGACAAGATCAAATCGACGAAGAACAACGCGGAGTTCTTCGACGCCATGCGGCGCGGTTAGCCTGTCGTGGCTTCGAGGTCGAGACCGGACTCCCGCACCGGCGCTTACGCGCACCGTGTCACCGGCCTCACCCCTCAGCGATGCAGTTCCTGCTGGACAAGTTCAAATCGACGAAGAACAACGCGGAGTTCTTCGACGCCATGCGGCGCAGTTGATCTGTCGCGGCTTCGTGATCATGGCAAAACTCTTGTAGCAGGCAACATTGAAAATCATCACCAACATTAATTAGTTGTTGAAAAACTCGTTCATTTCATTGATAATCACGGGTTTTCTGCGACAGCATTTGAAAGAGACATCAGCATGAAGGCCGATATCCATCCGAATTACCCTGAAGTAAACGTAACTTGCAGCTGCGGCAACAAGTTCAAGACACGTACAACCATTGGCAAAGACTTCAACGTTGAAGTCTGCTCACTGTGCCATCCGTTCTACACCGGCAAGCAGAAGATTCTGGATACTGCAGGTCGCGTTGAGAAATTCCGTCAAAAGTACGGCATGTAATTGTTGGTACGTTTTGATAAAAAGGCAGCTATGGCTGCCTTTTTGTTTTTAAAATACCAATGGACACTGTTCAAAAATAACGGATAAAAATGGCTTTTGAACTGGAACATGACTGGCAGGGCAATCTGGCGACACCGCGCGCGCGCATCGGCGAACGTGCGAAAACCCGGCTGCTTATCGTACTGAGCATCATCTGGATCCTCATGGGCCTGATCGGCCATGAACCATGGAAACCGGACGAATCGCAAAGCATCAGCATCGTCAAATCCATGTTGCAGGGTGACAACCTGCTGGCCCCTATCGCGGCAGGTCAGCAGCACATGGAATATCCACCTCTTTATTATCTGACCGCCTCCGGCACGGCCAAGGCGCTCTCGCCCATACTTGATATCCATGATGCCGCACGGCTCGCTACCGGCCTCTGGATGGCGATCACTCTGCTCATGGTAGGCATGATAGGCCGCGAACTGTGGGGTTATGGGGCCGGCCGTCAGACTTCCTTCATCTTTTTGGGTTCTCTGGGCCTTGTACTGACGGCACACTTGCTGAAACCCGAGGTTGCCGGGCTTGCAGGTACCGCCATGGGCTTTTATGCGCTGGCGTTGGCAAAAAGACGACCCTACCGAGCCTCCGTGCTACTTGGCACCGGACTTGGCATCAGCTTTCTTGCCATCGGGCTGATCCCCGCCCTCATACTGGCAGCAACAACTACCTTTCTACCTCTGCTGTTCCCGGCCTGGCGCAACAAGAGTTTTCTGGTCGTGGTTGCCATCGCCAGCCTGTTCTCAGCGCCTTGGCTGCTGGTCTGGCCTGCCTTGGGCTGGGTCTATGCCCCGGAAATCCTGCTCGACTGGTGGCAAAACAGCGTTGCCGGTATCAGCGGGGGCAATTACTGGTATTACCTCAAAACCTTGAGCTGGTATGCCTTACCGGCACTGCCCCTGGCAATGTGGGGCTTGTGGTACTACCGTAGCAGCCTGCTGAGCGAGCCGAAATTCCAGCTGCCCATCACTTTCTTTCTGGTCAGCCTCATCCTGATCGGTACAAGCAACAATCCCAACGAAGCCAACGCGCTGGTCTTTCTGCTGCCCTTGGCCGCCATCGCCGGCGGCAGTGTCGAGACATTGAAACGCGGTGCGGCCGGCCTGCTCAACTGGTTCGGCCTCATGCTGTTCGGCACCATGGCTTTTCTGATCTGGCTCGGTTGGATCGCCATGCAATCCGGCTGGCCGGCCAAACTCAACGAACGCATGCAGTTCCTTTCCGGTGTCAGTGAGCCGATGTTCGGCTGGCCTGGATTTGTTTTCGCCATTGCCATTACCATCATCTGGCTGCTGGTCATCAACAACTCGAGACACTCCAACCGCGCAGCAGTGACCGATTGGGCGGTCGGTTGCACCATGGTCTGGAGTCTGCTGATGTGCCTGTGGCTGCCCTGGATCGATTCGGCCAGAAGTTACGCCGGCGTCATGCGTGGCATTGCGGCAGCTGTTCCCACCAGTTATGACTGCCTGCAGAGTCCCAATCTCGGCGGCGCCCAGACGGCACTGCTCGATTACTATGCCGATATTCAGTTGCACACACCAAAACGCGGGATTGAATGCAGCTTCTATCTGTTACAGGATGAACGCGGCAAGCCCTACATAGAACCGGGTGACGACTGGCGCCTGATCTGGGAAGGCAAGCGTGCCGCAGAGCGGCGTGAAAGCTTCCGCCTCTACCAACGCAGCAACTAGACCCACGTCAACCAGCTGTCAGACGCGCCTGATGCAGGTGCCATTTGACCATACCCGGCAGCGCAATCAGCTCCGGGTCGTGCGTGGCAATAACGACACAATGATTGTTGTCGCACATCTGGCGAATCAGATGTATCACCTGCAGCCTTGCAGCTTCGTCCAGATTGGCCGTCGGCTCGTCCAGCAGCAATACATCCGGATTGAGCACCTTGGCCCGGGCCAGCGCCACACGCTGCTTTTCACCGCCTGACAACTTTTGCGGTGCGACATGCGCCACATGCTCGACCCCTGCCCAAGCCAGAGCCTCGTTAATCAACTGTTTTTGCCTGCCATGGGGCACACCTTGGGCTTTCAGGCCAAAACCGATATTCGAGGCCACTGAAGTGTTGAACAGATAGGGATGCTGATGTAGGTAAATCACGCGAGGGGCAAGATTCTGTGAAACCTCGTCTGTCGGCACCGGTTCTCCATCAAAGCTGAACGCTCCGATATCGGCCGACTCCAGACCCGCCAGCACGCGTAACAGGGTCGTTTTGCCCGCACCATTGCTACCGGTAATCAGGTAAGTGCGGCCTCGCTCCAGCTCCAGCGACGCGATATCCAGTATCTGGCGTGAACCGTAATGTTTTTTTAAAGCCTGCAGTTTCAGCAGTGCCTGGCCGTAACTCATTGTTGCCCCCCGCGACCCTGCATCAGCGCCAATCCAAAATTTATGCCCAGCGCCACCATCACCAGCACAATCCCCAACGCAATGCCCTGCACAAATTCGCCCTTGCTGGTTTCCAGCGCAATCGCGGTAGTGATGTTGCGCGTGACGTTGGCGATATTACCGCCTACCATCATGGCGCAACCGATTTCCGAGATCACACGGCCGAAGCCGCTGACCATCGCCGCCATGACGGCGAAGCGTACTTCCAGCAACATGGTCAGCATCGTGCGCCATCGGTCTGCCCCTAGCGTGCGCGCGGTTTCCGACACACGCTGATCGACACCCTGCACGGCAGAGAGCGTCAGCGCCGCGAGGATCGGGAACGCCAGAATGGCTTGGCCGATGATCATGGCCTCCTGCGTGAACAGCAAGTGCATGCCGCCGAACGGCCCCTGTCGCGACAACAGCATATAGAGAATGAGGCCGATCACCACTGTCGGTAGCGCCAGCAGCGTCTGTACCAGCACAATCAAAATGCGCCGACCGGGAAACCTGAGACTGCCCAGTACAAAACCCAGCAGCACCGCCGGCGGCGTCGCCAGCACTAGTGCCAGAAAGCAGACCTTGACCGATATCCAGATAATGCCCCACAGTGTCCGGTCGCCGCTCCATAACAGGCGCAATGCAGCATAAGTGGTTTCCAGCAATTCCATCTGATTTACTAAAACTTTCTATTTGCGAGCCGAAGGCATGAACAACTGCTCGCCATCAACGCGGAACGAGGCAATCAGCTGCTGCCCCTGACTCGAAGTGATCCACTTGATCAACTGCATGGCTCTGGCATGGTTGATATCCGGATATTTCTTTGGGCTGACGGCGATGATGCCATAGGGATTGAACATGCGCTCGTCGTCCTCGACCAGAATCGGCAGGCCTATGCGCTCGCGGTAGCTGATATAGGTACCGCGGTCGGTCAATGTGTAGGCGCCCATCTCGCCGGCCATCATCAGCACTTCACCCATGCCTTGGCCGGCAGAAACATACCAGTTAGCCTTGCTGACCTCTGTCAGGGATATTCCAGCCTGCGCCCAATAGGATTTTTCCATCTGCTCGGTGCCGGAATTATCGCCGCGCGAAACAAATCTTGACTGGTTGGCCGCGATCTTTTTCATGGCAGCCACGATATCCCTGCCGCCTGCAACCCGTGACGGATCCTGCTCCGGTCCGATCAGGACAAAATCGTTGTACATGACATCACGCCGTTCGACGCCATGTCCGGCTGCGACAAAAGCATCTTCCAGCTGGCGTGCATGCACCAGGACGACATCCACATTGCCGTCCTCTCCAAGCTTGAGCGCCTTGCCGGTGCCGACCGAAATCACATGCACCTTGCAACTGCACTGGAGCTCGAACTGCGGCAGGAGATAATCGAGCAAACCGGAATTGGCGGTACTGGTCGTCGTCGCCAGACGCACTACCACCCCATCGGCGGCCTGTACTGGCACTGCCAGCAAAAATAGCAGCATCCAGAACAGCAGATTTATCGCTGATTGATACACCATACCCAAATTTGCCTCGCGACACTTCATTCCTGCCCTTTGATCACCTTTTTCATTGTTAAAAACCAGAACATCCAGCGTAAACGTTCTACACCCATAAATATAGCGCTTTTAAGCAGAACAAAATAATGATTTCGCTATATTTATTAAGATATAACCATCGTAATATTTGGTAATATATATCGATTGCTATGCGAGATAGTCAGAAAAGAGCCCATTTTGGAAGCGACCAATTTTTCCAGGATTCAGATCCACATCGACCGACACAGGACCACACCAGGCGGTCTGCTCCCTTTACTGCATGCGATACAGGACGATATCGGCTACATTCCGGAGGAGAGTTACAGCCCTATCGGCAAAGCACTGAACCTGTCCGTTGCGGAAGTACATGGCGTGGTGAGCTTCTATCACCATTTCCGCACCCAGCCGCCCGGTCGTCACGTGTTGCAGATATGCCGCGCTGAATCCTGTCAGGCCATGGGTTCAGCCGAACTTGAAGCCTGTGCAAAATCCAGGTTGCAAATCGACTATCACGAGACCAGCGCCGACCAGGCCGTCACCCTGGAACCGGTCTATTGCCTCGGCAACTGTTCCCTGTCCCCTTCCGTCATGCTGGATGAAAAAATCCATGGGCGCGTCAGCCCCGAAAAACTCAACAGCCTGATACAAGCAGCGAGAAATTCAAAATGAGCATCAAGGTTTACATCCCCCGAGATTCCGCTGCACTTTCCATGGGTGCAGACCAGGTCGCAATGCAGATAGCGGTAGAAGCGGTTCGCCGTGGCGCATCGGTCGAAATCGTCAGAAACGGTTCCAGAGGCATGCACTGGCTGGAACCCATGATCGAGGTGGCGACCGAACATGGCCGCGTGGCCTACGGTCCGGTCGCGCCGGAAAATGTCGCCGAACTGTTCGACTGCAACTTCCTTTATGGCGGCCAACACCACCTGCTACTCGGCACCACCGACGAGTTGCCCTGGCTGAAAAAACAGGAACGCCTGACTTTTGCCCGCGTCGGCATCACCGACCCGGTCAGCCTTGAGGACTACATCGCGCATGACGGCTACCGCGGACTGCGGCGTGCACTTTCCATGACGCCTGCCGACATCGTGCACGAAGTCACGGAATCAGGCCTGCGCGGTCGCGGCGGCGCGGCATTCCCGACCGGGATCAAATGGAACACCGTCCTCGGCTGCGAAGCCGAGCAGAAATACATCGTCTGCAATGCCGATGAAGGCGATTCCGGCACCTTCTCCGACCGCATGATCATGGAAGGCGATCCCTTCGTACTGATCGAGGGCATGACCATTGCCGCCATCGCGGTAGGCGCCACAAAAGGCTATATCTATCTGCGTTCGGAATATCCGGACGCACTACAGACGCTGAACGAAGCTATCGATTGCGCCTGCAAGAACGGTTATCTGGGCAACAACATCCTCGATAGCGGCCGCAGTTTCGACTTGGAAGTCAGGCGCGCGGCTGGCGCCTATGTCTGCGGCGAAGAAACCTCGCTACTGGAAAGCCTGGAAGGCAAGCGCGGATTGGTGCGCTTCAAGCCGCCTCTACCGGCCATCGAAGGCCTGTTCGGCAAGCCGACCGTGGTCAACAACGTCATCAGCCTCGCCAGCGTACCCATCATCTTCGACAAGGGCGCCAGCTATTACAAGGACTACGGCATGGGCCGTTCACGCGGCACTTTGCCGATTCAACTGGCAGGCAACATCAAGCATGGTGGCCTGGTCGAAAAAGCCTTCGGCATCACGTTGCGCGAACTGCTCTACGATTTCGGCGGCGGTTCCGCCAGTGGCCGGCCGATCCGTGCCGTGCAGGTCGGCGGCCCGCTCGGCGCCTATCTACCGGAATCGCAGTTCGACACGCCGCTGGATTACGAGAAGTTCAGCGAACTCTGGGCCGTGCTCGGCCACGGTGGCATCGTTGCTTTCGATGACACGGTCGACATGGCCAAGATGGCCCGTTACGCCTTTGAATTCTGCGCCGTCGAATCGTGCGGCAAGTGCACACCCTGCCGCATCGGTTCCACGCGCGGCACGGAAGTCATGGACAAGATCATCGCCGGCAATCAGCCGGCCAGACACATAGCACTGGTCAGAGACCTGAGTGACACTTTGCTGAACGGCTCACTTTGCGCGCTGGGTGGCATGACGCCCTACCCGGTACTCAGCGCACTCAACCATTTCCCTGAAGATTTTGGCGTGGACGCCAGCAAAACGGCGGCATAACGCCGAGGAGACACCATCATGGACAAACCTATCGATTACGGTACCCCGTTCAAGCACAGCGAAACCCACATCAGCCTGGAAATTGACGGCCGCCAGATCACCGTGCCCAAGGATACCTCGGTCATGCGCGCAGCGATGATGACGGGTATCACCGTACCCAAGCTCTGTGCGACCGATAGCCTTGAGCCCTTCGGTTCCTGCCGTCTCTGTCTGGTTGAAATTGAAGGCCGCCGTGGCTACCCCGCTTCCTGCACCACGCCGGTAGACCAAGGCATGAAGGTGCATACCCAGACGCCGAAACTGGCCGACATCCGCCGCGGCACCATGGAACTCTACATATCCGACCATCCGCTTGACTGCCTGACCTGCGCCGCCAACGGCGACTGTGAGTTGCAGGATATGGCTGGTGCCGTCGGCCTGCGTGAAGTGCGCTACGGTTATGACGGCGCGAACCACCTGACGTCGGATAAAGACACATCCAACCCATATTTCACTTTCGACCCGGCCAAGTGCATCGTCTGCTCGCGTTGCGTACGCGCCTGCGAAGAAACCCAGGGCACCTTTGCCCTCACGATTCAGGGTCGCGGCTTCGATTCCAAGGTCGCCTCCGGCATTGAAAATTTCATCGATTCCGAATGTGTCTCCTGCGGCGCCTGCGTTCAGGCCTGCCCGACCGCCACACTGATGGAAAAGACCGTGATCCAGCATGGTGTGCCGGAACACAGCGTCACCACCACCTGCGCCTATTGCGGCGTCGGCTGCTCATTCGACGCCGAAATGAAGGGCGAGGAAGTCATTCGCATGGTGCCGAACAAGGATGGCGGCGCCAATCATGGCCATTCCTGCGTCAAGGGCCGCTTCGCTTGGGGCTACGCCACACACAAGGACCGCATCACCACACCAATGATCCGCAAGAGCATCAAGGATCCATGGCAGGAAGTCTCATGGGAAGAGGCGATCAATTACGCCGCCAGCGAGATCTCGCGCATCAAAAGCCAATACGGCACTGATGCCATCGGCGCCATCACCTCGTCGCGTTGCACCAATGAAGAAGTCTATGTCGTGCAGAAACTGGTGCGCGCAGTTTTCGGCAGCAATAACGTCGATACCTGCGCCCGCGTCTGCCACTCGCCTACCGGCTACGGCCTGAAACAGACACTGGGAGAATCGGCCGGCACACAGACCTTCGACTCGGTCATGCATTCCGACGTTATCCTGGTCATCGGCGCCAACCCGACCGACGGCCACCCCGTGTTCGCCTCACAAATGAAACGCAGATTGCGCGAAGGCGCAAAACTGATCGTCGCCGACCCGCGCGAGATCGACTTGGTATCGTCGCCACACGTCAAGGCTGATTACCACCTGAAGTTGCGTCCGGGTACCAATGTTGCACTGATCTCGGCCTTGGCACACGTTATCGTCACCGAAGGTCTGGTGAACAAGAGTTTCGTCAAGGAGCGTTGCGAGTGGGATTCCTTCGAGATGTGGCGCGACTTCGTCGCCAAACCGGAGAATTCACCGGAAGCGCTGGCGGATGACCTCGGCATTGCGCCGGAAACCCTGCGTGCCGCCGCCAAGCTTTACGCCACTGGTGGCAATGCCGCCATCTATTACGGCCTGGGCGTGACCGAGCACAGTCAGGGCTCGACTACCGTCATGGGCATCGCCAACCTCGCCATGGCTACCGGCAACATCGGCCGTGAAGGCGTAGGCGTCAACCCGCTGCGCGGCCAGAACAACGTGCAAGGTTCCTGCGACATGGGCTCCATGCCACATGAATTCCCGGGCTACCGCCATGTTGCCGACGACGCCACCCGCACGCTGTTCGAAGCCGCATGGGGCCGGCCACTGAGCAAGGAACCGGGCCTGCGCATTCCCAACATGCTGGATATGGCGGGCGAAGGCAGCTTCAAGGCACTCTACTGCAATGGCGAGGACATCGCGCAATCCGACCCCAACACGCAACATGTGACCCACGCGCTGGAATCAATGGAATGCGTTATCGTGCAGGACCTGTTCCTCAACGAGACCGCGATGTACGCCCACGTGTTCTTCCCGGGCGCCTCCTTCCTTGAAAAGAACGGCACCTTCACCAATGCCGAACGCCGTATCTCGCCGGTCAGACGCGTGATGACACCGAAGAACGGCCATGAAGACTGGGAAATCACCGCCATGTTGTCGAATGCGCTGGGCTACCCGATGCCCTACCGGCATGCATCCGAGATCATGGAGGAGATCGCCGCGCTGACACCGACATTCCGCGGCGTCAGCTTCGAGAAACTGGACAGGTTGGGCAGCATCCAGTGGCCCTGCAACGAGGAGCATCCTGCAGGCACACCAATCATGCACATCGACGAATTCGTGCGCGGCAAGGGCAAGTTCTTCATCACGCAATACGTGCCGACCACGGAACGCGTCACGCAGAAATATCCGCTGATCCTGACTACCGGCCGTATCCTGACGCAGTACAACGTCGGCGCCCAGACACGTCGCACCGACAATGTCACCTGGCACCCGGAAGACCGCATCGAGATCCATCCGCATGACGCCGAAGATCGCGGCATCCAGGACGGCGACTGGGTCGGCATCGCCAGCCGCGCCGGCGAAACGGTATTGCGCGCCACCATCAGCGAGCGCGTGCAGCCCGGCGTCGTCTACACCACGTTCCACCATCCGGAATCCGGCGCCAACGTCATCACCACGGACAATTCGGACTGGGCGACCAACTGTCCGGAATATAAGGTAACAGCAGTGCAGGTCAACCGCGTTTCGCAGCCGTCCGAATGGCAGCGTGAGTACCAGGCTTTCAGCAAGGAACAAAAAGTCTTTGCCGGCAAACTCCCGAACAGCGCACAGGTGGAATAGCCGACCATGAAAGCACCGGCCGATGTCATCATGACTGAAGCGACATCCTCCCATTACCCGGTACTCAAATGGGAAGATGGGCACGCCCATGCGTTTGAGGATAAGGTCGCCGAGGAAGTGCCGGTGGCGCTGGTCTATAACGGCATCTCCCATGCGGTGATGCTGGCGACACCGCAGGACCTGGAAGATTTTGCACTGGGGTTTTCCATCACAGAAGGCATCATTAACCAGCCGTCCGAGATTTACGGTGTCGAGATACTGCATCATGCCAAGGGCATGGAATTGCATATCGAATTGGCCGCGGAGCAGTTCCAGAACCTGAAGCAAAGGCGCCGGAGCATGGCAGGCAGAACCGGTTGCGGTTTATGCGGGGCCGAAAGCCTGGATCAGGTCATGCGCGCTCCGATGAACGTGGTGCGGCTGGCCAAGCGCATCCCGTCAGTATCAATTGATAAAGCCTACAAGGCAATCAGCCGGCAACAGCAATTGCAGGCGGTGACCGGCGGCACGCATGCCAGTGCCTGGGTGAACCCTGCGGGAGAGATTGAAATCCTGCGCGAGGATGTCGGGCGGCACAATGCGCTGGACAAATTGATAGGCGCCAGAACCAAGGTTAGGGCAAGCACAGGCAAACATTCAGCCGGGTTCGTGTTAACTACCAGCCGCGCCAGTTACGAGATGGTGCAAAAGGTCGCCAGTGCAGGCATTCCCATCCTGGTCGCCATGTCTGCACCCACCGGACTCGCCATCAAAATTGCACAGAACTGCGGCATTACGCTGGTCGGCTTTGCCCGGCAAAGCCGGCATGTCATATACAGCTGCCCGGAAAGAATACTGCACAAGGAAGTGAAATGAATATCGAACGTCTTATTGTCATGGCCAACCAGATTGGCGATTTCTTCGAATCCTATCCGGATGTCGAACTCGCCAAGAAAAGCATCGCTGCCCACATCAAGAATTTCTGGGCCCTGAAAATGCGGCAGCAACTGGTTGACTATGTTCTGGAAAAGCAGGGTAGCGGATTACACGCCATGGTCACTGAAGCCGTCAGGGAACATCAGGCCACACTGGCCTGAACCCTGGCGACCAGTCATCTGGGAAAAGACTAGACAAGATTCAGACGTTTGGACTTGCGGTAAATCGTTGCGCGGCTGATGCCGAGCTGACGAGCGGCAGCCGTCATGTTGCCATGATGTACCGCCAGCGCTTGCCGGATCAGTGCAGCTTCGGTTTCTGACAAACTGGCTTCCGCCAAATCCGCAGCTGCAACTTGCGGCACTGAACTGCCGTCATTAAGTTCTTCAAAGAAATCTTCCGGCAGATGCTGGATGCTCAACTCGTGGTCTTCCATGAAAACCAGCGCCGAGCGCAACACGTTGAACAACTGCCGCACATTGCCGCGCCAGGGATGGTGCTGCAACAGGTCCAACACTTCGGGCTGAATGACGACATCCTTTCTGCCCAGACTTTCTTCCAGGATGCGTTGAATCAGCGCCTGCAAATCGCTTCTCTCACGTAATGGCGGCAGGGTCAGGCGTAGCCCATTTAGCCGGTAATAAAGGTCTTCCCGAAACTCGCCCTGCTGTACGCGTTCGCGCAGACGCTGGTTGGTTGCCGCGATAATGGAAATATCGACCTCAATGCGCTTGTTGCTACCCAGAGGCACGATCTCGCGCTCCTGGATCACACGCAGCAACCGCGCCTGTAACGCCAGCGGCATCTCGCCCACTTCATCGAGGAACAAGGTGCCGCCATGGGCCTGCTGGATACGGCCGACTGCACCGCGACGACGCGCGCCAGTAAAAGCGCCTTCTTCGTGACCGAACAGTTCTGATTCGATCAAGCCCTCAGGTATGGATGCACAATTGATGGCGACGAAAGCGCCCTGCTTGCGCTGGCCCGACTCATGAATCGCCTTGGCCAGTAACTCCTTGCCAGTGCCGGTCTCGCCCTCAATCAACACCGGAATATCATGCCCCAACGCCTTGCGCGCCCGCATCAATGTCTTGCGCAGCATGCCGTCCCCGGTATCCAGCCGGTCGAGTGGTGTTCCAGCCGCTTGCGGTTGCTCTGCAGCCGGCTGATATCGGTCCTGCCCATTGCTCGGCATCGAAATCGCTGTCGCCAGGGTATGCATGCCCGGATCGGCCTTGGCATGCAGTCGCAGACCGTTCTTCAGCACCAGCATGGATTTGCTCGAAAGCGAGCGTCTGGCCACATCGAGAAACTTGATTAGATTGACCTCGAACAGGCTATCGAACTCAATACCTCTTATCTTCTGCTCATCCAGTCCAAGCTGGAAGGCACCGGTACGGTTGATGGCCAACAACTTGCCGTCCGGCGAAAACACGGCGATACCTTCCCACAGGGTACCGATAAACTCCGGCCGCGTGTGGAAACGTATCGTGATATCGGTGGCAAAGCCGGCATTGAACAGGCGGTTCTCGATCATCAGCGCCGACATGCGCACCAGCGCCATCGTGTGCTCCTGCGGTTGCCGGTGGTCGCCGGAAAGATCCAGCACACCGATGATGCTGCCGTGCGGATCGAGGATGGGGGAGGCGGAACAGTTGAGAAAGGCGTTCTGCTCGAAATAGTGCTCGCCGCCCATGACGAACACCGGGTTCTTCTCGATCAGCGCGGTACCAATGGCATTGGTACCGGAAATATCCTCTCGCCAGGAAACGCCGGGCTGCAATGCCACGCGTTGGGCCTTGCTCATGAAATCCTGGTCACCCAACGCATGGATGATAGTGCCATCAGCATCGCTCAGGATGACCATGCTCTGCGTATTGGCGATATGCGAATAGAGACTTTCCATCTCCGGCTGCGCCTGGGTCAGCAACCGCGAATTGCGCTCGCGCAGTTCATTCAGTTGCTGCACGGCGGCGGGTTCGGTCTCCGGCCGCAGATTCACGGCGAGACCGGTTTCGATGCAGCGTTCCCAGGAGCGCCGGATGGATTCCGGCAGCACGCCTTCCGGCAACTGCCCGCCATCCAGCAACTGCTCGCGGACATTGCGGATATGATGCAGATAATTCGATCGATTCATGGCTGTCTCAACCGTCTCAACTTGAGAGATGAAAGTGTCTCATTCTGCACGCCGGATTGATCAAACACAATGACATTGGAAAAAAAATGCAATTATTCAGTCACTAAGCAGTCACATATTTCAGGCATGTAAACTGCTATGTTTAATCCACGCTAATCAAACCACCTTTCAAGTGGTCGATGTCATTAATCCAAATTTTGAGGAGTGAAGTAATGAGTCTGGAAAGCCTGAAAGATCTTGGCGTTGCCATCCCGTTCAAAGCAAAGTACGACAACTACATCGGCGGCAAATGGGTCGCCCCGGTCGATGGTCAATACTTCGACAACATCAGCCCGGTCACCGGCAAGGTGTTCTGTCAGGTCGCACGCTCCAACGAGAAGGACGTCAATCTGGCGCTGGATGCCGCGCATGCCGCCAGAGAAGCATGGGGCAAGACCTCGACAACTACGCGCGCCAACATTCTGCTGAAGATAGCCGACATCATGGAAGCGAATCTGGAAAAGATCGCCACGGCCGAAACCATCGACAACGGCAAGCCGATCCGCGAAACCATGAACGCCGACATCCCGCTGGCGATTGACCACTTCCGTTACTTCGCCGGCGCCATCCGCGCCCAGGAAGGCGGCATCAGCGAGATTGACCATGAGACCATGGCCTATCATTTCCATGAACCGCTGGGTGTCGTCGGCCAGATTATCCCATGGAACTTCCCGATCCTGATGGCCGCCTGGAAACTCGCCCCTGCACTGGCCGCAGGCAACGTCATCGTCATGAAGCCGGCCGAGCAGACTCCGGCTTCCATCCTGGTCGTCATGGAACTGATCGGCCACTTGTTGCCGCCGGGCGTGCTCAACATCGTTAACGGTCACGGCGTCGAAGCCGGCAAGCCGCTGGCGACCAGCACACGTATCGCCAAGATCGCCTTCACCGGCTCCACCTCGGTCGGTCGCCTGATCATGCAATATGCCTCGCAGAATCTGATCCCATCGACGCTGGAACTCGGCGGCAAGTCGCCCAACATCTTCTTCGAGGACATCATGGACGCCGACGATGCCTACTTCGACAAGTGTCTGGAAGGCTTCGCATTGTTCGCGCTGAACCAGGGCGAAGTCTGCACCTGCCCGAGCCGTGCGCTGATCCAGGAATCCATCTACGACAAGTTCATGGAGCGCGCACTGAAGCGCGTCAAGGCCATCAAGCAGGGCAACCCGCTCGACAGTTCGACCATGATCGGCGCCCAGGCATCGAGCGAGCAGGTCGAAATCATCATGTCCTACATCAATCTGGGCAAGGAGGAAGGCGCCCAGTTGCTGACCGGCGGCGCGCAATCGAAGCTGGCAGGCCCGCTGAGCGAAGGCTATTACATCGAGCCGACCGTGTTCAAGGGTCACAACAAAATGCGCATCTTCCAGGAAGAGATCTTCGGCCCGGTATTGTCCGTAACCACATTCAAGGACGAAGCCGAAGCATTGGCCATCGCCAACGACACCATGTACGGTCTCGGTGCTGGCGTCTGGAGCCGTGACGGCGCCCGCGCATTCCGCATGGGCCGCGGCATCCAGGCCGGCCGCGTCTGGACCAATTGCTACCACCTGTATCCGGCACATGCGGCGTTCGGCGGTTACAAGCAATCGGGTATCGGTCGCGAAAACCACCGCATGATGCTGGACCATTACCAGCAGACCAAGAACCTGCTGGTCAGCTACAGCCCGAACGCACTGGGCTTCTTCTAGGCAAACTCATCGGGGGCAGCAGGATATTCACTGTCATGAGACTGCATGCCGCCGATAGGGTTAAAAGTTAATCTGCCAGTTCAGGTAACATGAGCGGACGCGATGGTTGGTCACAACCTCGCGTCCTTTTTTTCCGCAACCGTTCTTCAAGGAGCATCAGATGCTGGTCTCACGCATCGTGGCTACACCCGCAGCAGAAGCATTGATTGATGAACTCAGGGCCAGACATGGCGACCTCATGTTTCATCAATCCGGCGGTTGCTGCGAAGGCAGCGCACCCATGTGTCTGAAAGCGGGTGAGATGCTGGTAGGAGCATCGGATATCAAATTGGGCATCGTGCATGGCGTGCCCTTTTACATGGCAAAGTTCCAGTTCGAATATTGGGAGCACACCCATCTGACGCTGGATGCGATTGCCGGCCACGGTGGCCAATTCTCACTGGAACAGGGGACGGGGCGGCATTTCATTATCCGCTCGCGCTTGTTCACCGACGAGGAATTGCAGCAACTGCCGCCGGTGGAGAATTGCGGCTAAAACCGTGAAGAATCAACAACAGTGAGTCTTTACTGACGAGGCGCCAGAAGCCCCGTCAATGTATTCAACTCATTCTCTACAGCCTGATAGGATTTGAATTCAATCTCGCGATAACGCCGCAATACCTCATGCCCGAACTCGGTCATCTGTGCGCCACCTCCGTGACTGCCGCCGGTCGCTGTATGCACCAGCGGCTCGCGGAAACTTTTGTTCATGGTATCGACCAGATCCCAGGCTCGCTTGTAGGACATACCCATCTGCCGTGCCGCCGCTGAAATCGAACCGCTTTCTGCAATCGCTTCAAGCAGGTCAGCCTTGCCCGGGCCAATGGCGGAAACCTTGCCATAGGGCAGGTGAATTTTGATGTTTTTTGCTGTCATAAGAATATATTGCCAATATCTGATGGTTATTACTATAACCCTACTCCGTGCAGCATTGTTAATGCCTGGTGAAAGACTTAAAATTGAACGTCTTAGCTAATTACTGCGCCTGCTGGCGCAAGGTCAACCAACTTCCCAATGTCAGCTACAACCGATTCACAACCCGCATTGCTTGACCAGTTTGGTCGGAAAGTCGATTACATTCGCCTTTCGATCACCGATCGTTGCGATTTCCGCTGCGTCTATTGCATGTCGGAAGACATGACCTTTCTGCCACGCGACGAGGTACTGTCGCTGGAAGAATGCGCAAGGCTGGTCAAAGTCTTCGTGGATCTGGGTGTCAGCAAGGTCCGCATTACAGGAGGCGAACCGCTGGTCAGGAAGAATGCCCTGTGGCTGTTCGAACAGATCGGACAGCTTCAAGGACTGCGTGAGCTAGTGGTCACTACTAACGGATCGCAGCTTGAATCGCAGGCAGCGGCTTTGAAAAAAGCCGGCGTCAAACGCATCAACATCAGTCTGGACAGCCTCGATGCCGAACGTTTCCGCAAGATCACCCGCGTCGGCGAGTTGGAGAAAGTACTGCGCGGAATCGCAGCGGCGAAGCAGGTCGGCTTTGAAAACATCAAGCTCAATACGGTGCTGATGCGCGACATCAATGATGACGAAGCACTGTCATTATTGGAGTTCGCCATCGAACAGGAAATGGATATCGCCTACATCGAGGAAATGCCCTTGGGTGAAGTCAATCATCAGCGCAATTCCACCTATGTCAGCAACGATGCCACCCTCAAGCTGTTACAACAACATCACACCCTGATCAGTAGCGCAGAAACCACCGGTGGACCGGCAAAATACTGGCGCATCCCCGGCACACAGACCCGCGTCGGTTTCATTTCACCGCATAGCCACAATTTCTGCGAATCCTGCAATCGCGTGCGTATCAGCTGCAAGGGCGAGCTTTTCCTCTGCCTCGGCCACGAGGACAAGATCGACCTCATGCCACTACTTAGGGCACATCCGGATGACGATGCGCCTTTGATCCGGGCCATTCTGAATTCCATGCAGATCAAGCCCAAAGGCCATGATTTTGACCTGCGGCGGGCTGAGCCAGCCGTGATACGCTTCATGTCGCACACGGGCGGCTAATCGCCCATTCGCATCGACATTCCTCATGACATTCCAGCGCCCCATTACTTCACAGGCCTCACGCCCGCTCACCTTTGGTGTCACGGCAACCAATGAACACGGCGAACAGGTGGAAACCGAGATCGCCGGGGAAGCGCCGCTGACACTATATGTCGACAAGCAGGAAATCGTCACGCTGATGACGCTGGGCGCCGCACCTGAAGCCCTGGCCATAGGCTATCTGCGCAACCAGCGCCTGATCGGCAGCATAGATGAGATCGCCGAAGTCCATGTCGACTGGGAAGTCGATGCCGTGGCAGTCACCACGCGCCATGGACTGCAAGCGACAGAACGCTTGGGCAAGCGCACCGTCACCACGGGCTGCGGACAGGGCACCGTGTTCGGCGACCTGATGGAAGACATCGACAACATCCACTTGCCGCAAGGTGCGGTGCTGCAGGAATCGACCTTGTATGCACTGCTGGATAATGTGCGCCTCTACGATAGCCTCTACAAAAAAGCCGGCGCATTGCATGGCTGTGCACTGGCCAAGGGTAGCGATATCCTCTATTACATCGAGGATGTCGGCCGCCATAATGCCGTGGATGCGATTGCCGGCATGATGTGGCTGGACAATGTCGTCGGTGATGACAAGATTTTCTATACCACCGGCCGACTCACCAGCGAGATGGTAATCAAGGCCGCGCAGATGCGGGTGCCCTTCCTGGTCTCGCGCTCAGGCCTGACGCGCATGGGCTGGGAAATCGCCAACAAGGTCGGCATGACCATGATAGGCCGCTCGCAAGGCAAACACTTCCTGATCTTCACCGGCGCCGAACGCTTCCGCTTCTCCGGAAAGACCGATACATGAGCATCACCGGGGTGGTACTGGCAGGTGGCCTTGGGCGCCGGATGGGCGGCGCGGATAAAGGCCTGATAGCGTTCGCCGGCAAACCGATGGTGGTGCATGTACTGGAAAGACTCGGCCCGCAAGTCGATGAAATCCTGATCAATGCCAATCGCGAGATCGACCGATATTCGGCTTTTGGTTATCCGGTGATTCCGGATGAAATCGAAGGTTTCGCCGGGCCGCTCGCAGGGCTGCACCGTGGCATGTGCGCAGCCAATCAACCGTACGTCCTGACTGTGCCCTGCGACTCGCCATTCCTGCCGGCAGATCTTGCCAGCCGGCTGATGCAGGCACTGCAGCAAGCCGATGCCGAACTGGCCGTTGCAAAAACCGGCACACAGGCGCATCCGGTCTTCTGCCTGTGTCGCACCAGCCTGAAGAATCACCTGCAAAGCTATCTGCAAAGCGGCGGGCGTAAAATAGATGCTTGGTACGGCACACTCAAGGTAGTGGAAGTGGCGTTCGACGACCAGCCGCAGGCTTTCGCCAACATCAACACTATTGAAGAACTCGAATCACTGCAGGATAGGAACAGGTAGACCATTGGCAGCCAACAAACAGATTTCCGGCAAAGTGCCCTTACTGGGTTTTTGCGCCTACGGTAGCGGCGTCGGCAAAACCACGCTACTGACCAGCCTGATCCCCGTGTTGAATGCACACGGCCTGCGCATTTCGGTGATCAAACACGCGCATCACAGCTTCGATATCGACCATCCGGGCAAGGACAGCTACCGCCTGCGTGAATCCGGTGCGGTACAGATGCTGCTCGGCTCGCGCCACCGCTGGGCCTTGATGACCGAACTTTCCCGCACCCGCAACCAGCAGCCGGAAGAACCCGGGCTTGCCGAGCTGCTGCCGCATATCGACGCCGATCTGGTCA
>DLMX01000049.1:35728-35951 GCA_002479405.1 Methylophilaceae bacterium UBA7525
CCGATCTGGTCGACCTGATTCTGGTGGAAGGCTTCAAAAGCGAACCCATCCCGAAAATCGAAATCCATCGCCCGGCCATGAAAAAACCACTGATCTCGATACACGACCATCACGTCATTGCCGTTGCCAGCGACGCTGCCGTTGCCACACACCTGCCGGTACTGAACCTGAATGACCCGGAAGAGATCGCCAGCTTCATTCTGAACTGGCTGGAAAACAGACC
>DLMX01000042.1:0-6539 GCA_002479405.1 Methylophilaceae bacterium UBA7525
GACTTCGACAACCGTCTGATCGACTTCCTGGCTGATGAATTCAAGAAGGAAAACGGTGGTCTGGACCTGCGCAACGACCTGCTGGCCAAACAGCGCCTGAAGGAAGCCGCAGAAAAAGCCAAGATNNGAGGGGGTCTTCGAAGTCAAAGCAGTAAATGGCAATACCTGGCTGGGTGGGGATGACTTTGACCAACGTCTGATGGATTACCTTATTGAGGAGTTCAAGAAGGAGAGCGGCATTGACCTGCGCCACGACCGCCAGGCTTTGCAGCGCCTTAAAGAAGCGGCAGAAAAAGCCAAGATCGAGCTTTCTTCCGCTCAACAGACCGAAGTCAACCTGCCTTACATCACGGCAGATGCAACCGGTCCGAAGCACCTGGTAGTCAAGATCACCCGTGCCAAGTTCGAATCCCTGGTTGAAGACCTGATTGAGCGCACGATTGCCCCTTGCCGTACTGCATTGAAGGACGCAGGCGTCAAGGTTGAAGACATCACCGACGTGATTCTGGTCGGCGGTCAGACCCGCATGCCGAAGGTACAGGACAAGGTCAAGGAATTCTTCGGCAAAGACCCGCGCAAGGACGTCAACCCTGACGAAGCGGTTGCTGTCGGTGCTGCGATCCAGGGCGGCGTGCTGCAAGGCGACGTCAAGGACGTGCTGTTGCTGGACGTCACTCCGCTGTCACTGGGTATTGAAACCCTGGGTGGTGTCATGACCAAGCTGATCAAGAAGAACACCACGATTCCGACCAAGGCATCGCAGGTATTCTCCACAGCAGACGACAATCAGTCCGCCGTGACCATCCACGTACTGCAAGGCGAACGTGAAGTGGCTGCCGGCAACAAGAGTCTGGGCCAGTTCAACCTGAGCGACATCCCGCCGGCACCACGTGGCATGCCGCAGATCGAAGTGACTTTTGATATCGACGCCAACGGCATCCTGCACGTTTCCGCCAAGGACAAGGCTACCGGCAAGGAAAACAAGATCACGATCAAGGCAAACTCCGGCTTGTCTGAGGAAGAGATCAAGCGCATGGAAGACGAAGCCGCGCAATATGCGGATGAAGACCGCAAATTGCGTGAACTGGTAGATGCCCGCAACAGCGCTGACGGCATGATACACAGTGTGAAGAAATCGCTGACCGAGCATGGCGACAAACTGGAAGCGGATGAGAAGGAAAAGATCGAAGCTGCCATCAAGGATGCTGAAGAAGCCATCAAGGGTGACGACAAGGCCGAGATCGAAGCCAAGACCAACGCGCTGATGGAAGCTTCACAAAAGCTCGGCGAGAAGGTCTATGCCGAGCAACAGGCTCAGCAAGGCGGCGGCGAAGCCCAGCCACAGGAAGAAAAGACGGTGGACGCTGAAGTCGTCGATGCGGAGTTCGAAGAAGTCAAAGACGACAAGAAGTAAACCCTCTTGATGTAACCACCATAAAGCGCACTGGATAGATCTATTCAGTGTGCTTTATGCTTATCGGCAGAGACTAAATGGCAACAAAAAAAGATTATTACGAAGTCCTGGGCATCAACCGTGATGCCTCGGATGATGAGATCAAAAAGGCTTACCGCAAGCTGGCGATGAAATACCATCCGGACCGCAATCCGGATAATCCCAAGGCGGAAGAAAGCTTCAAGGAAGCCAAGGAAGCCTACGAGATCCTTTCCGATGAACAGAAGCGTGCGGCTTATGACCAGTACGGCCATGCCGGCGTCGACCCGAGCATGGGCGGCGCTGGCGGCGGCGCGCATGGCTTCGGCAACTTCTCCGATGCCTTCGGCGACATTTTCGGCGACATTTTCGGCGGTGGCGGTCGCCAGCGTTCCAACGTCTATCGCGGCGCCGACCTGCGCTACAACATGGAGATTTCGCTGGAAGATGCCGCTCGCGGTACCGAAACCAAGATCCGCATCCCGGTCATGGCCGAATGCGAAACCTGCCACGGCTCCGGCGCACGTCCCGGCACCAGCCCCGTCACCTGCACCACTTGTGGCGGTCATGGCCAGGTCCGCATGCAACAGGGTTTCTTCTCGGTTCAGCAGACCTGTCCCAACTGTCACGGCACCGGCAAGATGGTCAAGGAACCATGTCCGACCTGCCATGGCGGTGGTCGCGTCAAACAGCACAAGACCCTGTCGGTCAAGATTCCGGCCGGTGTCGATGAAGGCGACCGTATCCGCCTCTCGGGCGAGGGCGAAGCCGGTGTCAACGGCGGACCGCCGGGAGACCTGTACGTCGTTGTCCACCTGAAGAAGCACGAGATATTCGAGCGCGACGGCGCCAATCTGCATTGCGAAATGCCGATCAGTTTCACCACTGCCGCACTGGGTGGCGAGATCGAGATCCCGACGCTGGACGGTCATGCCAAGATGAAGATTCCGCCGGAAACGCAAACCGGCGCTACCTTCCGTCTGCGCGGCAAGGGCATCAAGCCATTGCGCGGCAGTACCAATGGCGACCTGATGTGTCACGTCGTGGTGGAAACGCCGGTCAAATTGACCGAGCGTCAGAAGGAATTGCTGAAAGAACTGGAAGAGATCAACCTGCAGGATTCAGGCAAGCATAGTCCGCGTTCCAAGAGCTGGCTGGACAAGATGAAGGACTTCTTCGAGTAAGCCATCAAAGCAATTGCATCAAGCATGACGGCATGAAAAAAGGGAGGCTATCCAGCCTCCCTTTTTTCATGCAATTCAGAGAATCCGCTTCTAACGACAAGGTCCGCGATAGTCACCATGCCCCAAATGAGCATCCAGGGCGTTCCTGTCTACCTCAATGGTTTTGCCTTTATGGCAAATTGTCGCCTTGTGACTGTGTGGATGCATAGCGCATCCTGCGAACAAAAACATCCCCATCATCACGATTGCGATCTTCTTCATACCACACCTCCTTCCGTCAGCTTGGTAAAAATACAACCATCAATATCCTGCAGTACCTTTCTCGATGAACTCAATCCTGTAACCGTCCGGGTCTTCAACAAAGGCAATGACTGTCGTGCCGTGCATCATCGGACCCGCCTCGCGGACAACCTTGCCACCAGCCTGCTTCACCTGCTCACAGGCCGCATAGACATCATCGACCTCAATCGCCACATAGCCAAAGGCGTTGCCCTTGTCGTAACTTTCAGTGCCCCAGTTATAGGTCAGCTCCAGCACAGTATGGTCTTTTTCATCACCATAGCCAACAAATGCCAGTGAAAACATGCCTTCCGGATAATCGTGCCGGCGCAGGAGCTTCATCTTCAGCACATCCTGATAAAACTGGATCGAACGTTCCAGATTACCCACTCTGAGCATGGTATGCAGCATGCGCATGATGATTCCTTTAGGCTGATTGCTTGTTGGCGGTGAGATTCATGTATTTCGCATAAAGCTCTTCATGAGTTTCGCGCTTGTCCGGATTAAACGGAATGCAATCGATGGGACAGACCTGCTGGCATTGCGGTTTGCTGAAATGGCCGACACACTCGGTGCAGAGATCGGAGTCGATCTCATAGATCTCCTGCCCCTGGTAAATCGCACCGTTCGGGCACTCCGGCTCGCAGACGTCGCAGTTGATGCATTCATCGGTAATCATCAGTGCCATAGCATTATGCCTTGAGTTTCTGTTGGATCGCGGCATCGACAACCGATGGCACGAATTTGCTGATATCACCGCCCAGAACAGCGATCTCCCGGACCAGGCTGGCCGATATGAACATGTACTGCTCGGAAGGCGTGAGGAATATGGTTTCGACCTCGGGATAGAGATGGCGGTTCATGCCTGCCAGCTGGAATTCGTACTCAAAATCCGAGACGGCGCGCAAGCCGCGGATGACGACGCGGGCACCCTCTTCACGGGCGAACTGCATGAGCAATCCGGAAAAACCGGCCACACGCACATTGGGGCAATCCGCCAACACCTCTGCCGCCAGCGCCACACGCTCATCCAGGTCGAATAGCGGCTTCTTGCCATGACTTTTGGCCACCGCCACGACCACTTCATCGAACAGGCGCGCAGCACGGCGCACCACGTCCTCATGACCGCGGGTAATGGGGTCGAAGGTTCCCGGATAGATGGCTTTATTGATCATGAGCAGATTTTAACAGGTGATAGAAAACATTGCCCGCTTTGCCATGTTTGACGACCTGCCATTGCGGCGTATCAGCCAGGGCGAACTCCGCCTCGGCATAGATCACGCCGTCTGGCGCGAGATGCGAAGCGAGTTCCGGCAGCAGCTTGTCGAGCCAGCCCTGGTTGTAGGGCGGATCTACAAAGATGACATCGAATCGCTGTTGGTTCTGACCAAGGAAACCCATGGCATCCCGGTTGAAAATCTGCGACGACTCTGCCTGCAAGCTACGCTGATTCTCCAGCAATGCCCGATAGGCAAGCACCGACTTTTCCACCAGGACCATTGATCTGGCGCCACGAGACAAGGCCTCGAAACCCATGGCGCCAGTACCGGCAAACAGGTCCAGACAATTCAGGCCATGCATATCCTGCCCGAGCCAGTTGAATACCGTCTGCCTGACACGGTCTGGCGTCGGCCGCAGACCCGGTGCATCCGGGAAGCGCAACAGACGGCTGCGCCACTCGCCGCCGCTGATGCGCACCTGATTCATCGCCTGAGCGGAAGATTTCCTACTGCGCTGTGCCAACGATGACAGTCACCAAATTGTCCGTATTGATGCGCCGATTGAATGCATCCTTGATCTGCGCCGTGGTCACATTCTCGACTTGCCTGTTGAAGTCATCAAGGTAGGTCAAAGGCAGCTTGTAAAAGCCGATGACAGCCAGATAATCCAGTATCTTGGCATTGCTGTCCAGACGCAGCGGGAAGCCGCCGATAATGTTCTGCTTGGCAGCCTTCAACTCGGCCTCGGTCACGCCCTTCTGCATGAAACCATCCAACGTATCGCGTACCACCTTCAGTGCTTCCTCACCCTGCTCCTTCTTGGTCTGCAGACCGATCTGGAAGGGCCCCTCGACAGCCATCGGCATGAAGTAGCTGTAAACGCTGTAAACCAGACCGCGCTTTTCTCGAACTTCCTCGGTCAGGCGCGAAACGAAACCGCCGCCACCCAGGATATAGTTACCGACATAAAGCGGAAAATAGTCCGGATCACCGCGACTGACGCCGGGATAACCCAGCAGGATATGCGACTGGCTGGCCGGATGCTCAATGCGCTGTTCAAGCGCCTGCTTTGGCAGTCCGACCGCACTCAAAGGTCTCGCGGACGCAGCTTTGGGTAGCGTAGCGGTAAGGCGTTCGGCAATCTCGGCTGCCTGTTCGCGGTTCATGTCGCCGATCAGTGCAATGATGGCATTATTGGCGCTGTAATAGGTCTGATAGAACTGCAGCAGATCGGCGCGCTGAATCGCCGCGACCGTTTCCGGTTCACTGCTGAAACCATAAGGATGGTCGCCATAAACAGCCTTCATGAACGCCTTGCTGGAGATCGAATCCGGTTTGGTCGCAGATTCCCTGAGGTTGGCAATGATGCGGGCCTTTTCGCGCTGCAGGATAGCCTCGGGAAAATCCGGCTGCTGAATGATCCTGCTGTAAATATCCAGCGCCTGTTCGCGTTCAGGCAGCTTGCTCAGCGTACGCAGTTTGAACCCGGCCCGGTCCATATCATGCTCACCGCCGAGGATGGCGCCGATATCAGCCATGCGTTTCGATATCTCCTCCTCGCTCATGCCGGCAGCACCGGTCGTCATCATGTGACGGGTAATGGTAGACAAGCCGGCTTTTTCCCCCGTATCGCGTGCGCTGCCGGCGGCGAAATTGATGCTGATATCGATGATCGGCAGGTCATGGTTCTCGACGAAATAGACATCGGCGCCGGTACTGGTCTGCCAGTTCTCGATCTTGACGCCGGCATAGGCCTGTACGGCAAACAACAGGCCTGCCGTCAACAGGGCCAGGTTCTTGAATAAATTCATATCAGCGCGCATGTGGGTTCACCTGTGGCTTGTTGGTTTTAGGTTCTATCGGTTGCGGATCCAGCGTGGCAACAGTCAGCACGTCCCTGACCAGGTATTTCCTGGCGACTTCCTGCACCTGCTCCGGCGTTATGGCTTCCAGCCTTGCCTGATAATCATCAAGAATCTTCCAGGAATAGCCCATGGTTTCCAGCTGGCCGATCTCCATCGCCTGGTAGAACATGGAATCCCGTTTGTAAACGTCCGCCGCAATCACCTGTGCCTTTACCCGCTGCAGCTCCTCAGCCGTGACGCCGGATGACTTGATCTTTTCCACCTGCTGCAGCAATGCAGCTTCGAGGTCGGCTACCGTATTGCCCTGACTGGGTGTGCCTTCGAGCATAAACAGACTCTGACGGCCGCGCGACAACATGCTGTAACCGGCACCGACTTCAATTGCCATCTGGCTGTCGCGTACCAGTTCCTGATTCAATCTGGCGGACGCATTGCCATCCAGCACGCCGGCCAGCAATTCCAGGGCATAGGGTTCCCAGTCGCTTGCCGGATCATTCAAGGCCGGTGCACGGAAACCCATCAGAATGTAGGGCAGCTCAGCCTGCGCCTTGACGACGAT
>DLMX01000042.1:6769-8125 GCA_002479405.1 Methylophilaceae bacterium UBA7525
TGTAGACCTCCTGCGGATCGACATCCCCCACGACGACCAGCAGCGCATTATTGGGGGTGTACCAGTACTTGTACCATTCCCGGGCATCCGCCGCGGTCATGTGCTCCAGATCGTTCATCCAGCCAACGATGGGGCGGCCATATGGATGGGCATTGTAGACCGCAGCATTGAACTGCTCGTAGACCTGCGCCTGTGCCTTGTCCTCCGTACGCCAGCGCCGCTCCTCCATGACCACCTTGATCTCCTTGGAGAACTCCTCCTCGGTCAGCACCAGGTTATGCATGCGATCGGCTTCGAGGCGAATGGAAAGCGGTAATTGGGATTTCTCGAGCTGCTGGAAATAGGCCGTGTAATCGCGGCCGGTAAAAGCATTCTCGCGGCCGCCAGCCGCCGCGATGATGCGGGAAAACTGGCCCGGTTTGATCTCCTTGGTACCCTTGAACATCATGTGCTCGAGTACATGCGCCACCCCGGTCTTGCCATTGACTTCATCTATGCTGCCGGCGCGATACCAGACCTGTGAAACCACCACAGGCGAGCGATGATCTTCCTGAACGATGATGCGCATGCCGTTGTCGAGCTTGAATTCATGCGTTGCGGCATGCAGCAAGCCCGGCAGCATGGCCACCAGCAAAACCAAACCTCGAAATATCACCTTTTTATTCTCCTTGAATTTGCGATATGCAGACTGGGTTGCCGTCAATCCTGGAGCACAGCTGATCTTAGAGCGCGACCAAACCCAGCACCGCAGCAACGAAACCGAATAAACATTTTGGAAATGCACGAACGACGAGTCTGACAGACATCCAGCCTTCTTGGTTCAAAGTGCGAGTAGCCGGCCCGCAACATTATAGCCATTTAACCAATGTCTGATTACGACTAGAATAGAGCCCTATGTTCAATATCTTCAAAAAAGACAAAAAACCTGTAGCGGCGAATGAAAATCCAGCATCCTCACCAGCTGCAGACACAATAGCGCCTGTAGCGGAAACGCCCACCTTGAGCTGGGCCGAGCGACTCAAACGCAGCCTGAGCAAGACCAGAAGCCAACTTGGCAACCAGCTGGCTGCCCTGTTCAGTGGCGGAAAAATAGATGAAGAAGTCTACGAGGAACTGGAAACCATCCTGCTGACTTCCGACGTTGGCGTTTCAGCGACCCAGGCGCTGCTCGATGACATCAGAACCCGCGTCAAGCGCCAGAGCCTGAGCGACACCAGCCAGCTGAAGGAAGCGCTCAAGCAGGCCCTGCTTGAAATGCTCGCTCCTCTGCAAAAGCCACTGGATACCAGCAACAACCAGCCTTTCATCATCATGCTGGTCGGCGTCAACGGCGCCGGCAAGACCACGACCATCGGC
>DLMX01000042.1:8326-8561 GCA_002479405.1 Methylophilaceae bacterium UBA7525
AGGCATGGGGCGAGCGCAATCAGGTCCATGTCGTCAGCAACCAGAGCGGCGATGCAGCGGCAGTGATCTTCGATGCCGTCAACTCGGCCAAGGCCAGAAACATCGACATCGTACTGGCCGACACTGCCGGCCGCCTGCCGACCCAACTGAACCTGATGGAAGAGATCAGCAAGGTGAAGCGTGTCATCGCCAAGGCCATGCCGGATGCGCCGCATGAAATCCTGCTGGTGCTGGA
>DLMX01000047.1:0-13059 GCA_002479405.1 Methylophilaceae bacterium UBA7525
GGACAGGCGTCGGCATCGACCCAGATCTGCATGGAAACGCATCCTGTAGAAAAGGAAATGCCCCAGCCGTGGCTGAGGCATTTCCCCGTTTTCTTGGTAGGCCGTGCTGGATTCGAACCAGCGACCAACGGATTAAAAGTCCGCTGCTCTACCAGCTGAGCTAACAGCCCATGCAACCTTGCGGAACAAGACTACGGAAAGGGCGTGATTATCCTGAAAACCACGCGCCGCGTCAATGCAAAATCAGCGCATGCCGGGAAATCTGCCCTGCATGGCGCGCATCATCTTGCTCATGCCGCCCTTGGAGAACATCTTCATCATTTTCTGGGCTTCTTCAAACTGCTTCAGCATGCGATTGACTTCCTGCACCTGCACACCGGCACCATCGGCGATACGGCGTTTGCGGGTGGCCTTGATGACTTCCGGCTTACGACGTTCCAGCGGCGTCATGGAATTGATGATGCCTTCGATACGGCGAATAGCCTTGTCGCCGGCATCGCTGCTGATCTGACCGGCCATGCCGGCGATATTGGCCGGCAACTTATCCATCAACGCACCCATGCCACCCATGTTTCGCATCTGCTGCATCTGCATCTTGAAGTCATCCAGATCGAAACCCTTACCGGACTTGACCTTGTCGGCCAGTTTTTTGGCTTCATCCAGATCAACCTTCTTTTGGGCCTCTTCGATCAGCGAGAGCACATCGCCCATGCCGAGCACACGTGAAGCCATGCGTTCAGGATGGAAAGGCTCCAGACCGTCAACCTTTTCACTGACGCCGATGAACTTGATCGGCTTGCCGGTGACATGACGCACTGAAAGCGCCGCACCACCGCGCGCATCACCGTCCAGCTTGGTCAGCACCACGCCGGTCAACGGCAGGGTTTCGCCGAAAGCACGGGCGGTATTGACCGCGTCCTGGCCCTGCATGGCATCGACCACGAACAGCGTTTCAACCGGTTTGAGCAGGCCATGCAGTTCGCGAATCTCGTTCATCATCGCTTCGTCGATACCCAGGCGACCCGCAGTATCGAAGATCACGACGTCGTAGAAATGACGCTTGGCGTAATCCAGTGTGGTAGCGGCGATATCCATGGGCTTCTGGCTGGCGTTGGAATCAAAGCAATCCACTTCCAGGCTTTGCGCCAAGGTTTTCAATTGCTGGATAGCGGCAGGACGATAAACGTCAGCACTAGACAGCAGCACTTTCTTTTTCTGTTCCTTGAGCAGACGTGCCAGTTTGGCAGAAGTCGTCGTCTTGCCCGAACCCTGCAGACCGGCCATCAGGATGATCGCCGGCGGCACAGCGGCAAGGTCCAGCCCCACGCTCTTGGCGCCCATCAGTTCAGTCAGCTCATCATGCACGACCTGGATCACGGCCTGGCCTGGTGTCAGGCTTTGCAGCACTTCGCGGCCCTGTGCACGCTCCTTGACCTTGGCAATGAAGTCCTTCACCACCGGCAGGGCAACGTCGGCCTCAAGCAGGGCCATGCGCACTTCACGCATGGCATCTGCGATATTCTCTTCCGTCAGGCGCGCCTGACCACGCAGGGTCTTGATAACGCCTTGCAATCTACCGCTAAGATTTTCTAACATTAAGGAACCTCTTGATTAATTCCATGAAGCAATTCTGTCTGGCGGCGGCATTAACTTTAGCTTGTGCCGCATGCTATAGTGATACGTAGTTCCTGATTTTAACCCATTCACTCAAGCTAATGATTCCATGAGCGCGTTTTTACCCTATTTGATCGTTGCGCTGATCTATGCCTTTGTCGCATTTGATTTCTGGCGCAGCACAAAAAGGCCGCAGGGCCAGAGGGCTATGCACTGGCATTCTGCCGCCATTGCCGTCGGCCTGCTGATACACGCCTGGCTGCTGTACAAGGGAATCTTCGTCGGCACTGGCCAACAACTCGGCCTCAGTCTCGATTTCGGCAATGCCCTGTCGATGATCTTCTGGCTGACGGTGCTGATCTACTGGATCACCGACATCCGGCAAACCTATAACAGCCTGCAGGCTTTCGTGCTACCGCCAGCCGCACTGTTCGTACTCGTGCATGGCAGTATTCATGAATACAACGTATTACCTTATACCAACGAGCCGCTGTTTCTGGCACACCTGATCATTGCCCTGCTGGCCTACAGTCTGTTCACTTTCGCAGCGCTGCACGCGCTATTGATGGCAGCTGCGGAACGCAGCATGCACAACAAACCCAGCCTGATCAAACTGGCGGATTTCCCGCCGCTGATCGTCATGGAAAAAATGCTGTTCCGCGTGATCGGCCTGGGCTTTCTACTGCTGACGCTTACACTGATCAGCGGTGTGATGTTCTCCGAACACATCTTTCATCAGGCAATGAAATTCAACCACAAGAATGTTTTTGCCATCCTGTCCTGGCTGATCTATGCCGGGCTACTGCTCGGCCGTTATATCTATGGCTGGCGCGGCATGACAGCCATACGCCTGACACTCAGCGGCTTTATCCTGCTATTGCTTGCTTATGCCGGCACCAAGTTTGTGATGCAGTTTCTGCTGCATCCATAAGCAAACTACCTCAAACTGATGATCGGCCAGCCCTGCTGCTCGGCATGAGTGCGCAGCACATCATCCGGGTCAACCGCCACCGGCTGCTTCACCTGCTTCATCAATGGCAAATCATTGTGTGAATCGCTGTAGAACCAGGTCGTTTCAAAATCATTGAGCGACTTGCCGCGTGCCGCCATCCACTCATGCAGGCGCTTTACCTTGCCTTCCTGGAAACTCGGCAGACCGGAAACATTACCGGTGAATTCTCCATCAATCTGCTCAGGGTCGGTACCGATCAGGTGCTCGACACCGAAGGCGCTGGCAATCGGCCGCGTCACGAAACTGTTGGTCGCCGTGATGATCATCAAGAGGTCGCCATTGGCCTTGTGCTGGTTCACCAGCGCTTTGGCCTTTTCCGTCATCATCGGTCGCACCTTGTGTTCCAGGTACTGTTGCAGAAATTCATCCAGTTTGGCACGCGGATGGTCGGACAAGGGCTTCAGCTGGAACTTGAGAAAGGCATAGATATCCAGGCGACCCGCCTTGTAATCTTCATAGAACTCGATGTTCTTCGCTTCATGCTCTTCACGCTTGAGCAAGCCCTTTTCGATTAAAAACTGGCCCCACTGAAAGTCGCTATCACCCGCCAACAAGGTATTATCCAGATCAAATATCGCTAAATTCAAACTATTCCCCAATCTACTCAAACTTCAGGCTTGGCCCTGAATGGCATCACCAACAACACGCCGACAATAATAATGACCAATGCCACGATCTCCTGCGCATCGACCACCTCATTCGCCAGCCAGACACCGAGAAACATCGCCACGACAGGATTAACAAAGGTATTACTGGTGGCCAGCGCCGGGCGCACGGTTTTCAACAGATACTGGTATGCGCTGTAAGCAATAATGGAACCAAAGAATATAAGAAAAACCATGGACCACAAAGACTTATGGCTGATACTGGCCGGCCATGGCTCACCTTGTACCAGGCATAACACGATTAACACCACGCCGCCCGTCAGCATTTGCGCAGCGCTGCCCATGACACCCGCGGGCATCGGCAGATGTTTGGCCCAGACCGAACCGAACGCCCAACTGACCGTCGCCAGCAGAATCAGCAGCGCGCCTTCCGGGCTTGCACGTAAGGCTCCGCCACTGGCCAGCACGATCGCGCCGATCATGCCTAGCAGGATACCGAGCCACTCACGACGGCTGTGCGATTCACCCCATAGTGCAGAGAACAGGCCTATCCACAAAGGAACAGTAGCGACCGCCATGGCAGCGGCACTGGTCGAAACGGTCTTTTGCGCAACCGCGACGGCCACATTGCCGATTGACAGCAACAGCACTCCAACCACCAATGCACCCAGCCATTCTTTCGGCCTGGGAGCGGGGTAACCGCGCCAGCGCAGGAAGGCATACAAAATACCACCGGCCAGACTGAACCGTATCGCCGCCATCATGAACGGGCGTGAAGCTCTCGATGGCGAAGAACATGGCAAGATAGGTGCCGCCCCAGAAAAAATAGAGCGCCAGCAACGATAGTGACACCAGCACGCGCTGACGTCCTTCTGCATTAAACCGCATCATCCTTCGCGGCGCTTCAGAACATGAAGGACTGCGCGGGCGCATGTACGCCCGGCATTATTCATAGCTGGTAGTCGCCTGCAGCTTCCGGCTGGTAGTGCACAGCCTCGATCTGCAGTTCATGCACGCCGCTCGGCATCTGCCAACTGATCCTGTCGCCGACACGATATCCGAGAATAGCCATACCCAGCGGCGCGAGCACAGACACCCTGCCTTGAGTTGAATCGGCATCATCCGGGAACACCAACGTGCAAGTGATTTCCTTGCCAGTGGTCAAATCCTTCAGCGTCACTCTGGAATTCATGGTGACGACATCTGCCGGAACCGTTTCCTGGGTCACTTCCGCGCACCGCGCCAGCTCTTCTTCCAGCTGATCGAGGCCGACCGGTTCAGGTCCGCCTCGCTTGCGCAGTTGTTCAGCCATGGCAAACAGCCGGTTCATGTCATAACTGGTAACCTGTATCCTGCCCTTGGGCAATACTTCATTTTTCATTCTGATATCTCTTTAAACTGCTTATTTATACTTGCGGATGCGCACGTTCCGACTTCGAATGTAATTTGTTCAAGCCATTCAAATACGCCTTGGCTGAGGCGACGACAATATCGGTATCCGCACCCTGGCCATTGACGATACGGCCGCCCAGTGAGAAACGCACGGTCACCTCGCCCTGGGCATCGGTGCCGCTGGTGATATTGTTGACCGAATACAATTGCAACTCGGCACCGCTATTGACGATGGACTCGATCGCCTTGAAAGTCGCATCGACCGGTCCGCCGCCATCTGCTTCGGCTTTTTTCTCCTGGCCGTTTTCGGAGATGGTGACGTTGGCATGTGGCACTTCGCCGGTCTGCGAACAGACGTTCAAGTAAACCAGCTTGAAAGTCTCGGAAGCGTCGCTGATGAACTCATCACTCACCAGGGCATGCAGATCCTCATCGAAAATTTCCGATTTCTTGTCGGCCAGATCCTTGAATTTTGCAAACGCGGCGTTGAGCAATTCCTCGCTCTCCAACTCAATACCCAATTCCTTCAAGCGCGATCTGAAGGCATTGCGGCCGGAAAGCTTGCCCAAGGTGAGCTTGTTGGCACCCCAACCCACATCTTCGGCACGCATGATTTCATAGGTTTCGCGATGCTTGAGCACGCCATCCTGGTGGATGCCGGATTCATGCGAGAAGGCATTGGCGCCGACCACGGCCTTGTTCGGCTGCACCGGATAACCGGTGATGCTGGAAACCAGTTTGGATGTCGGCACGATCTGCGTCGTGTCGATGCTGGTTTCAAGATTGAACACATCCTTGCGCGTGCGCACGGCCATGACGATCTCTTCAAGGCTGGCGTTACCTGCACGCTCGCCCAGACCATTGATCGTACATTCGACCTGACGTGCACCGCCCAACACGGCGGCCAAGGAATTGGCCACTGCCATGCCGAGGTCGTTATGACAATGCGTGGACCACACCACCTTGTCGGCATCTGGTACGCGCTCGATCAACTGGCGCATGCGCTCGCCCCACTGCACGGGAATCGAATAACCGACGGTATCCGGCACATTGATGGTCTTGGCGCCGGCCTTGATGACGGCATCGAACACACGCACGAGGAAATCCATGTCGGAACGCACGGCATCTTCAGCCGAGAATTCAACGTCATCGGTATATTCCAGCGCCCACTTCACAGCCTGCACGGCACGCTCGACCACCTGATCCGGCGTCATGCGCAACTTGTTTTCCATATGAATTGGCGAAGTGGCAATAAAGGTATGAATGCGCCCCTTGGCAGCCGGTTTGATCGCTTCCCCCGCACGGCGCACATCGTTCTCGCTGGCACGTGCCAATGAACACACCGTCGAGTTCTTGATCACTTCGGCGATCGCATGAATCGACTCGAAATCACCCTGACTTGCAGCAGCAAAGCCGGCCTCAATCACATTGACGCCAAGTTTTTCCAGCTGGCGGGCAATGCGCAGCTTCTCCTCCTTGGTCATGGCTGCGCCCGGGCTTTGTTCGCCATCGCGCAAAGTGGTGTCAAAAATGATCAGTTCGTTCTTTTTCATGATTTTTCCATCAATGTAATGACAAGCGCCTGCTTGCCTGTATCAATAAATTCTATCGTCTTCTGCATCAGATGACGAACATTGGTAAAACTGGTAGTGGAGGTATAAGTAGTCTGCGCGCGCTTAGCGCAGCAGAAATAGGCGAAGCAAAGCCAGACGTAGCGCAGCTTGGGCGCGTACGAGATGCTCAGCCATATGGCGGCTGATAGAGGTAAAAACTGAAATGTTCTGGTAAGCAAACATGGTGATGTGAATATAAAGCTTTTATGGCCGGATGACAACCATACATAGCTTTGTTTTTTTCTATCAAGACGATAGAGAAGAATTCCCATCTTTCAAAAATCGCCCCTTGACCCACATCACATAGCCGGAAAGCGCGTACGCCAGCGAGACGACGAACAGGATGACCGGCGGGCTGTATGAAATCAGCACGATCGCCAGAACGATCAGCAGAATGACGATAAACGGCACACTACGGCGCAGATTGATGTCCTTGCCGCTGTAGAACTTCAGGTCGCTGACCATGGACAAGCCGGCAATAACGGTAAGAGCCCAGGCCAGCCACTTCATGTGGATCAGGTCGAACAGTAGTCCGGTACCGGCAATCCTGTTATCGAAAGAGATCCAGACCAGACCCGCCAGCAATGCGGCTGCTGCGGGGCTGGGCAAGCCTTGGAAGTAACGCTTGTCGCTATCGTCCAGCTTGGTGTTGAATCGTGCCAGCCGAAGCGCGGCACAGGCACAGTAAATGAATGCCGCAATCCAGCCCAGCTTGCCGAGCGGTTTCAACGCCCAGACATAAATTACCAACGCCGGTGCCACACCAAAGGACACCATGTCGGAAAGGCTGTCGTACTCTGCACCGAAAGCACTTTGTGTGTTGGTCAGGCGTGCCACACGGCCATCCAGGCCATCCAGCACCATGGCAATGAAAATCGCCGCAGCAGAATGCTCATAATTACCGTTCATCGCCTGCACGATGGCGTAGAAACCGGCAAACAACGCAGCTGTCGTAAACAGATTGGGCAGCAGGTAGATGCCGCGTTCACGCAGGCCGGGGTCCACCAGTGATTTTCTGCGACGAATTTGTTGCGGAGTTTCGGCCATTGCAAGGATTCCTGAATAAGTGGCCATAGTATAGCAAAGACAAGCGAATTCAAGGCTTCACCATCTGTTCGGCCATCACATCAAAGACCGTCGCAAGATTTTATATCCTGCACGCCGTCCAGGACACATGATTCACTATCGTGACCGCCCGGCATGGTAGTTGCTTCAGCTGACTCAAATAATTCAAATTTGCTTCGAGAGGACCACCATGCCAATAGACCATAACAACATCCAAGACCGCATGGACAAGCACATGTCAGGGCTTAACCGCTATCGCGAGTCGATTCATCAGCTGCAATCCGTCTGGGATAACCTTTCCCTGCTTGCACAATTATCGGGCACCGGCACCGATATGACCGAAACCCGAACGGCATTCGGCCAGCTAACCAATGACGTGCTAAGCAACCTGTCCAAGGAAACCCTGAATAAAACCGTGACGGGACTCACTGCAAAAGCCCAGATGATTGTCGATATCGTTATCCGCAATCTTTTTGAGAGAACTGCCGACATCGGGTTTCTGGCAACCGATGACGATATACGCCAGTTTCTGGCAAACGAACTGAAAGGCGAATCTTCCGATCAGGATGCAAATGATCTCAGAGTCCGTTTTCGCGAATACGTAAAGAAGTACTCGGTCTATTCCAATATTATCCTGCTGGACCCTCAGGGGCGGATACTGGTCCAGCTCGACGAAAGCAACCCTGTCGCGCACTCGACGGATGAATTGATAAACGAGGCCTTCAGCACCTCGCAGGCTTACGTGGAAATCTATCGAAAAACCGATCTGCTGCCGAATCAGGACAAAAGCCTGGTCTATGCCTATAAAGTCACCTCTCCCGACAATAAAAACGTATTGGGGATACTCTGCCTCTGCTTCCGCTTCGAAAGTGAGATGGACGGGGTGTTCAAGGATTTGATCGCCGAACACGACTGGGTCGTCGGCATCATGCTGGACAAGGACGCCAAGGTCATCGCGACCAGTGATCAGTATCAGGTGCCCCTTGGCGCCAAGCTTGAGATCACCGCGGACAATGAAGACTGGAAAATGACCCGGTTTGCCGACCGCGAGTACCTGACCGTGACCAAGCACACCAAAGGCTACCAGGGTTACAAGGGGCCAGGCTGGATGGGCCATGCCATGATTCCGCTGGAACATGCCTTCAGCGACTGTATCGAAGCACTGATCAACGGAATCAATCCCGGCATGCTGGCCAAGGTCATGCGCAGTCCGCTGCTGTTTTCGCAGAGCCTGCTCACCATTCCCAAAAAGGCGGCAATGATCCAAAGCAAATTGAACCAGTCCGTATGGAACGGCAATATCTGGCAAACCCGCAACGCAGGCTCACAGCAAAACAGTTTTTCCAAGGTGCTGCTGTGGGAAATCAGCAACACCGGCTTCAAAACCCAGAATGTGATCGAAAAAACCGTTTCCGACCTCTACCAGACCGTGGTCTCCATCATGCTCGAGAGTTCCAGGTTTTTCGCATTCCTGGCGGTGGACATCATGGACCGGAACCTCTACGAGCGCGCCAACGACTGCCGCTGGTGGGCGCTGACGTCATCTTTCAGGAAAATACTGTCAAAATCGCAAAGGACTGCGGGTGACATTCATTCGCTGGAAAAAATCCTGGCTTACATCAACGGCCTCTATACCGTATATGACAACCTTGTCATTTTTGACCGTCAAGGCAAAATTCTTGCCGTCTCCAATCCCGATTACAGGGATTGCGTCGACACGGTCATCGAGAGCGAATGGATAAGCCAACTGAGAGGCACACGCACCACACAGGAATACGTGGTCTCAAAATTCGAACCCTCACCGCTTTACAAAAACCAGCCGACTTATATATATGCGGCGGCAATTCGCAGCGAAGACGATATGGGAATAGTCGGCGGAATCGGCATCGTGTTCGACAGCCAGCCGCAATTTGCCGCCATGTTGCAGGATTCACTGCCGAGAGATGCCGACGGCCACCCAATCAAGGGGAGTTTCACGCTTTATGTCGATGGCGACATGAAAATCATCTCATCCACGCTCAAGGAGTTTGAGGTGGGCAGCGAATTCACGATTCATCCGGATCTCTGCAAAATGGCCGCCGGAGAGGATGCCTTCGATATTGCAATCCATGATGGCCGCTACTATGCGGTCGGCGCATGCGCTTCTGCCGGCTATCGCGAGTACAAGGGCAAGCATGACGCCTACAAAAACCAGATCACCGCACTGATTTTCATCCCGCTTGGCAATGCAGCGGAAATCGATGCACTGATTGAAGCCGACCAGGCCTTCCAGCACAACCAGTTCAGGCCAGGCTCAACCGGCGATGCCGGCAAGGAAGCCAGAGAATATGCCACCTTCTATGTCGGTGAGAACTGGTTCGGCATCCCTGCCTCGCAGGTCGTACAAGCAACGGAACCATTAAACATCAGGGCGATTCCGGATACGCCGCCTATCCTGCATGGCGTTCTGCAATATCAGGGCAACGTCATCCCGGTCATGAATATGACCGAAATGCTTGAAACCGGAATCGACTCCCCGCCGGAGATCAGGCAGGTCATCATCATTCAGTCGACAGCCAATTCTCCGCAATTCGGTATCCTGGTGAGTGCACTCGGCGAAATACCTGCGATCGAGCCGGAAAAGATCAAATCCATTTCCGATATCTTCTTCTGCAAGAGCGATAGTCCTGCAGTAGGCGTTACCCGCATATCATCGGATAGTGATCAGAGCGACATGCTGACCATACTCTCGGCTGAGGACCTGTGGCAGAGAGTCAACGTACTGAAGCACTCCATGGAAGCAGCTTAGCCAGTACTGACAATGCATTCACATGACAGCCTGCAACATTGCGGGCTGTCATCTGCACGGAGTTGCAACGACTGCCTTATTGTCTGTGATAGTATCGCGGCTTCAAATATTAGTACGTCTTATGCAATTTTCCCTCATCAATCAGGATGGTGCTGCCAGACGCGGCACCCTCAAACTGGCCCATGGCGAAGTACAGACGCCGGCTTTCATGCCGGTCGGCACTTATGGCTCGGTCAAGTCGCTCTCGCCCAATGAAATCCGCGACATCGGCGCGCACATCATTCTGGGCAATACTTTCCACCTGTGGCTGCGGCCGGGACTGGAAGTCATTGCCGCACACGGCGGTCTACATCAGTTCATGAGCTGGGACGGCCCGATCCTGACCGACTCCGGCGGCTTTCAGGTCTGGAGCCTGGGCGACCTGCGCAAGATCTCGGAAGAAGGCGTGAAATTCCGCTCGCCGATCAATGGCGACAGCTGCTTCCTGACGCCGGAAGAATCCATGCGCATCCAGAAGGTGCTGAATTCCGATATCGTCATGATCTTCGACGAGTGCACGCCCTATCCGGCCACCCACTTGGAGGCCAATGAATCCATGCAACTGAGCCTGCGCTGGGCCGCACGCAGCAAGGCAGAGTTTGACAGACCAGCCGGCCCGCAGGCGATAACCTCCGAGAGCGGTGAGCAAGAACGGAACGCTTTGTTCGGCATCGTGCAGGGCGGCATGTATGAAGACCTGCGCGATATTTCGTTACAAGGTCTGGTGGATATCGGCTTTGATGGGTACGCCATCGGCGGCCTGTCGGTCGGCGAACCGAAGGAAGACATGCTCCGCATCCTGGCTCACACTGCGCCGCGAATGCCGAAAGACAAGCCACGCTATCTGATGGGCGTCGGCACGCCGGAAGATCTGGTCGCTGCCGTGGCGGAGGGTATCGACATGTTCGACTGCGTGATGCCGACGCGCAATGCGCGCAACGGCTGGCTGTTCACGCGTCATGGCGACATCAAGATCAAGAATGCCCGCTATCGCAGCGATACCGGCCCGCTGGATCCCGATTGTGCTTGCTACACCTGCCGCAACTTTACTCGCGGCTACCTGCATCATCTTTACCGGCTGGGCGAGATTCTGGGCGCACGCCTCAACACCATCCACAACCTGCATTATTACCAGGAACTGATGGCAGGCATGCGCAACGCCATCGAACAAGGCACTTTCGCCGGCTTTGTCGATGAATTCAAGCGCCAGCGCAATAGTCTATGCTAGAATTTTGCGATTGTTTTGCCAACATTCATTTTGTAATCAGTGCATTTGAGAAAGGTTTACCGTGTTGATTAGTTCCGCTTTTGCTGCCGATGCAGCTGCTGCCGCTCCTAACTGGACCAGCTTCCTTCCACTCATCATCATTTTCGTACTGTTCTGGTTCATGCTGATCCGTCCGCAAATGAAGCAGGCCAAACAGCATCGCGCCATGGTCGCTGCCCTACAAAAAGGCGACGAAGTTGCCGTTGCCGGCGGCATCATCGGCAAGATCACCAAAGTGACAGATGATTTTGTTGATGTGGAAATCGCTCCTGAAATCAACATCCATGTACAAAAGCACGCAGTGCAGACCCTGCTGCCCAAGGGCACGATCAAGGCTTTATAAGGTAAGGGGCACTTTTGTGCCCCTTTCGCCATTCATCTCCAACATTCCAGCCCAACTGTTCTAAATTTGGAACCCACACGAGTCGCATCATGAACCGTTATCCCTTATGGAAATACCTGCTGGTCGCCATCTCTCTGATCGTGGCGATCATTTATTCCCTGCCCAATGTTTTCGGCGAATCTCCTGCCGTGCAAATCAGCACATCCAAAAGCCACCTGAAAATCGATACCGAGCTGCTCGATCGTGTAGAAGCCGGACTTAAGCAGGAAGGCGTGACGTATGACGCGATTTTCCTGGATACCAGCGGCATCAAGGTGCGGTTCGCCAATCCGGACAATCAGATCCGGGCCAGGGATGTACTCGATCAGTTGCTGGGCAGCGACTACATCATCGCGCTGAACCTGTTGTCACAATCACCGTCCTGGCTCAACAGCATCGGCGCATTGCCCATGTACCTGGGCCTGGACCTGCGCGGCGGGGTGCACTTCCTGCTTGAAGTGGACATGGATTCCGCGCTGACGCAGGCTGCCGAACGTTATGTCGGTGACTTCCGCAGCGCTTTCCGCAAGGACAAGATCAATTATCTCGGCATTTCCCGCGAAGGTCAGACCGTACAAATTCGCTTCAATCAGGCGGAAGAGGCAAAAAAGGCGGAACGCATCATCAATCGCGACTATGCCGATCTGACAATCAGGCAAAGTGGTACCGGCAACGAGATCACACTGACCGCCTCACTGAGCACGGTCGCCCAGAAGCGTATTCAGGATTTCGCCCTGAAACAGAACATTCAGACATTACATAACCGCATCAATGAACTGGGAGTCGCGGAACCGATCATCCAGCAACAAGGCGCCAACCGCGTTGTCGTCCAACTGCCGGGCGTGCAGGACACCGCCAAGGCCAAGGAAATTCTCGGCCGCACCGCCACGCTGGAAATCCGCATGGTGGATGAAGAAAAGAGCGATGCCGTGACCCTGGACAACGCATCCAAGGGCCAGGTACCGTTCGGCACCGAATTCTTTGTCGACCGCAACGGCCAGCCGCTGCTCGTCAAAAAGAGCGTCGTACTGACCGGCGATTACATCACCGATGCAGGCCCCGGCCTTGACCAGCAGACCGGAGAATCTGTCGTGCATGTAACATTGGACGGTCGCGGCGCCGGCATCTTCAAGCAGGTCACCCGTGAAAACGTCGGCAAACGCATGGCCATCCTGTTAATCGAAAAGGGCGAAGCGGAAGTCATCACTGCCCCTGTCATCCGTGAGGAGATCGGTGGCGGCCGCGTGCAGATCTCCGGCATGGCCAATATCAAGGAAGCCAC
>DLMX01000047.1:13251-26126 GCA_002479405.1 Methylophilaceae bacterium UBA7525
GTCGGCCCCAGCATGGGTCAGGAAAACATCGAACGCGGCATGAAGTCAGTACTCTGGGGCTTCCTGGCGCTCTCCCTGTTCATGATCGCCTATTACATGCTGTTCGGCACCGTTTCAGTGCTGGCGCTGAGCATCAATCTGCTACTGCTGGTTGCCGTTCTTTCCATGCTACAGGCCACATTGACCCTGCCAGGTCTGGCAGCGGTTGCTCTGACGCTGGGTATGGCGATTGACGCCAACGTGCTGATCAACGAGCGCATCCGTGAAGAACTGCGCAACGGCAACACACCGCAAGCATCCATCCACGCGGGTTACAGCCGTGCCTGGGATACCATTCTGGACTCCAACATCACGACTCTGATCGCCGGTATCGCCCTGTTCATGTTCGGCTCCGGTCCGGTCAAGGGCTTTGCCGTTGTTCACGTGCTCGGCATTCTGACTTCCATGTTCAGCGCCGTCGTCGTTTCACGTGCAGTGATCAACCTGATTTATGGCTACCGCCGCAAGGTTGGCAAATTGTCCATCGGCTAATCCACCAATAATCGACCCAGAATACACAGAGCAAAATTATGGAATTTTTCCGGATTAAAAAAGACATTCCCTTCATGAGCTACGGCCGCCTGACGACGGCCATTTCGCTCATCACCTTCATTCTCGCCGTCTACTTCCTCGCCGTACGCGGACTGAATCTCGGTGTCGACTTCACCGGCGGCACCATGATGGAGGTCAGCTATCCGCAGGCCGCCAATATCGAGCAGATCCGCTCCGCAGTACAAAGCGTGGGCCTCAGCGATGTAACCGTGCAGAACTTCGGCACCAGCCGAGATGTGCTGATCCGCTTGCCGGTAAAAGAGGGACTGACTACCGCGCAACTGTCTGAAGAAGTCATGGCTGCCCTGCGCAAGGCCGATGACTCAGTCATCATGAACCGGGTCGAATTCGTCGGCCCGCAGGTCGGGCAGGAATTGTACGAAAACGGCGCCCTGGCCCTGTTGCTGGTCAGCATCGGCATCATGCTCTACCTGTACTTCCGCTTCGAGTGGCAGTTTGCTCTGGCCGCCATCATTGCCAACTCGCATGACGTCGTCATCATTCTCGGCTTCTTTGCCTTCTTCCAGTGGGAATTCAACCTGACGGTACTGGCTGCGGTTCTTGCCGTACTCGGTTACTCGGTCAACGAATCGGTCGTCGTGTTCGACCGCATCCGCGAGAATTTCCGCAAGATGCGCAAGGCATTACCCAAAGAGATCATCGACAACGCAATTACACGCACCATGTCACGTACCATCATCACCCACTTCTCCACGCAGTTGATGGTGGTTTCGATGCTGATTTTTGGTGGTGAAGTACTGCATAACTTCTCGCTGGCACTGACTATCGGCATACTGTTCGGTATCTATTCTTCCGTGCTGGTCGCCAGTCCTATCGTCTACTTCCTTGGCGTCTCGCGCGAAACCTTCGTGCCGCCGGAAAAGAAACCGACCGAAGAGGAAGCCCTGCCCTGAGTTCATCGCATTATCGGGCGGAGTGTCCTTGACAAAGCAGACCATTCCGCCCGACACTAGTACCGTCGCTTAACCGAACCCACCCACTTGGACCAGATTCCCTTATCGATGCAGCTTGGCGCGCTCGCCTTGCTGCTGTTCATCTCTGCATTTTTCTCTGTTTCCGAAACCAGCCTGATGTCGGTCAATCGTTACCGGTTGCGCCATCTGGCTAAAGATGGCCATCGTGGCGCACGTCTTGCCGTCTCATTACTGAGCAAAACCGACAAGCTGCTGGGCATGATCCTGCTCTGCAACAACCTGGCCAACGCCGCCTCGGCCGCACTGGTAACCGTCATCAGCATCAATTTGTTCGGCGAAGGCGAAGTGGTTCTGATGCTGGCGACGCTCAGTGTCACCTTTGCCATTCTGGTGTTCAGCGAAATCACCCCCAAGGTCTTTGCGGCTGCGCATTCCGAAAAGATCGCGTTGTTCTGCAGCTATATTCTGTACCCCCTGCTGAAAATATCGTCACCGGTAGTATGGTTCGTCAATCTCTTCGTGCAGGGCTTGTTAAGATTGCTAGGTATCAAGATCAATTTTGCCGAGGCCAGCCACAGTATCTCCATGGAAGAATTGCGCAGCATCGTGCTGGATGCCGGCAGCTATATCCCGAAAAAGCACCGTGCCATTCTGCTCAACCTGTTCGAATTGGAAAAGATCACTGTCGATGACGTGATGATCGCGCATACTCAAATCGAATCCATCAATTTTGATGACCCGCTGGAAGACATCCTGCAACAGTTGGCTACCAGCCATCACACGCGCCTGCCCGTGAAGGAAGGCCCGAACGAGGACATTATCGGCATTCTGCACCTGCGCAAGGCCATGAATCAGCTGCGTGACGGCAAGCTGGACATGGAGTCCTTGCGCGATATCATCACAGAGCCCTATTTTGTTCCCTCCGGCACCCCGCTCTATACCCAAATGCAGCAATTCCAGGAAAACAGACAGCGCATTGCACTGGTTGTCGATGAATACGGCGAACTGAAAGGCCTGATCAGTCTCGAAGACATTCTGGAAGAGGTGATTGGCGACTTCACGACACAATCGCCTTTGCGCATGAGTTCCTATCATCAGGAAGAAGACGGTAGCTGGATCGTTGACGGCAGCAGCCATCTGCGCGATCTCAACAAGAAACTCGATCTGAACCTTCCGCTGGACGGCCCGCGGACCATGAACGGACTGGTACTGGAACACTTTGAAGATATTCCGGAACCCAACACCAGCTTCAAAATCGGCACTCACCGTTTGGAAATCCTGCAAACCCACGACAGAGTCGTCAAAAGCGTTCGCATCTATCCTTGAATTCCCTCCTGCCGTTTCGGTTCGCCAGCGGTCAAATCGGCAGCCGTATTTGGACTTGAAATTTTCCAGATTCGGCTCAAAATAGAACTGACATATGGCAAATACCAAGCATCAAGACAGCGTAGTTTCGGAACCTAGGACAGCAAAGCCCAAACCGCCGTCCATGTATAAAGTCATCCTGCTGAATGACGATTACACGCCGATGGAGTTTGTTGTGGATGTGCTTCAGCGATTTTTTAACAAATCGCGTGAACAAGCAACGCAGATTATGCTCAAAGTTCATACAGAGGGCGCCGGCGTTTGCGGGGTTTACCCGCATGGCATTGCCGAGACCAAAATGAATCAGGTGATGAATTATGCACAGGAGCACCAGCACCCCCTGCAATGTGTCATGGAAATTGCTTAAGTTTTGATGTGATTCAACCGTTCCATAGTTTACGTAGTCCAAATGAAGTGCGATTTGCAGTACCCCGCAATCCAAGTTGAACGACCAAGGTGCCCAAAATGATAGCGCAAGAATTAGAAGTCTCTCTCCACATGGCCTTTATGGATGCCCGTCAGAAGCGTCACGAGCTGATTACGGTAGAGCATCTCCTGCTGGCCATGATCGACAATCCGACGGCAGCGGATGTCTTGCGTTCCTGTGGTGCCAATCTCGACACACTGCGTAGCGAACTCAACAATTACATCGAGGAACACACCCCGGTCGTTGACGGCACCGAAGAAGTAGACACGCAACCGACTCTGGGCTTCCAGCGCGTCATTCAGCGTGCAATCCTGCATGTCCAGTCCTCCGGCAAGAAGGAAGTCACCGGCGCTAATGTACTGGTTGCCATCTACGGCGAGAAGGATTCACATGCCGTGTTCTTCCTGCATCAGCAGGGCGTCACCCGTCTGGATGTAGTCAACTTCATCTCCCACGGCGTCGCCAAGGTCGGCGATGACAACACCAAGCGCACCGAAACAGAACAGGAGGCCGATGCTGACGCCCCACCGGCGGGCGCACTGGAAAGCTATACCCTCAACCTGAACCAGCAGGTTGCGGCCGGCAAAATCGATCCGCTGATCGGTCGCGGCCTGGAAATCGAACGCGTGATCCAGACGCTGTGCCGCCGCCGCAAAAACAATCCGCTGCTGGTCGGCGAAGCCGGCGTGGGCAAGACTGCGATTGCCGAAGGTTTGGCGCGTCGTATTGTCGAAGGCAATGTGCCCGAAGTACTGGAAAATTCCGTCATCTACTCGCTGGACATGGGCGCCCTGCTCGCAGGCACGAAGTATCGCGGCGATTTCGAACAACGCCTCAAGGCCGTCATGAAGAAGCTGCAGGAGCAGCCGAACGCCATTCTCTTTATTGATGAGATTCATACCTTGATCGGCGCCGGTTCCGCCAGTGGAGGCACGCTGGATGCTTCCAACCTGCTCAAGCCTGCGCTATCGAACGGCACACTGAAATGCATAGGCGCGACTACCTATCAGGAATATCGCGGCATTTTCGAGAAAGACCATGCGCTCTCCCGTCGCTTCCAGAAAGTGGACGTGACCGAGCCCAGCGTCATCGAAACCGTCGAGATCCTGAAGGGTCTGAAATCGCGCTTTGAAGAGCACCACAAGGTGAAATACTCGGCCGGTGCGCTTTCCACGGCTGCTGAATTGTCCGCCAAATACATCAATGACCGTCATCTGCCTGACAAGGCCATCGACGTCATCGATGAAGCCGGTGCGGCACAGCGCATCCTGCCAAAATCGAAGCAAAAGAAGATTATCGGCAACAAGGAAATCGAGGACATCATCGCCAAGATCGCCCGCATCCCGCCGAAGAACATCAGCAGCGATGACCGCACCGCACTGAAAACGCTGGAACGCGACCTGAAATCCGTCGTGTTCGGTCAAGACAAGGCGATCGAGGTACTGGCCTCGGCCATCAAGATGGCGCGTAGCGGTCTCGGCAGCTCGCAGAAACCTATCGGCTCCTTCCTGTTCTCCGGCCCGACCGGCGTCGGCAAGACCGAAGTGGCGCGCCAGCTGGCTTATACATTGGGCATAGACCTGATTCGTTTCGACATGTCCGAGTACATGGAACGTCACGCCGTATCTCGCCTGATCGGCGCACCTCCCGGCTATGTCGGTTTCGATCAGGGCGGCCTGCTGACCGAAGCCATCAGCAAACAGCCTTACTGCGTTCTGTTGCTGGACGAGATCGAAAAAGCGCATCCGGATATCTTCAATATCCTGCTACAGGTGATGGACCACGGTACCCTGACCGACAACAACGGTCGCAAGGCGGATTTCCGCAACGTCACCATCATCATGACGACCAATGCGGGCGCAGAGTCCATCTCCAAAACCACGATAGGCTTCACCCCTGCGAGCAGTACGGGTGACGAGATGGGCGATATCAAGCGCCTGTTCAGCCCCGAGTTCCGCAACCGCCTGGATGCCATTGTTTCGTTCAGCGCATTGTCGGAAGAAGTCATCATGCGCGTGGTCGACAAATTCCTCATGCAACTGGAAGATCAACTGCATGAGAAAAAGGTCGAAGTCACATTCAGCGATGCACTGAAGGCTTATCTCGGCAAGAAGGGCTTTGACCCCTTGATGGGCGCACGCCCGATGGCAAGGTTGATTCAGGATACGATACGCCGCGCTCTGGCGGATGAATTGCTATTCGGCAAGCTGGTGAACGGCGGCCAGGTCGGCGTTGATATCGACCAGAATGACAACATCAAACTGACGTTCGGTGAATCAGCAAAGGCTGCCAAGGAAACCGCGACGGCTGCGAACTAGAAACTCACTGAAGACCTGCTAGCGACTTGATAACAGCCTGGCTCAAGCGACCCGATGGTCGTTTTGCTGCCAGGCTGTTTGTTTTTGCATGACATCATTGAACAGGTCGGAAGCCAGCAGCCCGGCCAGCCACTGACGCAGACGCGGATAAGGTGCCCGCACAAACCAGTCCGCATCCACCATGGAAAACTGGCGGATGAAAGGAAAAATGGCTACATCCGCCTGCGTCAGTTTATCTGTCAACAAATACACATGTTCAGCCAGCATGGCTTCCAGTCTGGCGAGGAAACGCTCTCCCTGTTGCCGGCAATCTTCCGCTGTTTGCTCAGGAAAACGCGTCGCGTATTTATACTGATCCAGCGCCCGCTTGAAGCTGCCGTCATTCTCCATAATCAGTTCCCGGAACAGGCTGTCATCCACCAACCAGCCATCCGGATCACTGCGGGAAAGTGCCCAGGCCATGATATCCAGACTCTCATCAATGACCTTGCCGTCCGGCAGCACGAGCACAGGCACCGTGCCCTTGGGCGAGACTGCCAGCATATGGCGGGGTTTTTCCCTCAGTACGATTTCGCGGATCTCGACGGCGATACCGGCATAGCGCAAAGCCATGCGTGCTCGCATCGCATAAGGACAACGGCGGTAGGAATAGAGAATCGGCTCTGTCATTCCTGCGTTTTTTTGGCACTGCAGGTGTTGATGCCCATCCAGGTATAGATCGGGCACCAACGGGTCAGGCCGGTAAGAATATAGGCAAGCCCGAGCAGGCCCACGAGACGCCAGGGAGAATCTTCGATAAAGAGTATGGCGACAAGGCAGAGCCCGGCCAGAATGCGTAGCACCCGGTCGAATTGACCGACATTGATTTCGTCTTTGCCGAATCTCCTTTTACCAGAACTCATAGCGCTCTCCTTATTTGAGTATGCGACAGATGTCCTTCACCAGTGCAGGACCGCGATAGATCAGGCCACTATAAACCTGAACCAGGCTTGCTCCGGCAGCGATCTTCTCGGCGGCATCCTCACCCGAGAGTATGCCGCCGACACCGATAATGGGGATTCTGCCTTGCAGACGTTCTGCCAGTTGGCGTATCACCTGTGTCGATTTGTCGCGTACCGGCGCCCCCGACAATCCACCGGTTTCAGTGCCATTCTCCAGGTTTTGCACGGCATCACGCGCCAGCGTCGTGTTGGTCGCAATCACGGCATCGAAGCCATGCTCCACGAGCAGATCGGCAATCTCGCGCACCTGCTCAAGCTCCAGGTCCGGCGCGATCTTCAGCGCGACAGGCACATAGCGGCCATGTATCTCTGCCAGCTTTTTTTGTTCCGCTTTCAAGGCCGACAGCAGTCCGGAGAGTGCTTCCTTCTCCTGCAGTGCACGCAGGTTCTTGGTGTTGGGTGAGGAGATATTCACCGTGACATAGCTGGCGTATGGATAGACTTTGCGCAGACAAATCAGATAATCATCCACTGCCCGCTCGTTGGGTGTGTCGAAATTCTTGCCGATGTTGATACCGAGTATGCCTTTGAATTTCGCCGCTTGGACATTTTCGATGAGCTTATCCACGCCCAGATTATTAAAACCAAAGCGATTGATGATACCCTCAGCTTCGGTCACGCGGAACAAACGTGGCTTGGGGTTGCCGGGCTGCGGTCGCGGCGTCACGGTACCGACCTCGATAAAACCGAAGCCCAATGCCGCCAGACCATCGATATAGGTCGCGTTCTTGTCGAGTCCGGCAGCCAGGCCAACAGCATTGGGAAAAACCAGGCCCATCATCTGCCGTGGTTCGCACGCCGGCGGCTTGCCGAGCAGGCACGTAAGCCCCAGCTTGTGAACCAGCCTGAGGCTTTTCAATGTAAGGTCATGGGTGCGCTCGGCATCGAGCCTGAACAAAAAGGATTTGAGAACTGAGTAGATATCCATGACGGAATTTTACTGGAAAAGCCCGCCGGTAAAAGGGGCCGTGCAAAAGGTTTTGCACATGGGTTCATCATTACTGAGGAACCCATGTGCAACATCAACCCAGGCGGGTGATCAGCCTAACTCAACTTGTACGAGATTATCGGAGAACGTCGTCGAATGCCCCATATCGCCGAACTCGGCTGCGCTAATGCAATTCACCGTGCCGTTGTTGAGCTGTCGCCAGTAACCGAGCGTGGCGACAACGATGCCAGGATTCACATCCCGCGTGATTTTCGCTTCGCCTTCAAAAGCGCCGCGATCGTTGAACACCCTGACTTTTGCGCCTTCCTCAATGCCGCGCATATCGGCATCGGCCGGGTTGATCAGGACAAACTGCTCGCCCTGGCCCTTGATCTTCTCTGTCACATTGGCGTAACAGGAGTTCAAAAAGCCGTGGCTTTTCGGTGAGATGATACTGAGCGGGTATCTGGCCGCCAGTTCAGGGTTGGTATCAGACGATTCGCGTGACGGCACATAAGCTGGCAATGGATCCAGATCCTCGCCAGGCTGAAAACCGTCATACATCTGGCGGAATGGTCCGGCGACGAAATTCTTGGCACCTTCAACGTAGAACATGCACTTGCCGGTAGGCGTCGGGAAGTTGCCTTGTTTGTGCGGTGCCCGATCGTCTTTGGTGCCGACCTTGAGCCGCGCAAAACCATGCTCGCGCAGATGAGCAAGATCGATACCCTTGCAGGCCGGAGAATTCCAGTCCACGTAATTCTCCAAACACTCGCTATCGGTCCATTTGAAGTTCTCTTCCTCGAAGCCGAGACGCTGAGCCAGACGACGGAAAATCTCGTTGTTGGGCAGCGCCTCGCCCGGCGGTTCAACGCACTTGGTGTTGTAGGTCAGATAGAGATGCCCCCAGGACAAAATCATGTCTTCCATCTCGGCGCCCATGGCGGCCGGCAGCACGATATCGGCATAGGCTGCGGTATCTGAGATGAAATGATCGGCGACAATGGTGAACAGATCTTCACGTTTGAGGCCGGCAATGATCTTGTCGGTTTCCGGCGATTGCGTTACCGGATTGGTATTCCATACCATGAGCGATTTGACCGGTGTCTTCAACGGCAACTCACCCAGCAAGGCACGACCCAGTTGCAGGATATTGACGACCGGCGTGCCTTCCGGAATCAGATCCGGGCGGCAGATGACGTCGAACTTGTACGGGTGCTCCCATACCGGGAACTGCAACGCACCGCCGCCGACATGGCGCCATGCCCCGATCAGCGCGGGCAGGCAGGTGACGGCACGAATGGCCTGACTGCCACCATAATTGCGTTCCAGCGCAACACCCAAACGAATCGCTGCTGGTGGGGTCGTCGCATATTCGCGGGCAAACCTGCGGATGTCATCGGCCGCAATGTCGGTAATCTTCTCGGCCCATTCCGGCGTACAGGTCTTGGCGCGTTCAGCCAGCTCCTTGTAGCCGACGGTGTAGTTATCGACATATTCCCGATCAACCAGGCCTTCCTCGATAATGACGTGCATCATGGCCATCGCCAGCGCACCATCGGTGCCCGGCTTGGGGGCAATATGCCAGTCGGCTTCCTTGGCAGTTCTGGAAGCATAACTATCCACCACCACGACTTTGGCACCTCTCTTTTGCGCTTCCTTGACGATATGCCAGTGATGCAGATTGGTCGAGACCGAGTTACATGCCCAGATGATGATGTATTTGGAATGGATGAAACTCTCCGGATCGACACCTGCCGTCGGGCCTACCGTCAGCAGCCAGGCCGTGCAGGAACCTTCGCCGCAGAATGTGCGTTCACATACCGTGGCACCCAGACGATTGAAAAAAGCGTCGCCGCCGTTCAAACCATGTACCAAGCCCTGGTTGCCCAGATAGCTGGCTGGCAGAATCGCTTGTGGTCCATGCTCGGCAATAAGCACCTGCCAACGGTCGACGATGGTATCCAACGCCTCGTCCCAGCTAATGCGCTGGAACTGCTTGCTGCCCTTGGGCCCGACCCGCTTCATCGGGTAGAGCAGGCGGTCAGGGTGGTAGTGGCGCTTTTCATAATCCTTGAGTTTGACGCAGAGACCGCCGCGCGTCATCGGGTGATCTGGGTTGCCAGTGACCGAGATGAGTTTTTCATCCTTCACCGTAAAGATCATTGAGCAGGTGTCCGGACAATCATGCGGACAGCCGCCGTAAAAACTCTGCACATCATCAACCGCCTTGTTCATCGCTTTCTCCTCGCATCTTAAGATTTATTGTGTGATTTTGTGGTCAAGCATGCAGGTGGAAGATCTTGTTCATGACCTTCCACTTGCCATCAATCTTCAGCAAATTGAAGAAATCGGTAAATCGATGCCCCGTCCAGTTATCCGATTCCAACCGTACACTAGCAACTGTGCCAACGATATCGATATGCACGATTCTTGATTGGATATCCTTGGCCGGACCATTCTCATCGTTCCAGTCATATAAGCCCTGAATCGGGCCAGCAAACAAGTCCGGCCCGACATACCCATAAATAGACGCATCATCATGGAACGCCGGCTTCATATCATGCCCGCTACCAGAACGAGCGCCATCAATATAATGCTGGAGGACTTGGGTGATTGCATCGTAGTCACTTATATTTGCGGCTGTGGCGGGCACGTCCATCTCCTTTGAAAACATAACTTAACTATACCGGTTAGTATATTAGAAACGCATCAAGAAGCAATCCCAAAAAAAAGAGGCTCAATGAGAGCCTCTTTTCCGATTCAAAATTCCCATCCGATCATATCCGACGCCAAGTTGTCCCTTGTGGGCCATCCTCCAGAACAATCCCTTTTTCTGAAAGTGCCTGGCGGATGCGATCCGCTTCTGCGAAGTCTTTTGCTTTTTTTGCTTCAGCACGCTGCAATATCATGGCAGCCACATCCAGGTCAGCCCCTGCCTCCCCTTGCAGGAATTGGGAAGGATCATCCCTCAGTAAACCCATAAGCGCCGCCAGCGCTCTTAACAGCCCTGCCACCTCGGCAGATTTCGTCCTGTTGGCCTCATTCGCCAGATCAAACAGGATCGCCATCGCTTCCGGCGTATTGAAATCATCATCCATCGCCGCCTTGAATCGGCCAGCAAAGGGATTACTCCAGTCGATTTCCACGTCGACCGGCGGCACATTCTTCAATGCCGTATAAAGCCTCGTCAGCGCCTGATTTGCGTCATCGAGATGTTTGTCGGAATAGTTCAGTGGACTGCGATATTGCGCCCGCAGTATGAAAAAGCGCACAACTTCAGCCTTGTACTTCTTCAACACCTCACGGATGGTGAAGAAGTTGCCGAGCGACTTGGACATCTTTTCATCATCGACGCGGACGAAACCGTTGTGCATCCAGTAGTTGACGAATTTGCAATCGTGCGCGCCCTCGGACTGGGCAATCTCGTTCTCATGATGTGGAAACTGCAGGTCCTGGCCACCACCGTGAATATCGAAGTGCTTGCCGAGGTGATGCGCGCCCATGGCCGAACACTCGATATGCCAGCCCGGACGACCTTTGCCCCAAGGCGAATCGTAGCTCGGCTCATTGGGCTTGGCGGCTTTCCACAGCACGAAATCCATGGGATCACGCTTAAAGCTGTCCACCTCGACCCGCTCGCCCGCGCGCAAGTCTTCCAGTGACTTGCCGGATAGCTTGCCGTAACCCTCAAAGCTGTTGACCGAATAAAACACATCGCCGTTATCCGCCGGGTAAGCATGGCCCTTTTCTATCAATTGACCGATCATGGCGACCATGTCCGCGATATGCATAGTGGCACGCGGCTCGATATCCGGCCTCAATACGCCCAGCTTTTCGGAATCCTCATCCATGGCCCGGATGAATTCATCCGTCAGCGCTTGAATCGTAATGCCGCGCTCATTGGCACGATTGATGATCTTGTCATCGATGTCCGTGATATTGCGCACGTAAGTAACATCAAAACCGGAGGCCCTCAGCCAACGGTTGACCATATCGAACACCACCATCACGCGCGCATGACCGAGATGACAATAATCGTAAACCGTCATGCCACAAACATACATGCTGACTTTGCCGGCAACGATCGGGACAAATGTCTGCTTTTCACGGGCGATGGAATTATGGATTTTGAGCATTTTTCTGGAGGATTATCACTGACAGAACCTTGAACGCATCGGCGCACTAAAATTCTGCTGCAAAATTAATCACTAAGATAATGTAATGAGCTATTGGAGGTTGATTGGGCTTGTTGTTAGAATTGCAACTTATTTGACCTGAAAAGTATATCACAATGCCATTAATCCGCGCCTTGCCTCGTGCCTTGTTACTTCTTGCCTCTGTCCTTGTTTTCGGTACAGCCCAGGCAGATGACTTAAAGGATATCGCTCAGCTCGCCAATCAAGGCCAGCAGGCAGCAGCTCTTGAGCGCGTGAACACTTACATCGCTTCCAACCCAAAGGATGTACAGGCGCAATTCATCAAGGGCGTAATTTTGGCCGAACTGAATCGCCGCGATGAGGCCATCAAGATATTTGCCGACATCACCAGCAAAAACCCCCATCTGCCCGAGCCACACAACAACCTGGCGGTTCTTTACGCAGAAAAGGGCGAATACGATCAGGCCAGAAAGGCGCTGGAAAGTGCGATCAAGACCCATCCCAGCTATGCCACCGCGCACGAAAACCTCGGCGACATTTATGCCAGAATGGCATCCGAAGCCTACGACAAGGCCCTGCAACTGGATAGCGGCAATACCCGCGCGCAGAACAAGCTGGCTCTGATCCGCGACCTGTTCTCATCCGCCAAGAAACCGGTCATGAACGCGACACGTCCGGTAACCAAGGCCAGCGAGCCGGCCAAGCTGGCTGATGCAAAAACTGCCGCGAAACCCGCACAAGCTGCCATACCTGCACCAGTGACGCCTACACCAGCAACCCAGGCGCCAGCCGCATCCGTTGACGCCAGTGAAGACATCAAGTCAGCAGTCGGCAAATGGGCGAAGGCCTGGTCTGATCAGGATGTTGAAGCCTACCTGGCCAGCTACAGCTCCAGCTTCAAGACGCCCAAGGGTGAGAGCCGCAGCGCCTGGGAGAATCTGCGCCGCGACCGCATCTCTTCACCGAAAAGTATCAAGGTGGAAATCAGCGATCTTAATATCAGGATGGATAGCAACACACAGGCCCGCGTCAGCTTCAAGCAGAACTACACCGCATCCCACTTGTCACAGCGCACAGGCAAAACCCTGGTCATGATCAACATCAATGGCCAGTGGCTGATTGAACAAGAAATTGCTCAACGTTGAACCCG
>DLMX01000120.1:0-3017 GCA_002479405.1 Methylophilaceae bacterium UBA7525
TTCGAAAGCAGTTCTTCCAGAGGAGTATCGGTCAGATGTTCGCTATCGTTAGCGAGGGCGAATGAACTGTACAGACAGAAACAAATACCGATAAGACCGGCAGGAATGGCAAGGTATGTGCGATTGCACAGTGGCAGGTGTTTGAACATGCCAGCGTTGAAATTTGATTGCATCTTCGACCTGTTTTACCGGCTGGTATCGTTTTGACTTTTCCAGCTTACCGGTCATTTGCCGGAATTTCGATTACTTGAAATATGTCATTGCCACCCCTAACGTTCAAGCATATCAAATTTTTTTGAATAGATATTGGAGAAATGTCGTTTAGCTGATGTAAATCAAGAATGCCGATGTATTGCCAGGCCTGAAATCCGAAATATTCGGCTGCGGGCGGAAAAAATTGAGGTTTCTGATGTATGAATGGGACTAGCGCATCAATTGGCTGACAGGTTTGAATACCGCACCTTCAGCTTTTCCCAGCCATTCGAAGACGACGGATTCGGTGTTGCTGACGATGAGCCCGGCCTGTCGCAGACGCGCCAGCGCATTGGCCTTGTTGGCGGGGTTGCGAGAGAGTACGGCATCCTCGACGACAAACACCTGCCTGCCTTGTTCACGTAGCGCCAGAGCGGTCTGCAAAATGCAGATGTGCGCTTCCATGCCGGCCAGTACCATCTGCGGACGATCGCCGGCCAGTTTGCGCTGAAAAGTCGGTTCATCGCAGCAGGAGAAAGCCGTCTTGCTCACCGCAGCTTGAGTCAGCAGGGGCTGCAGTTCGGGGCAGGTCGGACCCAGTCCCTTGGGGTACTGTTCCGTATGGATGACCGGCACTTCCAGCAGCGCGGCGGCTTGCAGCAGGATTGCGTTGTTCTTCAGTACCTGCTGCATGTGTTCCGCGGGCATGGCGCCCGCCAGCCTTTCCTGCATATCAATGATGACCAGCTGGCTGCTGGCGGCTTGGCAGATCAGGTGGGTTTGCATTGGCTTCAGTCCCTGGTGATCAATTTTTTGCTACCAGCTGCTGGTTGATTTCCGCCAGGTCGGCTTCGGTCAGGACGCCGCTGGCGTATTTGAGGCGCACCGAGCTGATCAGGTAGTTGTAGCGAGCCTGCAATAAATCCCGTTTGGCGGTGTAGTACTGCTGTTGCGCGTTGAGCACGTCGACGCTGGTGCGCACGCCGACGTCATAACCGAGATTGGTGGAATCCAGTTGGCTCTGGCTGGAAAGCAGTGCTTGTTCGTAGGCTCGGATCTGCGCCACGCCGCTGCTGACATCGAGGTAGGCCTGCCGGGTTTCAAGGTCGGCCTGACGTCTGGCGACTTCCATGTCTTCCTGAGCCTTCTGCAGATTGGCGGCGGCTTCGCGTACGCGCGAACTGACAGCGCCACCCTGGTAGATGGGAATTGCCAATTGCAGGCCGACTGTGAGGTCTTCCAAGTCGGCGGCGAAGCCACTGGCGCTGCCGTTGTTGCGGTTGTCGCTGTAGCGGGCAATGGCGTCCAGCGTCGGCAGGTGGCCGGCGCGCATGCGTTCGACCTCGCGATTGGCGATCTGGAAATTGTGCTGCTGGATGGCCAGTGCCAGGCTGTTCTGCTCTGCCAGTTCGACCCAGGCCTGCATGTCGGTCGGTTGCGGGATCTGCGGATTGAGGTCTTCGCGCACGGTAGCGAGGTTCTGCGGTATCTTGCCGATGATGGATTGCAGCGCACGTTTTTTGATTTCCAGCTGGTTGATGGCGGCGATCTCTTGCGCCGAGGTCAAGTCGAAACGCGCCTGCGCCTCGTTGACGTCGGTGATGGTGGCGGTACCCACCTCGAAATTGGCCTTGGCTTGTTCCAGCTGGTTGCTGATGGCGGATTTCTGCGCGTTGATCAGTTCGATGCTGTCCTGCGCCAGCAGGACGTCGAAATAGGCCTGCGTCACGCGCAGCATGAGGTTTTGCCGGTCCAGCGTCAGCTGGCGGTCGGCCTGCGAGACGATCAGTCTGGATTGCTCGTACTGGACGAAATTGTCGCGACGGAACAGCGGTTGCGTGACATTGAGGCTATAGCCCCAGTTGTCGAAACGCTCGCGACCGCTGCCGCCGATCGGATTTCCGCGGGCATCGAGGCCGCTGCCGTTGAGGTCACGGTCGAGATTGGTGCGCGATTCGCTGAAATCCCCGTTCAGTGTCACGGTCGGCCGGTATAGCGCCTTGCCTTGTTCCAGTTTTTCCTGTGCGGCCAGATTGGCGCTGCGCGACGAGGCCCAGGCCGGGTCCTGGCTCAGCGCGTTCTGATAGATGGCCATCAGATCCTGGGTGGCTGTATCTTCCGCCTGTGCCGGCATGCCGGCGAATAACATCACGAATATCAGTGCTGACAGGGATTGATTTTTTGCAGCCATTTTTGCAGGCATGAAAACCTTAAAATTGAAAACGTTCGGGTTGCGGAGCGTTGTTCAAGGGCGGTATGCAGGTCTCGAAGATGACGTCATGCTTGAAACTGTCTTCACCGATGCGGCGGATCATGGTCGCCTGCATCGCCGGAGCATCACCCGAAACAACGAACATACGACCACCGATGGTAAGACTTTGTTTCACACTTTCCGGGCTGACGGGCAGGGAACCGGTAAATACGATGACATCGTAAGGCGCTTGTGCCGTCCAGCCTTCGGCGGCATTGCCGACTTCCAGCGTGACATTGCAGATGCCTGACTTTGCCAGGCGTTCTCCGGCGAGCTTGCTCAGTGAAGGGCTCAGTTCGACGCTGACCACTTCCCTGGCGGATTTGGCCAGCAGGGCGGTGAGATAACCGCTGCCGGTGCCGATTTCCAGTACCTTGTCCGTGCTCCTGACTTCCAGTGCCTGCAGAATGCGGCCTTCCAGCTTGGGTGAGAGCATGCTCTGACCTTCGCCGATCGGGATCTCGATGTCGGCGAACGCCAGACCTGCATACTGCGGCGGCACGAAATCCTCGCGCGGCACTGCTTGCAAAAGATCCAGCACCTTGGTGTCCAGCACCTCCCAGGTGCGGATCTG
>DLMX01000120.1:3200-3923 GCA_002479405.1 Methylophilaceae bacterium UBA7525
TGTTCGATCATGTTGAAGCGGGCTTGCTCGCGGCTGTTGGTTTGAGCTTGTTCTGTCTGCATGGTGTTGATCAGGCTAAAAAAATGTAATCGTTCGATTATAGCTTAAGCCTGTGGAATTTGATGGTCAGGATTGGTCCACGCCGGTCTGTGTGGGCGCCTCCACATTGCTGTAGGTGCCGAGCTTGTACCATAGTGAGCGTTCACTGATGCCGAGCAGCTTGGCGGCCTTGCTCTTGTTGCCTTGTGTCTGCATGAGCGCGGCCTGGATCAGGGATTTTTCCAGTGCGGTGACGGCGTCCGGCAGTTTGGGCAGTTCGGTCTCGGAATCGCCAGCTGGTGCAGGTGTGATGTCAGCGGATTTTTGCAGCAGGTCTGCAGGCAATTGCCGCAATGTGATGGTGTCGCCGCTGCACATGATGGCAGCCCGTTCCAGGATGTTGGCCAGTTCGCGCACATTACCGGGCCATGCGTATTCCTGCAGCGCTTGCAGCGCGGCTGCATCGAGTTGCAGATGACGCGATTGCAGAAAATGCCGGGCCAGCAGTTCGATGTCGTCGCGTCTTTCGCGCAAGGGCGGAAGGTCTATCCTGAAGACGTTGAGCCGGTAGTAAAGGTCCTCGCGCAGCTTGCCGTCCTGCACTGCCTGCAAGGGGTCGAGGTTGGTGGCGGCCAGTACGCGGATATCCACTGCAAGCGGGCGATTGCTGCCGAGCCGTTCGAT
>DLMX01000120.1:4154-10174 GCA_002479405.1 Methylophilaceae bacterium UBA7525
TTCATGGCCGAACAATTCGGATTCCAGCATCTCGGCCGGGATGGCGGCGCAGTTGACGGCGACGAACAGGGATTTGTTGCGGGGCGAGAGCTGGTGGATGGATTGGGCGACCAGTTCCTTGCCGGTGCCGGTCTCGCCGACAATCAGCGTTGTCGCCTTTTCCGGCGCGACCTGATCAATCGCCTGCTTGACCCTGCGGATGGCTTCGCTCTCGCCGACCAGATGCTTGCCGCCGGGCGTGACCTCTTCGCGCAGGAACTGGTTCTCGATCTTGAGGCGGCTGACCGACAGCGCGCGATCGATGGCGATCTCCAGGGTTTCCAGATCGAACGGTCGCAGGATGTAGTCGGAGGCGCCAAGTTTCATGGCGGAGACGGCCGTAGAGATCTCGCCTTGTGCGGTGACGATGATGACCGGTATCTCCAGTCCGTCTTCACGCATGGTTTCCAATAGTTTGAGGCCGCCCATGCCCGGCATGTGCAGGTCGCTGACGACGAGGTCGATGCCGCCCTGCCGCAACAGCCCCAGTGCTTCACGGCCATCGCCGGCCAGCACCGGCTGGTAGCCTGCCTGCTTCAGGCTGATCTCCAGCAGGCGGCGCATGCTGGGTTCATCGTCCACGGCGAGAATACGCTTCAGTTCGGTCAAGATGCTTCCTTCAGGTTCGGTAGTCGCAGGCGGAATTCTGCACCCTGCATGGCGCTGACGCCAACCGTGATTTCACCGTGATGTGCGGCAACAATCTGACGCACGACCGCCAGGCCGAGGCCGAGGCCGCCACGGCGCTTGGTGTAGAAGGGGTCGAACACCTGTTCGCGCTGATCGGCCGGAATGCCCGGGCCGTTATCGGCGACGCGGACTTCCACGGCATTTTCCAGTTGCTGCACATTGACCTGGATCTTGCCGCCTTCGGGTAGTATCTGAATCGAGTTCAGCAGCAGGTTCAGCAGCACCTGCATGATCTGTTCGCGGTCGCATTCCGCCATCGCACCATCTGTTGTTTCACAGTTCAGATCAATGGCTTTCTTTTCTGCCTGTACCCGCAACATGGCGACTGCCTGCCGGGTCAGTTCGGCAACGTCGGTGGGGGCGAATTCCGGCTGGCGCGGCCGTGCCGTATCGATCAGCGTGGAGACCAGTTTGTTCAGGCGCTCCGTCTCCGAGATGATGAACCCGCAGACCTCGCGTCCTTCCTTGCTCAGTGCCGGTTCACGCAGTAATACCTGGGCCGATGAGCGCAGGATGCCAAGCGGGGTGCGTACCTCATGACTCATGGCAGCGGCCATTTCGCCGACAACGGCCAGTTTGGCGGCACGGGTCAGGTGCTCTTTTGAACGCTCCAGATCCTCGATCATCTGCGCAAAGGCCTTGGACATGGTGTCGATCTCAGCCGGGCCGCCGGCAGGGGGGCGCAGATTGCTCGGTGAGCGGATAAAGCGATTGGCGAAATCCGTCAGTTTCAGCAAAGGGCCGCTGATGGTGCGTGCCACCGGGATGGCGATGAAGCTGGCAAGTAGGATGGTGATGACCAGCAGGCCGATGAAGATCAACCCCATGCGCCGGATCGGCTCCAGCGCTTCATCGCGATGCTGCGAAAAGGTGACGCGCCAGAGGCTATTGGTCAGGCCCTGAAAGCCTCGAATGTTTGCAGTGGCCGAGATTCTGGCCTTGATTGAGTTTTGCCAGTGCGTGGTTGCGGCGATGGTCTGTCCCTGTTCGTCCAGCAGGGCGGCGGAAGTGCGCCCGGAAACGGCACCGCTCAGAATGTCCTCAACTTCCGACCAGCTGAATTCCGCCACCAGCGTGCCGATGGGTTGTTCTTCTACCGTATCGAAGATGACACTGCTCATCTGCATGATGCCTTGCAATGAAGGCGTAAAATGCACATGGCCGCCGGCAATGGTGACTTCCAGCCAGCGTGGGCGCAGATGCAGGGTCGAACCGATCAAGGCTGACTCGCTGGAGGCGATGATGCGGCCGTTGCCGTCGATCACGTGCAGGCCGCGATAGACTTGCTGATAGCTGGTTCTCAATTCGGCGAGAAAGCGCGACAGGCGTTTGTCGATGTCGCCGATGCGGGCATCCTGCATCACTTCGAGTTTGTGCCAGGAGGCAATGTTCTGCAGGCGTTCGAACATCATGCGGTCTATGTCGTCGGCCGTTGCATGCGCGCGGGTTTCCAGATCGTGCTGGATCTCGGTTTTGAGTGCGGTGCGTGCCTCGTAAAACGCCAGTCCGGTAATCAGTGTCGTCGGCAGCAGGCTGGTGAGCAGGAAAGCGCCCAGAAGCAGATAGCGTATGGGCAGGGTGCTCAGCTGCATGGGTGAGTCAGAAGAATGAAGGTGTGTGGCATGGCATCTGCAATGAATTCGGACTTATCGGATTGAACAAGATTAGAATGTCCGCCAAAACATGGCAAGAACATGGTGAAAATATGATGACATCGAAACGAAAGGTATACGCAGCCATCTGGCTATCGGTTTGCCTTTTTTGCATTCCGGTGCAGGTGCCGCGCGCCGCAGAGGTGGCGGCAGCCGAGCCGATAGGCCAGCCGGTAGAAGGTCCGGCCAGTGTATGGGATGGCTTCAATCTGGGTGGCTACGGCAGCGCCGGGATTATCGTGCCGCGGCACGAGAAAACCGAGATCGCCGTCAATGAAATCAGTCTTATCGTCACCTGGGATGGTGACAGCCGTTTCAAATTCTTCTCCGAACTGGAACTGGAACATCCGCTGATCTGGCGTGAGGGTGATGATTTTTCCAAGCAGAAATCCTTTCTCGATATCGAGCGCCTGTATCTGGATTACAACCTCAACGAAAAACTCAATCTGCGCGCCGGCCGTTATTTGACGCCAGCCGGCCGCTGGAACCTGATCCATGCATCGCCGCTGGTCTGGACCTCTTCCCGGCCACTGGCCACCAGCCGCCTGTTTCCCATGGCGCTCAACGGCGTCATGCTCTACGGCGCTCTTCCCTACAAGGAAGTGGCTTTCGAGTACATGCTGTTCGGCGAACTGTTGAAGGATCAGGATCTCGAGCGCGACGAGATCGACTTCCGCGATACCTTCGGGGCGCGTTTCACGCTCAGCGGCAGGATGGAATGGGGGGTGTCGCTGCTGGAGTTTTCCGAGCGTGATGTCGGCCGGCGGCGTTATCAGATGCTGGGGCTGGATTTTCAGCACAAGCAGCATGGCTGGGAATGGAGCGGCGAGGCCTTCCAGCGCTTCCGCAATGACGGCAAGGATGGCGGTCATGGTGCCTACCTGCAGGCGGTGGCGCCAATAATCGGGCATTGGTTCGCCATCGCCCGGTTGGAGAATTTCAGGCGGCCGGCAGAATCATCGGTCGATCGCTGGCTGGTCGGTACGGCCTGGCGCCCTGTTCCCAATCGCATCTTCAAGATGGAATATGTGGGGGGCGATGAGCAACGTGAAGATTCGCCCAAGGGCTTTCTCGCCTCATTTGCGATCCTGTTCTGATGGCGGCGATGTTGAATTTTCGCGTGTTGCAGTTACTGCTTGGCTTGAGCCTGCTTGGCTTGACCCAGCTGCCGCATGCGCCGGCACATGCGGCAGAGTCCGAAGTGCTGGCCATCATCGTGCCGGCGAATCTTGCCGTGAAGCGGCTCAGTGCTTCCGAGCTCAGCCTGATTTTTCTGCGCAAGAAACTCTATTGGCCCAACGGCAAGCGCATGCGTCCGGCCAACCTGCCGACACAACATGATCTGCGTCAGCGTTTTTCGTTGCGCGTGCTGGGCAGTCTGCCGGAAACGCAGGCGGAATACTGGAACGAGCAATATTTCCACGGCGTGTTGCCACCGCATGTGGTGAATTCACAGGAAGCCATGCTACGTTATGTCGCCGACACCGATGGTGCCCTCGGCTATGTCGATGCCTGTGCCGTGGATGGCCGGGTCAAAGTCGTGGCCTGGATCAACTATGATGGCAGTTGGCTGGTCTCACCACCGCCGCTGGCCTGCGATTAAGCCTGCAAAATTGGTAAGGCCATACGAAATTTGCAGAGTATCGGCCTGCAAATTTCGTATGATCGACTGTCGAATCTCTTTCTTCTGATTCGATATCACTCCGGATTGTTCCGATAATCTCTCCTGATATTTTATTATAATGAATTGATTATAAAGGTTAAATAATCTATTTCGTGTGACATTTGAGTGAGGGCGGCGAGTGTTGGCATGGTGCTTGCGCATATTCAGGTATTCAAAACTGGAGTCCCTGAATATGTTGCCGGAAACCATGCCTGTTATGTCTGAGCTTGATGATGAACCGCATTCTGACCAGAGTGTAGAAGCGGGTTCTGTTCGCCCGGGATTTGCCATCCCAAGCATTGCAACGGAAAACACTGCAGATAATTTGCATCGCTATTTCAGCCGCAGACGTCTCACCGCACAGGTGCATCTGCATTCCGCGGAAAACGTGCATACCTCCATCTCGGGGCCCGAGGCCGAGGACAGGGCGGAGCTGGAACAATTCGTCCATCGCATCTTTGCCCGTGCCTACGATGCCAACGTCAAGGAGTTCATGCCGCAACTGATGAGCCTGCGCAATGACAGCGGCGAATTGCTGGCCGTCTGCGGTCTGCGTCACGCTGAAAACAGCAGTCTGTTCCTGGAACGCTATCTGCAACAGCCGGTGGAACATGTGATTTCAGCACAAAGCGGCCAGCTGGTGGTACGTAATGACATTGTCGAGATCGGCAATCTGGCAGTCGCACATCCGGAAACGGCACGCAGCCTGCTGGCGAGTATCAGTCTCTATCTGCACGGCACCAGTACCACATGGGGGGTATTTACCGGTATCCCCAGCCTGCGCAATGCACTGAGCAAGCTCAACATGCATCTGTTGCCGTTGGGGTGGGCCAGCCTGGCGCACTTGGCAGAAAGCGAGCGGGCGGATTGGGGTCGCTATTACGACGAGAAGCCGCAAGTGATGGCGGTCAAACGCTTGGCTCCACCGGCCTGCGCGAGCGCTGTATGATGGCATCACGCATTTTGCAGGCTGTAAAAGACCATGCGTCACAAGATCCCGATCGTATCGCCCTGCAGGGCGGTCACGCGACACTGAGTTATGCGGAACTGGTTTACGAGATCGATCGCATGCAGCGGCATTTTCTTGTCGAGGATGCACGTGTTTTGGGTCTGGTTGCAGACAACAGTCTGGCCTGGGCAGTCACCGACTTGGCGGCAATGGCGTCCGAACTCCCCATCGTGCCTTTGCCTGCCTTTTTTTCAGCAGAGCAGTTGGCGCATGCCATCCGTGATGCCGGCATCAACCAGCTAATCACCGATCAGCCGATTGTCATGGAGCATTTGCTCCATGGCGCCGGGTTCAGCATAAGGACATCGCAGCAGTATCAGGTCGCCGGGCGCTGGCTGACAAAGTTCACTCTGGCTGACGTAGAACTAGTGAAGCTGCCGCCGGCAACCCTGAAAATCACCTACACCTCCGGCACGACCGGCAACCCCAAAGGCGTCTGCCTCGGTCTGCAGGCTATCGAACAGGTGGCATGCAGTCTGCTGACGGCGACCCGCGCGAACGGAAACGATGTGCACCTCAGCGTGCTGCCGCTTTCCACCTTGCTGGAAAACATCGCGGGTCTCTATGTACCCTTGCTGGCCGGCGCACGTGCGGTGATCCGGCCCTGTCAGGAAGTAGGCCTGAGCGGCGCCAGCGGACTGGATCCACAGAAGATGTTGCAGGCCATGCTGCTGGCAAAGGCCAGCACGCTGGTGCTGACGCCGGAGTTGCTGAAGGCGTTGGTGATGATGGTGGAGGCCGGTGCGCCGGTACCCGACAGTTTGCGTTTCGTCGCCGTCGGCGGCGCGACCGTTTCCCATGCTCTGCTTGAGCGTGCGGAACGCGCCGGTCTGCCGGTATTCGAGGGTTATGGCTTGTCCGAAAGCTGCTCTGTGGTCGCCGTCAACACACCGCAGGCCTGTTTGCAGGGCAGTGTCGGCAAGCCGTTGCCGCACGTGCAGCTGCGCTTCGCCGAAGACGGCGAGAT